>DFIZ01000063.1 GCA_002372855.1 Bacteroidales bacterium UBA3684
TCGCGGTTGCAGGGCTTGCACCATGTGGCCCAGAAGGATACGATGACGGGGCGGCCGTCGTTCTGGATGACGGAGGAGGGGACGCTCTGCCCGTCGATGGTGCGGAGGGTGATGTTCTGCGGCATGGTGGCGTTCTGGGCCATGAGGCCGGTGCCCATGAAGAGGGCGGCGACGAGGGTGAGGAGGATTTTTTTCATGACTGTTTTTTTTATTTTCGGATTGATTGGTGATTAACTCATAACTCTTAACTCATAACTCTTAACTCATAACTGATTTTAAATAAGTATCGGCAGGTGGTTTTTTATTGCAGCGAGGGCTGCGGTTTCCTGTTCGATGAGGTTGGCGGTGAAGGGGTTGTCCTCGTGGTCGGCGATGTCGTCGCGGAGTTGGAAGAGGCGTCCGTAGTGGAGGCCGAAGTCGTAGTAGAGGGGGTTGCCGAGGGCGCAGGCGCAGGCGAAGAGGGAGGCTGTTTTGCCGTCGATGATGCGGAGGTAGGTGGAGGAATTAGGAATTAGGAATTTGGAATTAGGAATTGGGGAATTGGGATTTTTTTCTGCGTCAGCCAATTCCTCATTCCTAATTCCTAATTTCTCATTGCTGGTTTGCAGTTGCAGCAGTTCGGCCTGGACCATGGTGGTGACGGTGCGGTTGACGAGGAGTGCGGCGTCGCGGTCGTCGACTTCGTGGAGGATGGTCATTACCTGCGCCAGGAGGTAGTCGCCGGCGAGTACGGCGGCGGTGTTGCCGAAGCGGGCGTTGGCGGAGGGCTGGCCGCGGCGGAGGTCGTCGTGGTCGATGACGTCGTCGTGGAGGAGGGATGCGTTGTGGAGCATCTCGACGGCTACGGCGAGGAGGGTGGTGCGGGGGGTGTCGGCCTGGCCGAGGGTGTCGGCGGCGAGGAGGAGGAGTTGGGGGCGCAGCATTTTGCCCATGCGCGCGGTGATGTGCTGCTCGAGTTGGGCGAGCAGGGAAGTGTCGTCGGTGGGGGAGAGGCGCCGCAGGTATTCGGCGCGGACGTCGTCGAGTCTAGTTTTTAAATTCATTGTAGAGGGTGGATAGTTTGTTGGTGAGGGGTTTGGAGGCTTTGACGAGTGGGAGGCGCAGGATGTTGGTGATGGAGCCTTGGATTTCGAGGAGGGCTTTGATGCCTGTGGGGTTGCCTTCGTCGAAGATGGCGTTCATGAGGGGGAGCATCTTCATCTGCAGGGGGAGTGCTTTTTTGAGGTCGCCTTTCATGGCCAGGCGCACCATGTCGGACATTTCCTTGGGGAGTGCGTTGGCGACGACGGAGATGACGCCGTCGGCGCCGAGGGCGAGGAGGGGGTAGGTGAGGGCGTCGTCGCCGGAGATGACGCGGAAGCCCGCGGGGCGCTGGCGGAGGATTTCCATGGCCTGCTGGATGTTGCCGGAGGCTTCTTTGATGCCGATGATGTTGGGGCACTCGTTGGCGAGGGTGAGGGTGGTTTCGGCGGCGAGGTTGACGCCTGTGCGGCCGGGGACGTTGTAGATGACGACGGGCACGGGCGAGGCTTCGGCCACCGAGCGGTAGTGCTGCAGGAGGCCGCGCTGGTTGGGCTTGTTGTAGAAGGGGGTGACGGAGAGGATGCCGGAGATGCCGTCGAAGTTGGTGCGGGCGATGGTGTCGGTGAGGTTGAGGGTGTTGTTGCCGCCGAGGCCGAGCATGATGGGGCAGCGGCCGGCGACGGTTTCGACGATGAATTCCTGGACGGCGGAGCGTTCGGAGGGGGTCATGGTGGCGGCTTCGGAGGTGGTGCCGAGGGCCACGATGTAGTCGACGCCGGAGGCGATGATATGTTCGATGAGGGCTTCGAGTTTGGTGAAGTCGACGGTTTCCTGTTGGCGGCGGAAGGGGGTGATGAGGGCTACGCCGGTGCCTGAGAATAGGGGTTGTTTCATTATTGTTGTCTCCTTTATTTTTTAATCATTCCAAGGTATTCGATGACGTTGTTGAAGAAGTTTTTGAGTTCGACACGGCCGTCGCCGCGGATGATGAGGTCGAAGATTTCGGTGGGGTCCTCGGCGGGGGTGGCGTAGACGACTTTGAGGCTGGCGGGGGTGCGCAGGGCCAGGTACTGGGAGAAGAAGTTCTCTTCGCCGATGGTGTCGATGAGGAGGTCGTAGGTGTTGGAGGCGAATTCCTGGATGGAGTTCCAGGAGGGGAGGCCCCAGAAGTTGAGGTCGGTCTTGGAGCGGCAGATGGTGGTGGCCTGGTGGGTGACGACGAAGTTGATGTCCTGTTCCTGTATGGCGATGATGTGGACCTTCTTGCCCTGGTTCTCCATGACCTTGGCGAAGTGGTTGAGGATGTTCCAGTTCTGCTCGCTGTCGAGACGGCAGATGACGCCGATGGTTTTGATTTCCTGGATGTTTTCGATGCGCTTGTCGCGTGGTGCGGCCTTGAGGTCGCGGATAATCTGCTTGCGTCTAAAATTTTTGATGAATTCCAGCATATCGTGAATGTTTTTATGATTCGAAAAGCGTGTGTTGGCGGTAGAGGGTGAAGGAGCGCCGGTGGAGAGGCGAGGGGCCGTACTGCTCGATGGCGCGGAAGTGTTCGGTGGTGGGGTAGCCTTTGTTGCGGTCCCAGCCGTAGTAGGGGTATTGGTTGTGGAGCCGGAGCATGATTTCGTCGCGATAGGTTTTGGCGAGGATGCTGGCGGCGGCCACGGGCATGTATTTGGCGTCGCCCCCGACGACGCACTGGTAGGGGAGCGGGGTCTCGTTGTAGAAGCGGTTGCCGTCGACGATGAGGAACTCCGGCCGGCAGGCGCCGAGGACGGTGCCGCCGGAGGTGACCTGTGGGCTCGGGGTGCCGAGCAGGGCGTTGGCGGCGAGGCACATGGCGTGGGTGGAGGCGTGGAGGATGTTGAGACGGTCGATTTCTTCGGCGTCGACCACGGCGACGGCCCAGGCAAGGGCCTGCTGTTCGATTTCGGGACGGAGGAGGTTGCGTTGCCGTTCGGAGAGCTGCTTGGAGTCGTTGATCACGGGGTTGGAGTAGGCGGGCGGCAGCACCACGGCGGCGGCCACGACGGGCCCTGCCAGGGGTCCGCGCCCGGCCTCGTCGCATCCGGCTTCGAGGCGTCCTTGTATGATGTTGTGCTCTAGCATAGGATGGCGGCAATGACGGTGAGGATGAGCAAGAGGTCGTAGAGGTGGCTTCGCCAGTTGGTGCGGCGGGTGGCCAGGGATACGTGCGGCATGAGGCCGAGGCGCTGGGTGACGCAGAAGGCAAAGGGAATGGCGAAGAACTGCATGTTGACGGGGAACACCTCGCCCAGGGGCAGCATGGCCAGGGCGGCGACCGTGATGAGCATGACGGTGGTGGCGTTCTTCTGCCATACAACGGTCTTCTCGCCCATACGGCGCCCGACGATGAAAAGGCTGAAGGCAAAGACCAGCACGAGGAAACCGTTGGCGACGGCCTGGAGGGTCGTGAAGGTGCCGAGGGTGAGGTCGATGGATGCAAAGTCGAGGGCCATGTCGTCGAAGCTGGGCAGGAGTCCGTCGGTGAACAGCAGTACGGACCACAGCGTCAGGTATGGCGCCAGGAGTCCGAGGAGGAACACCATCCAGTCGCGCCAGCTGTAGAGGCGGTAGTTGATGGCGATGAGGAGGTAGGCCACGATGAGCGTCAGCGACGGGAGGTAGACCATGGAGGCGATGCCGATGAGTGCGGCGGCGCCGAAGATTTTGTCGGAGGTGACCGTCAGGAGCGAGCCGCGCACAAGCAGGAGGTTGACCACGGCGATGGTGAGCAGCGAGGCAATGAGCGACGGCGAGAGCGAGGGGCTGCAGGCACTGGCGGCGACGATGAAGAGCAGTGTGGGCAGCAGGCTGTTTTGCGAGGCGAGGCCCGCACGGGTCAGCATCAGGTTGAACAGGAATGCCGACACGGCCACCATGGCCATGGCGATGGCGACCGAGAGGGTGGGCGAGAGCGAGAGGCTGCAGAGAAGGTCGTAGAGGGGAGCGAAGTGGCCGGCAGGCGTCATGGGCTGTGGCTCGGAGAAGGCTTCGAACCACAGCAGCACGATGGCCACAATGATGAACGCTACCTGGAAAACGGTGTTTTTCTCGAACAGCTTCAGCATGGTAGATGCAGGGTTTTATCGGACGATGAGTTTCTCGCTACGGCTGCCCACGCGGAGGATGTACACACCGCGGGCCCAGCCGTCGAGGTTGAGGGTGGCCTCCTGGTAGACAGGGGTCTGCATGACAAGGCGTCCGTCAATGGTGTAGACTTTCAGGGTCTGCTGCTCGCCACAGAGGGTTTTCACGGTGACCGTGGCACTGGCGGGGTTGGGATAGACTTTGAGGGGGGTGCGGAGGTCCTCGACCTGGTTGATGCTTACCATGCTGAGGGCCTTGTTGACGGCACGCAGGGCATCGATCTTGCCCCAGCCCCAGCGGAGGTCCATGCTGTCGTTGGCCACCAGGGGGCCGGTGATGGAGTCGTTGCGGGCCGTGGAGAAGATGATTTCGCGTATCTGGTCGACGCTGAGTTGCGGATTGGCCTGGAGGATGAGGGCCACGACACCGGTGACGGCGGGGCCTGACATGGAGGTGCCGCTCATCTCGGACCATGTGTATTTCTGGCCCAGCACATACTGTGTCATTAAGGAGGGGTAAGCGTCGGAGGTCCAGGCGCTGATGGAGGAAATGACGTCGACGCCGGGAGCGGAGATTTCAGGTTTCATGGCACCGCTGATCAGGGGGCCGCTGCTGCTGAAGTCGGCCAGGTCGCCATAGATGGTTTCGCCCGTGGTGGAACGGACGCGGTCGGCGCTGTGTGCGGCCACCGAGATGGCCTTGGCGGCGCAGGCAGGTTCGCCAACGCCGTAGAGGTTGTCGCCGGCGGAGTAGCCGTCGTGACGGGCGATGCCGAAGGTGCAGCCTTCGTTGCCGGCATGGTTCTCCTTGTCGGCCAGGTTCCAGGCGTGGACGGTGCCGCTGGTGGCGGTGATGAACAGGTGGGTCTCCTTCAGGGTCTTGCGGACGTCGAGCTGGATGTGCGGACGCTGGTCGAAGGGGTTGCTGTGCTCGATCATGATGCGGTAGGCCACGCGCTCGTCGCCGCAGTCGAGGGTGTCGTAGAAGACTGTGTCGCCGAGGGAGGTGCTGTACATCGGGCTGGTCCAGAAGGTGCTGTCGTCCTGCCATATACGGATGCCCGCGGTGAAGTCGTGGCCGACCTCGCCCCACATCACGAGGACCTGTCCTGTTTCGTTGATGCTGTAAATCTGGCTGGCTCGGGTCACCACGGTGCGGAGGGTGTCGGTGCTGCCGGAGAAGGTGCGGCTGATATGGAAGGGCACTGTCGAGTGGCCGTTGTTGCCGCCGCTGGTGACGAACACCGTGCCGTCGGCCGACCAGGCGTCGATGGCCTGGCTGAGGAGCGAGGTGCCGTCGAGGGTGCTGAAGGAGTACATGCCCCAACTGCTGTTCACCACCAGTCGGCGCGAGCTGTCGGCAGCCACCTGGCGCATCCAGGCCACACCGTCCATCCATTCCTTCTCGCCCAGGCCGAACGAGCAGAACAGCAGTCGGGCGTAGGGGGCCTGGCCCACATAGCGGCCTTCCCAACCGCGACCGGCGCAGATGCCGGCCACATGGGTGCCGTGGGTGCCGTAGCCGTAGAGGTTCGAGGTGTCGCCCTTGGCATGCAGCAAGGGAATGCGGCCGCTGATGAGGGTGCCGTAGTCAAAACCGTCGGGGGCGGGACCTGCCAGACGGAAATGGTCCCAGGCCATGTCCAAACGGAAGTTGTGTTTCTTTACATGGTTGTAGTTGGGGTGCGTGTAGTCGAAACCCCAGTCTGTGATGCCGATGTACACGTTCTCGCCGGTGAAGGTAGTGTCCACCTCCGTGTCCAGGCCCAGGCCGTTCTGCACGCTGTCGGTGCGGGTGTCGTGGCGGGTGCGGTCGCACTCGGGCTGGGCAATCCTGTGCGAGATGCTGTACTGCAGCACCTGCTTGTTGCTCTCCAGCATGGGCAGGGCCTCCACGGGCACGCGCATGGTCACTATCTGTCCGGCTTGTGCGCCGAAGGTGATGCCGGCTTTCTCGAACACGCTGTGGTCGAAGCCCGGAACCATCTTCGCCAGCATGTCGATGCTGGTGGCGCCCGCGGCAATCTGTTCGGCCACAAGGGTCTTCGTATCGATGGCACACTTCTTCTCCTGTGCCTGCGCACCCACTAAGATGCTCATAGTTAAGAGGGTAAACAATATCTTCTTCATCGGTTTGAATGTATATATTAAATGCAAAAATACAAAAAATGATGGAACTGGCAAAATTTTTAACAAAAAAACAAGGCCCGGAGAATCCTCCGGGCCTTGCCGTTCTGTATGTTCTGAGTCAAGAATTGATAACTCTTAACTCATAACTCCTAACTCTTGACTGCGTCACACCTCCCAGGTGTCGCCGCTGTTGAGCAGGTCGTCCATGCATTTGTACTTGCCAACGTTCATCTGCTCTTCCATCTGCTCTTCGTAGAGCTGGGTGTAGGAGACTTTCTTGACGTTGCGGATAACGCCGAGGGCCACGGGCAGGTCGCCGCCCATGTGGGCCAGCATCATGTGGATGCCGGTATCCTCGGTGGTCTCGTCGTGGACCATGATGTCGTCGATGCTGACGCCGTTCTCGCCGAGGGTGACAACCTCCAGCTGGCGGCCGTTGAAGCGCAGACCTTTCTCCTTGTTCTTGCCGAAGAGCATGGGCTTGCCGTGCTCGAGCACGATGGTGCGGTCGTCGCGGACGGCGCGGTCGGTGATGGCGGCGTGGGTCTTGTCGTTGAAGATGACGCAGTTCTGCAGCACCTCGACCACCGAGCAGCCGTCATGCTTGGCGGCGCGGGTCATGCAGTCGGTGCTCAGGTTGGGCACGCAGTCGAGCGTACGGGCAAAGAAGGTGCCCTGGGCGCCCATCACCAGCTCGCCGGGGTTGAAGGGATAGTCGATCGTGCCGTAGGGCGAGGTCTTGGTCACCTGGCCGAACTTCGTCGTGGGGCTGTACTGACCCTTGGTCAGACCGTAAATCTCGTTGTTGAAGATGGTGATGTTGAGGTCCTGGTTGCGGCGCACAGCGTGGATCAGGTGGTTGCCGCCGATGGCCATGGAGTCGCCGTCGCCCATGTTCACCCACACGCTCAGTGCGGGGTTGGCCAGCTTGACGCCCGTGGCAATGGCGCAGGCACGTCCGTGGATGCTGTGGAAGCCGTAGGTGTCCACATAGTAGGGGATACGGCTCGAGCAGCCGATACCGGAAACCATGCAAACGTTCTCTTTCTTATATCCCGTCTTGGGGAAAGTGGCCAGCAGGGCTGCCAGGATGGCGTGGTCGCCGCAGCCGGGGCACCACTTCACCATCTGGTCGCTCTGGAAATCAGCCTTTGTATATTCGCGATCCGCTTTGGGAACAAAATGTTTTTCCATTGTTTTTTTTGTTTTTGGGCCTATAGGTCTTATAGGACTTATAGGTCTTATAAGACTTATTAGGTTATTTCTCAAGGAGTCTGTTGAACTCGGCTTTCAGCTCGCCAACCTCGAAGGGCAGGCCCATCACCTTGTTGTACTGGGTCATGGGGCACTCCGGGAACTTGGTGCGCAGGTAGCCGGCGAACTGGCCGTTGTTCAGCTCGCAGACCACAATCTTCTTGTACTTGCGCAGGATGTCGCCGGTGTTCTTGGGCAGCGGGCAGATGTAGTTGAAGTGGGTGTAGGCCACCTTCTTGCCTTCGTTGTTCATCTCCTCGACGGCGAGGGTCAGTGCACCGGCGGTGCCGCCCCAACCGATGACGAGCAGGTCGGCGTCGGGGTTGCCCTTCACCTCCTGGTCGGGGATGTCGTTGGCCACGCGGTTCACCTTCTCCTGGCGGTTCTTGGTCATCAGGGCGTGGTTCTCGGGGTCGGTGCTCAGGGGGCCGTCGGGGCACTTCTCGAGACCGCCGACGCGGTGGCTCAGGCCTTCCATGCCGGGCAGGGCCCATTCGCGGGCGTAGGTCTCGGGGTCGCGGCGGAACGGACGGTAGTTCGGGTCGTTCTCCTTGGCCAGGCGGGGCTTGATTTCGGGCATGTCCTTCATGCTCGGGATGCGGAACAGCTGGCTGCCGTTGCCCAGGTAGCCGTCGGTGAGCAGGATGACGGGGGTCATGTGCTCGAGGGCTATCTTGGCGGCGTTGAAGGCCCAGTAGAAGCAGTTGGCGCTGCTCGAGGCGGCGACGACCACCAGCGGAGCCTCGCCGTTGCGGCCGTAGAGGGCCTGGTCGAGGTCGCTCTGCTCGGTCTTGGTGGGCAGACCCGTGGAGGGACCGCCGCGCTGCACGTCGACGACGACGAGCGGCAGCTCGGTCATCACGGCCAATCCCAGGGCCTCGCTCTTAAGGCTCAGACCGGGACCGGAGGTGCTGGTGCAGGCCAGGGCACCGGCGTAGCTGGCGCCGATGGCGGAGCAGATACCGGCAATCTCGTCCTCGGCCTGGAACACGCGGGCGCCCAGGCTCTTGTGCTTGGCCAGCTCGACCATGACGTCGGTGGCGGGGGTGATGGGGTAGGAACCCAGGAAGAGGCGGCGGCCGCTCTTCTCGCTGGCGGCCAGCAGGCCCCAGGCGGTGGCCACATTGCCGGTGATGTTGCGGTAGCGGCCCTTGGGCATCTGGTCGGCATGGGCAACCTCGAAGATGTGCGAGTGCATCACCTCCAGCTTGTCGGCATATTCATAACCCTCGGTCAGCACGGCCTTGTTGAGGTCGATGACGGCGGGTTTCTTGGCGAACTTGCGCTCCAGATAGGCAAAGGTGTGGTCGAGGGTCTTGTGGGTGCTGTAGAAGATGATGCCGAGGGCGAACATGTTGCGGCTCTTGTCGGCGGTCTTCTTGTCCACGCCCTTCGCCTCGCCGATTTTCTCGGTGAACGAAGTGATGGGGGCCTTGATGATGGTGTAGGCGCGCTCCAGCTCGTCGGTGAAGGGATTCTCCTTGTAGCCGGCCTTCTCCATGGCTTCGTCGGTGAAGGTGTCGATGTCCACAATGACGGTGGCGCCCTTCTTGGCCCACTTCAGCTGCGACTTGAAAGCGGCGGGGTTCATGGCGACCAGGATGTCGCACTTGTCACCGCTCGAGTAGATGTGGTTGCCCACATGCACCTGGTAGCCGCTCACGCCGGCGATGGTGTTGTGCGGGGCACGGATTTCTGCGGGGTAGTCGGGGAACGTGGCGATGTCGTTGCCCGTCAGGGCCGATGCGTCCGAGAACAGCGTGCCGCTCAGCTGCATGCCGTCTCCCGAGTCGCCAGCAAATCGGACCACGAGGTCCTCTTTATTAACTATCTGATTTTGTGACATGTTATGATATTTATTTTACCTTGTTTTTTTATGTTTTGAAAGTGCAAATATACAAAATAAAAACAATCCTGCAAAAAATATTTATCAACCGCCTCCCGCCTCCCCCCGGTTCCCTCCCCACAAAACAGGCACCCGAGAGCACCCTTCTTATATCCTTCCTATATACTTCTCATATAGTTCTTATA
>DFIZ01000034.1:0-8264 GCA_002372855.1 Bacteroidales bacterium UBA3684
TGCACTTGTAACTGGAATTTAGGAGAGGGCTTTTTGCACCCTGCCGGGCAATATTTTTGTAGTTTGTGCGTTACGCATAGAAATCAAATATTGTTTCGGATGCAAATCAACCTACGGACTATCAAACAATCGCTCGGCAAGTATTTCAACCTGATGGGCGACAAGGAGGACGAGCTGGCGGTCATCGAGCAGGTGAAGGGCAGCATCGCCTTCCGCGGCACCAATCTGTGGATTCTCATTTTCGCCATTTTCATTGCCTCGCTGGGTCTGAACGTCAATTCCACGGCCGTCATCATCGGTGCCATGCTCATCTCGCCGCTGATGGGTCCCATCATCGGCATGGGCCTGGCGGTGGGCATCGGCGATTCGGAGATGCTGAAGCAGTCGCTGAAGAACTACGGTGTAGCCACGCTCATCTCTGTGCTGACGGCCACGCTCTATTTCTTCATCTCGCCCCTGAGCGAGGCGCGCAGCGAGCTGCTGGCGCGCACGTCGCCCACGCTCTACGATGTGCTGATAGCTTTCTTCGGCGGTGCCGCCGGTGTGCTGGCGCTGACGACGAAGAGCAAGGGGCAGGTGATTCCCGGCGTGGCCATAGCCACGGCGCTGATGCCGCCGCTGTGCACGGCGGGCTACGGCCTGGCCACGGGCCAGTGGGCCTACTTCTTTGGCGCTTTCTATCTCTTCTTTATCAATACGGTGTTCATCGCCACGGCCACCTTCCTGGGGGTGAAGCTGCTGCGGTTCCATCCGCTGCAGAGGCTGGAGTCGGAGGCCGCGCGCCGCGGGCGCAAGGTGATTACGTGGGTGGTCATCATCACGATGATTCCGGCGGCGGTGATTACGGTGAATCTGGTGACGCAGGATGTGGTGATGCGCAATGTGAACCAGTTTGTGAAGACCGAGCTCAACTTCGGCGGTACGCAGGTGCTCTCCTCGCGCCTGGAACACGACACGATCTACGTGGTGGCCGTGGGCAGGGAGATTGCGGCCGACAACATTGCCGTGGCGCGCGACAGGCTGAAGTTCTACGGCCTGGCCGGCAAGGGGCTGAATGTCATCCAGGCCGACAATGCGGAGTCCTACGCCCTGGCGTCGAACCTCAACCGTGCGGAGCAAACCAACACGGTGCTCAGCGGCCAGATTGCCGAGCTGCAGCGTCAGCTGGCGGCCTACACGGCCTACGACACCCTCTCGGTGCATGTCGATGCCGAGGCGCACACGCTCTTCCCCTGGGTGGACAAGGTGCTGGTGGGCCGCGTGGGCGGCAAGCCGGTGGCCTTCGTCGACAGGGAGGAGGGCAGCCCCGTCGGCTCCGAGGAGCGGAACAAGCTTATGGGCTGGCTCCGCACCCGCGTGGGCGACAACAAGATGGAGGTTTTCTTCAAGTAACGGATTGAACTATTGTAACTGTTTCTTTATATGCGATTCATTTTTCTGGTGATTCTATTTCTGTGCCTGCTGCCCTATGTGGCGTGGCACTTGTGGATGCTGCCGCCCGTGGCGCGGTGGGCGCGATGGATGGTGGTGGGGGTGATGGCGCTGTGCGTGGGCATGTGCATCTTCTCGCTGACGCGCTATCTGGACCGTGTGCCCATGGGACTGGCCAAGGTGGTGTACAACGTGGGCAACAAGTCGCTCATCGTCATAGCCTACCTGCTGATGGTTTTCCTAGTGGTGGATGTGCTGCGGCTGGTGCATGTGGTGCCCACGGCGTGGGTGAGGGACAACTGGTGGGCCTGCGGGGTGCTGTTGGTGGTGTTGGGTGCGGTGTTCGTCTACGGCAGCGTGCACTACCACCACAAGGAGCGTGTGGCCCTGTGCCTCGACAGCCACGGCAAAGAGGTGGGACCTGGGCGTCTGGTGGCGCTGAGCGACCTGCACCTGGGCTACCACAACGGGCGCAAGGAGCTTGCGCGCTGGGTGGACCTCGTCAATGCCGAGCATCCCGATGCCGTGCTGCTGGCCGGCGACCTGGTGGACCGCTCGCTGCGGCCCCTGCTGGCCGAGGACATGGCTGCCGAGCTGCGCCGCATCGAGGCTCCGGTCTACGCCTGCCTGGGCAACCACGAGTACTATGCCGACTACTACACTCCCGGCGAGGTGGAGCAGTTCTACCGCGACGCGAACATCACACTGCTGCAGGACAGCGCGGCCACGCTGGGCAACATTGTGGTCCTTGGCCGCGACGACCGCACCAACCCCCGCCGCCTGAGCGTAAAGCGGTTGAAAGAGAAGTGCCTTGTGCCTCCAACCTCCTACCTCATACTTCTCGACCACCAGCCCTACCGCCTGGAGGAGGCCGAGAAGGCCGGAGTCGACCTGCAGCTGAGCGGGCACACCCACCGCGGGCAGGTGTGGCCGGTGTCGTGGATTACCGACGCGATGTACGAATGCTCATGGGGCAGCCTGCGCAAGGGCGCGACGGACTACTATGTCAGCTCCGGCCTGGGCATCTGGGGCGCCAAGTACCGCATAGGCACCCAGTCGGAGTATGTGGTGGTGGATATACAATAGATTATTAAGATTATTTAAGTGATTGCGCTGGTTTGTTAATCAGGTGGTTGCATAAAAATAAAATATTTTGCAATAAAAAAATGGCTGCATGTACTAAAAATTTAGTAATTTTGCAGCCCAATAAAAATTAAAAAACGAAACAATAAACCTAAAAAATGTTCAATATGAAAAAGTTTGCATTAATCTGCCTCTTTGCCAGCATGGCATTCGGCATGGCCAACGCCCAGAACACGAAAGCCGAAACCAAGGAAGTGCCTGAAAACGGCGCCAAGATTCGCTTCACCGAGCTCGAACACAACTACGGCACCATCCAGAAGGGTGGCAACGGCGAGTGCGAGTTCACCTTTGTCAACGAGGGCAACGAGCCCCTGATCCTCTCCAACGTGAAAGCCTCCTGCGGCTGCACCACTCCCAGCTACACCCAGAAGCCCGTCATGCCCGGTCAGCAGGGCACCATCCATGTGAAGTACAACACCAACAACGTGGGTGCCTTCTCGAAGACCGTCACCGTGACCAGCAACGCTGTCGACAATCCCCGTGTGCAGCTGCGCATCAAGGGCAACGTCAAGCAGGATGCCGCCAGTATTCCTACAGGCGACCCCAATGCCGGCAAGGGTGCCAAAAGCGTGCGTCAGGAAAACAAACAGCTGAAGCCTGCCCGCGAGGAAGCCAAGGTTGCCCCCGTCCAGATGAAGGTGTCGGAAAAGCCCATCAACAAGTAATCAATTTACAATAATCCCTCCATTATGCCACATATTTCACACAAAGGACTGGAGCTGCCGCAGTCGGCCATCCGTAAGCTCGTCCCCTTCGCCGATGCCGCCAAAGAACGTGGTGTGCACGTGTATCACCTGAATATCGGCCAGCCCGACATCGAGACCCCTGCAGGCGCCCTCGAGGCCCTGTCGGTGAAGGCTCACGAGATGGCGGAGAACAAGGGTGTGCTGGAATACAGCCACTCCGCCGGTATCCCCACCTATCGCCGCGCCCTTTGCAACTATTATCACCGCCACGGCATCGATGTCACCCCCAACCAGGTGATTGTCACCAATGGTGGTAGCGAGGCTTTGCAGATGGCTTTCACCGTCTGCCTCAATCCGGGCGACGAAATCATCATCCCCGAGCCTTATTACACCAATTACAACACCTTCGCCAAGCTCTGCGACGCCAAGATTGTCACCATTCCCAGCGACATCAAGACCGGCTTCGCCCTGCCTCCCATCGAGGAGTTCGAGAAGGTTATCACGCCCTATACGCGTGCCATCATGATCTGCAACCCCAACAACCCCACGGGTTACCTCTACACCCACGAGGAACTGCTGAAGGTGGCCGGCCTGGTGAAGAAGTACGACCTCTACCTCTTTGCCGACGAGGTGTATCGCGAGTTCTGCTACGATGGCAACAGCCATTTCAGCGTCATGCAGCTCGAGGGTTTGGAGCGCAACACCATCCTGTTCGACTCCGTGTCGAAGCGTTACAGCGCCTGTGGAGCCCGTGTGGGATGCATGGTGACCCGCAACAGCGAGGTCTACGCCATCGCCATGCGTTTGGCCCAGGCCCGTCTGTCGCCCCCGTCGTTCGGCCAGTTCTTCGGCGAGGCCGCCGTGGATACTCCCCAGGAGTATTTCGACGCCGTCCAAGCAGAGTATGTGGCGCGCCGCAATGTGGTGGTGGAGGGTGTCAACAAGATTCCCGGCTGCTTCTGCCCGATGCCCAAGGGTGCCTTCTACACGGTAATCGACCTGCCTATCGACGACAGCGACCGTTTCTGCCAGTGGCTGCTGACCGACTTCAGCTACAAGGGTTCCACCGTTATGCTGGCTCCTGCCACGGGCTTCTACGTCAATCCCGAGCGTGGTCGCCATCAGGCCCGCATCACCTATTGCCTCAATATCGACGACCTGAAGGCTGCCATGAAATGCCTCGAGGAGGCCCTGAAGGTCTATCCCGGCCGCATCGACGCTCCCAAGGCTCCTGCCAAGAAGCCTGCCGCCAAGAAACCTGCTGCCAAGAAAAAAACCGCCGCCAAGAAATGACGCGCGAGGAACAACGCAACAAAGTGATATGCTCCTGCATCCAACAGCAGGAGCATATTGCATCTATTGCCAAGCAGGAGATGGACTCCGCCCAGCAGCAGAGCAACGACTATGGCGCCAATGTGGACCGCTACGACAGTTACCGCACCAAGATGATGCGCAGCCGCGACATGTACGCCAAGCAGCTGAGCAACGCCCTGGCGGGCATACGCTACCTGCAGGACCTGCTCAAGGAGCCTCCGCACGACGTGGTGGAGCATGGCGCCGTGGTGGTTACCGACCGCCAGAATTTCCTCCTCAGCATCGGTGCCGGCAAGTTCATGGTGGGTAACCAGGTATTCTTCGCCATCTCGGCCCAGACCCCTATCTATGTGGCCCTCAAAGGCAAGAGGGTAGGGGACAGTATTGTCTTCAACGGACAATCCCAAACAATCAAAGAGATTTTCTAGCGGCCAATACAGGAATGTTGTCGAGGAAGTCGCCGTCGGCTTCGAAGGAAACATGCTGCCCCTGTGGCCGTATCAGCACGTTGCGGTAGCCAACGGTTTGCGGTCGTGTGTAGCGGTTGAGCAATTTGACGGTAACGTGGCGGCAATCATCGGGCAGCGTCACCTTCAGGCGTACCAGACCTTCACCGGAGTCGAAGTTGACCAAATCCAGCTGGTTGCCGATGCCGGTGGCCAAAATTTGCGTCTTCTCTCCTGTAGCGTTGTACGAATGAACCGAAACGTCGGTGCGACCGACCATATCGGTCAGTATGTTCCCAATCCACAGGCTGATTTCGACGTCGCCGTGGAATTCCACATCGTCGTCGAACACCAGCGCTCCTTCGCGCAGGGCGCATTTCCCGGGAGTGGCGTTGAGTGCATAGCATTGTGAAACGGAGATTGTGGAATCGAACGTCCGGCGCAGTTCTGCTTGGGTCTCTTCTACCACGTCCTGCAGCGCTTCCGGGGCCAGTGTGTAGAGACGTGCCCCATCGATGGCTGTCAGCGGTGTGGCATGGCGGAGAATGCGTTTCTCGGCGGTGTTGAGGGCCGTGGTGTCTTCGGGTGTGGCCACAAGCAAAGGCCGTCCGTCAGGCAGTGCATGTGCGATTCCCAGAGGCGCAAAGGTGGTTCGTCCAATGGCAATGCATTGCCACGACTGGTCCATGTCGGAGCGCGAGCTGGCATTGCAGATCTGGGGCAGGCCGGTTTTCATCGATATGTAGGCGCTCTTGTGGAACATCTTCTCCCGGGCGGAGACGTGGGTCAGTTCGTTGCCAACGTTGAATACCGGTAGTGTAAGGATGGCTTGGTAGTTTCGCCATTCGTGGCGGTTCACCCATTGGTTCTCCGGCATGAGGTTGTCGTAGTCTGTCCATTCGGCCCATTGGTGGGTGAACTGGGTGCGGTTGTTGGCGTTGTAGGCCGAGGCCTCCCATGCCGTCAGCCCCACGGCTATGGCACACAAGGCTATCCGCCACCCCCTGGGCGATTGCTTGTACCATCGGTACAGCATGTAGAAGGCTATAATTCCCACTACATAGTACAATAGCCAGGACAGGCGTCCCATGGCCCGGATTTGGGCCAGCGGGCCTATATAGCAGGGTGTGCTGCGGGGCATCATGGCCAGCGGCACTCCGCAGGCATAGATGGTCAGCAGCAGGGATGCCAGCAGCATGACATTCAGCCAGGGGTTGCCGGTGGCACGCACAAGACGGCGGTTGCGGCTCACCAGCCCCCACACCGTGCGGCATGCGATAATGAACAATACCGCTATGGGCAACGCTCCCAGGTAGCTCCATGCCTCCCATTCGGTCTGCACAATTCGGGTGAAGTCGATGGGCCCCGGTATGGCGTAGGGGAGGAGCAGGCCTGCCGGACGGGCATGATAGTACAGTAGCCCCCACGGTGTCGCCGTGCGGTTGCCGTCGCTATAGCCTATATGGCTGAACAGGTAGAAAACGGCTAACGGAAGCAGCACCTCCAGCAGTACCGCCACCGCCATCTTCCGCCAAGGCCACCGCTTCCCGTCGCGGCGCAGGCATAGCCACAGCAGTTCGAACAGCGCAACCACCATGAAGAAGACCAAATAGTACGGGTGGCTCAGTCCGAAAACCACGGCTCCTGCACCCATGGCCAACGCCCATCCCCAATGGCCGCTGCGCGTGTGGCGCAGACAGAAAAAGAGTGCTGCGGGAATCGCGCAGTAATAGGAAAGAGAGATGTGTCCACCCATGCGCATCATCTGGGGCGAGAGCAGGGTGATGAGCAGGGCGGCCAAGGTGGCATAGCCCCATGGCAGCCCCAGATCGGCCAATACCAGATAAAGCAGCAGCGCACAGAGCACAACCGACAGCAGAACCATCAGGTTCATCAGGGGCAATACCGCCCGTTCAGGGTGGTCCACTCCGGCCTTGCGCAGCAGTTGCAGCGGCATGGCTATCAGGGGCTGCATGCCGGTGAACGTGTGGTATTCGCCATAGGGGTAATTCATGGCGTGGCTCTGGGTGGCCTCTTCGTCGTAGGCAATGTGATAGCTGGTGACGTAAAGGTCTTTCACGGCGTCCTCGCTGCCGGTGGTCAGGAAATAGCTCCCCAGATGGCTGTACCAGCCAAAACCCCAGAAGAGCCCTATCAGCAGCAGAATGCCAGCTAGGGTGGTCGCCAACCCGATGCCCTTTCCTCTTGTTCCCATTTTCCCCTTTTTTATTCTTGTTTTTCCCCTCCTCCTGTAATGCTTTCCACCAGGTAGATGGGGCGTGCTTTCACTTCGTCGAGAATGAGCCCCACGTAGTATCCGATGATGCCGACCACTGTCAGCAGTATCCCTGCAAAGGCCGATAGGAAGATGATCAGGGTGGTGTAGCCTCCTATGGGCTTGTCTATCATCCACATCACCAGCGAGTATATCAGCAGCACTCCGCTTAGCAGCACGAACACCAGACCGGCATATATGCCCAGCCGCAGGGGTGCTTTTGAGAAGGAGGCCATGGATGTCAGCGCCAGCTTTGCAAGTCGGGTGAGACTGTAGTGGCTCTCGCCGGCGGCACGGGCCGGGGCGCTGTAGCTGAGGGTGGCGGTGTCGAAACCAACAGTCTGCACCATGCCCCGCAGCAGGCGGCTGCGCTCGCGGTAGTTGCTGCGCAGCACGTCGCATACCCTTCTCGAAAGAAGGAAGAAGTCGCTGGCTTCAGGCACCATCCGGGTGTCCGAGAGGCGGTTCATCAGCCAGTAAAACATCTTCGACGTGATGTGTTTGGTCCATCCTCCGTCGGCACGTTCCTTGCGCATCATGGTCACGATATCCTTCCCTTGGCGGTACATGTCAAGCATGCGGCGCAGCTCCGCCGGTGGGTTTTGGAGGTCGGCGTCCATGCACACCACGGCATCGCCCGTGGCATGGTCTATGCCGGCAATCATGGCGGCCTCGTGGCCGAAGTTGCGTGTGAAGTGGATGGCTTTGACCGTGTCGCTTCCGTCGGCCAGGCTGTCCAGTATCTTCCTGCTGCCGTCGCAGCTGCCGTCGTCGACGAAGAGTATTTCCGCCTCGCAGTCGAGGGCAGATAGCGTCTCGGTCAGCTCTTTGTAGAACTGACCGAGTACCGCTTCTTCGTTGTAGACCGATACTACAACAGAGAGTTTTATTGCTTTAGTATCCGAAGATTTCATCCAGCGTGAGCTTTTTCACCTTGCCGAACTTGCTCAGGGCGTTGAAGTCCATCTC
>DFIZ01000034.1:8323-10913 GCA_002372855.1 Bacteroidales bacterium UBA3684
TCTCCTTGCCGAGGATGAGGTAGGCTTTCTTCTGGCCCTTGACGTGCTGCTGCTGGAAGTTCACCAGGTCCTGCATGGTCATCTTCTGGTAGGCCTGGAAGTTCTGCTTGCGCAGAGGCTCTTTCCAACCCATCTGCTCGCAGTTGAGGTAGGCGCTGATGATGCCGAACTTGGTGGTGCGGGCGGTGCGGCTGCCGGCCAGCAGGGCGTCCTTGGCAAGCTTGAAGTTGGCCTCGGCACGCGGCATGTCGTTGAAGAGCTCCTCGTAGGCGTCGAGGGCGTCCATCAGCTTGTCGTTCTGCGTGATGACGTTGGCGCTGTTGAAGAAGTAGCCGTCCTTGTCGCTGCCGTAGGTGTAGTGGCTGCTGGCGCTGTAGGCGAGGCTGCGCTTCTCGCGCATCTCCTGGAAGACGATGGCGTTCATCGAGCCGCCGAAGTATTCGTTGAAGAGGTTCATGCCAGGCACCTGGGCGGTGTTGAAATGCTCGCCGCGGAAGTACTCGGTGACGTAGGTGTTCTTGGCGTCGTAGTTGACGAAGAGAACGGTGTTCTCGTTGACGGCCTGCGGCTGGTACACCTTGTTGGCAGGAACGTCCTTGGTGGGCTTCACGGTGTGGATGCGGTTCACGGCGGCGGTGGCCTCCTTGAGGCTCAGCGGGCCGTAGTAGAGCACGCGGTGCTTGTACTGGAACAGGCCGTGGATGAGGTCGGTGAGCTGTTTGGCGGTGAGGCTGCGCAGCTCGGCGTCGCTCTTGTTGTTCTCCTTGATGTACTGCTCGCCGTAGATGCCGTAGGTGTTCAGTGCGCGGAAGGCTGCGCGCTGGTTGGTCTTGTTGTCGGTGCGGCTCTTGATGGCACGCTCCACGAGCATCTGCAACGCCTCGTCGTTGGGCTGGCAGGTGGCCATAATCTCTTCCACCAGGGCCATCGCTTTCTCCATGTTCTCGGCCAGGCCGGTGATGTGGATGTAGCAGTTGCGGCCTTCGGTGCCGAAGCTCCACGAGCATGCCAGCTTGTAGAACTCTTCCTGCAGTTGCTCGGCAGTGTGGCGGTCGGTGTTCAGGTAGTCAATGAGGCTCGACGCCATGTCGAGGTTGCGCTCGGCGGTCTCGCCGAACTCGAAGCGGTACTGCAGGGTGAAGGTCTTGTTCTCCTTGTTCTGCACGTAGAGCACCTCGCTGCCGTTCTGGGTCTTGCCCTTCTGGAGGTCTTTCTTGAAGTTCACGAACTGCGGCTGGATGGGCTTGGCCTTGGCGGCGTCGGCCTTAATGGAGGCCAGGAAGGGGCTCTCGGTGTCGCGGCTGACGAAGATCGGGGTGATGGCGGGCTTCTGCACCTTGGTCACCGGGTCGGGGGTGTCCTGGTGCTTGTAGACGATGACGTAGTTGTTGTCCTTGCAGATGCGGTTGGCGAAGTCCACGATGTCCTTCTTGGTGATTTTGGCCAACTCGTTGATTTCGTTGCAGACGTCGCCCCAGTTGCGGTGCTCCACAAAGGCATAGGCCATCTGGCTGGCGCGGCTGTTGTTGCTCTCGGATTGCTTCATAATGCTGAGCTTCAGCTGGTTGATGCTGGCCTCGATGAGGCTCTCGTCGAACTTGCCCTGCTTCACGAGGTCGAGCTGCTCGAGCAGCAGGTCGCGCAGCTGGCCGAGGCTCTGGCCCGGAGCAGGACGACCACCGAGCATGAAGGCGGCATAGTCGTTGAGCGTGTAGGTACCGGCGTAGGCGCCGAGGGCCTTCTGCTGCTGGTTGATGTTGAGGTCGATGAGACCGCAGGAGCCGTTGTTGAGCACCATCTCCATGGCTTGGGCCAGGAGGGCGTCGTGGCTGCCGTTACCCTCTTCGATGCGGAAAGCGATGGTGAGGTTGGCGGGGTCCTGGCCGTTCACCAGGCGGATAATGGGGCTGGTGATGGGCTCTTCCTTCACCTTGCGGAACGTAGGCACCGTGCCGGGCACCCAGCTGCCGAAGTATTTGTCAATCACCTTGATGGCCTCGTCGGGATTGAAGTCGCCGGCCATGGCGATGCACATGTTGTTGGGCACATAGTAGGCGGCGTGGTATTCGCGGATGTTCTTCATCGAGGGATTTTTGAGGTGCTCGATGGTGCCGATGGTGGTCTGCTGGCCGTAGGGGTGGTGGGGGAAGAGGGCGGCCATCATGGTCTCGTTGACGCGGCGGTTGTCCTGCGCCATGCCGATGTTCTTCTCCTCGTAGACGGCTTCCAGCTCGGTGTGGAACAGGCGCAGCACCAGGTTCGGGAAGCGGTCGCCCTGCACCTTGGCCCAGGCCTCCAGCTGGTTGGCCGGAATGTTCTCGACGTACATCGTGTAGTCGTTCGAGGTGAAGGCGTTGGTGCCCTCGCTGCCGATGGCCGTCATGCTCTTGTCGTACTCGTTGGCGATGGCGATTTTCGAGGCCACGTAGCTGATGGAGTCAATCTGGTGGTAAATCTCCTTGCGGCGCTGCTCGTCGGTCGTCTTGCGATACACCTCGTAGAGGTCCTCGATCTTCTTGATTTCCACTTTCTCGTGCTCCCAGTCGGTGGTGCCCAGCTGGTGGCTGCCCTTGAAGAGCATGTGCTCCAG
>DFIZ01000054.1 GCA_002372855.1 Bacteroidales bacterium UBA3684
GGCCGTGGTACCGACATCAAGCTCAAGGGCGATGTGCGCGAGAAAGGCGGTCTGGCCATCATCGGTACCGAGCGTCACGAGAGCCGCCGTGTGGACCGCCAGCTGCGCGGCCGTGCCGGCCGTCAGGGCGACCCCGGTTCGAGCCTCTTCTTCGTCTCGCTGGAGGACGACCTGATGCGTCTCTTCGGCTCCGAGCGTATCGCCTCCGTGATGGACCGTATGGGCCTGCAGGAGGGCGAGGTCATCCAGCACTCGATGATCACCAAGCAGATTGAGCGTGCGCAGAAGAAGGTGGAAGAGAACAACTTCGGCATGCGCAAACGCCTGTTGGAGTACGACGACGTGATGAACAACCAGCGCACCGTCATCTACAACAAGCGCCGCAACGCCCTCTATGGCGACCGCCTGTCGATCGACATCAGCAACATGTTCTACGACACCTGCGAGCTGCTCTACAGCGAGGGCAGCGACTGGGAGGAGTTCAAGCTGGAGGTCATCAAGGTGTTTGCCCACGAGGTGCCGATGAGCGAGGAGGACTTCCTGTCGCTGAAGCGCAAGGATGCCATCCAGCTGCTCTACGAGCAGTGCTACAACGCCTACAAGGAGCGCATGCAGAGGCTTTGCGAGCTGGCGTGGCCCTTCATCAAGAACATTGCCGAGAACACGCGCTATATCAATGTGGCCTTCCCCATCACCGACGGCAAGAAGACGCTGAACACCATTGTTCCCGTCAAGAAGGCCTACGACACCCATGGCCGCGAGGTGCAGTTGAGCATCGAGAAGGGCATCACGCTGGCCATCATCGACGACCTGTGGAAAGAGCATCTGCGCCAGCTCGACGACCTGCGCCAGAGTGTGCAGAACGCCGCCTACGAGCAGAAGGACCCGTTGCTCGTCTACAAGTTCGAGAGCTTCAAGCTGTTCGAGCAGATGCTGCTCGACATCAACCGCGAGATTACCAGTTTTCTCAGCCGTGCGCAGCTGCCCATGCCCAAGGAGGACGAGGTGCGCGAGGCGCGTCAGCCCCAGGCTCCGCAGAAGGGGCTGCGTGCCGGCAGACAGAACGACTTCGACCGCGCCGCCGCGCAGCAGCGTCAGGCCATCGACCAGAGCAGCCAGCAGCCGCAGAAGGTGATGCCTGTGCACGTGGACAAGAAGGTGGGCCGCAACGACCCGTGCCCCTGCGGCAGCGGCAAGAAGTACAAGAACTGCCATGGCCGCGACTTGGCGGAATAGGTAAGGTTTAAAATTTAAGGTTTAAATTTAAGGCCTGGATAGAGTAAAAAAAAATGGGGCCCCGCGCGCAGCGCGGGGCCCCATCTCTTTTCAATTTTCAATTTTCAATTTCAGACGTGGGCGGCGGGGTCGGGCATGCCCATGTAGGCGTATTCGTAGATCATGTATTGACTGGCGTGGCGCGTGGGCATACCCGTTTTTCGGAGCTGAAGGTCTTTTTATATGAGATAACCGAGAAAATGCTGGCCAGTGGATTGGCTAGACTGACGGAGCTTCGACTGGTTGAACGGATAGACCGTTTCGGATACAGCAATCGTGCGGAATATCACATCACCCGACAGGGTGTGCTGCTTTTCAACGTTATTTTTGCCATGCAGGAGTGGGGGAATGGGTACAGGAAGGAATTGACGGAGCGTTGAATGCTCACCAAATGGTAAGTGACAGTGATGCGTGTCGGAAAAAAGTTGTAATTTTGCAGTCGAAACTTTTGGATGAAATAGAATATAATGAAACACATAATGAGATTGTTAACTGCGATAATAATGCTTTTTGCAATGGCTTGTACACCTGATGACGAACCCATTACGCCCTCCACTACTCAGTTGGGAAATATCACCGTCACCGTGGGTGACCGCACCTTCAGTGCCACGCTGGAGCAGAACAGCACCGCCGAGGCCTTCCGAGCCCTGCTGCCCCTGACGCTCGAAATGCGCGACCTGCACGGCAACGAGAAATACCACTACCTCGGCCAGTCGTTGCCCACCAACCGCACCAGCGTCGGCACCATCCACGCCGGCGACATCATGCTCTATGGGGACGACTGCATCGTGCTCTTCTACGAGACCTTCACCACCTCCTACAGCTACTCGCGCATCGGCCATATCGCCGACCCCGATGGCCTCGAACAGGCCCTCGGCAGCGGCACGGTCAGCGTCACATTTGCTGTTGAGTAAAGATAAAAGATTAGTCATTTAAAAATACAACGATGAAACACAGAACCTTGCTGGCCGTCGGCATTGTGGCGGCAACCCTGGCGATGGCCGGGTGCAACAACGCAAATCAACAACAAGAAAAGACAGATATGACAAAACTGACATTGACCCAAGAGTGGGACAAGGTGTTCCCGCTCAGCGACAAGGTGGAGCACCGCAAGGTGACCTTCCACAACCGTTTCGGCATCGAGCTGGCTGCCGACATGTACACGCCCAAAGGCGCCACCGGCCGGCTGGCCGCCATCGCCGTCAGCGGCCCCTTCGGCGCCGTCAAGGAGCAGAGCAGCGGCCTCTACGCCCAGCACATGGCCGAGCGCGGCTTCCTGGCCATCGCCTTCGATCCCTCGTTCACCGGCGAGAGCGGCGGTGAGCCCCGCCGTATGGCCAGCCCCGACATCAACACCGAGGATTTCCTGGCCGCCGTCGACTTCCTCTCGGTGCAGCCCAACGTCGACCCCGAGCGCATAGGCATCATCGGCATCTGCGGCTGGGGCGGCATGGCCGTCAACGCTGCTGCCCTCGACCCGCGCATCAAGGCCACCGTGGCCAGCACGATGTATGACATGAGCAAGATAGCCCGCGAGGGCTACTTCGGCAGCGCCGACAGCCGCGAAGCCCGCGACGAGCAACGCCGCGCCTGGGCCGCCCAGCGCACCGAGGACTACCGCAGCGGCACCTACAAGCGCGCCGGCGGCGTCATCGATCCCCTGCCCGACGACGCCCCCTGGTTCGTCAAGGACTATCACGCCTACTACAAATGTCCGCGCGGCTACCACGAGCGCAGTGGCAACTCGACCGACGGATGGAACGTCATCGGCACCATGAGCTTCATCAACCAGCCCCTGCTCGACATGGCCGGCGAGATCAGCAATCCCGTGCTCATCGTTCACGGCGAGAAGGCCCACAGCCGCTACTTCGGCGAGTACGCCTTCGAGAAGATGACAGGCAAGAAATGCGACGGCAAGAGCATGACCGTCGGCAACAAGGAGATTATGATTATCCCCGGTGCCAGCCACGTGGATCTCTACGACGACCAGGCCGGCGTGATTCCTTACGACAAGCTGGAGCAGTTCTTCCGCGACAACCTGAAGTGAAGCCTCATCGGCGTTCGCCGACCCTGTGGTCTACGTCAAAAAAAAGAGCCGAGGGTCGCCCAAACGGGCAACCCTCGGCTCTGTCTTTAAGTGGTGCATTTGTGCACCTCACGATTGTTTCTTGATGGCTTTTAGGGGGTTATTCGGCGGAGATGAACTTGCCGTCGACCTCGAAGTTGAGGACTTTTTCGTCTTTGACTTTCTTCCACCAGAGGAAGCCTTTTTTCAAAACGATGTGCGATTGGTAGGTCATTTTGTTGCGGGCTTTGCGGACCCAGAGTTTTTCGATGGTGTATTTGGGGTAGTTGGTTTTGATGTAGGAGGTGATGGAGAGGGGGAAGTGGTCTTCGATGATGTAGTGGGTTTCCATGCCGCGGTTGGAGAAGACCATGGCCTGGGGTGATTTCTCGTTGTCGAGGTAGTCGACTTTGAAGGTGTTTTCGTCGATTTGGTACCATTGGACGTTGGTGGGTTCTTTGACCTGGCGCTGGAAGTCTTTGACGTAGGAGACCTTGACGTCCTTCTCGGCGACTTTTTTCTGAGCCATAAGTGCACCCTGGGAGAGGAGGAGTGCGGCTGCGATGAGTGCTATCTTTTTCATATCTAATATTTTATTTGTTTCTTTGTGTTTGTCTACAAACTGCAAATATACGATTTTTTTTGATTTAACGGCGAAAAGTTCTTTTTTTAACGGCGAATTGTTCTAATTTTTCGAATGCTACGCGGGTCAATGGGGGGCGAATTACTCGAATCTGTGATGTCTGTGATATCTGTGTGAACTTTAGATGTGCTGGGCGAGTTGGGTGAGGACTTGTTCGCCGTCGCGGATGGCCTGGGTGCACCAGTGGAGTTTGAGGTCGAGGATTTCTTGGTCGGAGAGTTGCCAGTGGATGTCGTTGCTGGAGCGGAGGCGAGAGGTGAGGGCGAAGAGGGAGAGGGCGGCGGAGACGGAGATGTTGAAGGATTCGGTGAATCCGAACATGGGTATTTTGACGTAGGCGTCGGCGAGGTCGATGGCTTGGGGGGAGAGTCCGGTGAGTTCGGTGCCGAAGACGAGGACGGTGGGGGAGGAGATGTCGAGGTCGTTGATGAGGGTGTCGTCGTTGTGGGGCGTGGTGGCGACGATGCGATAGCCAAGGGAGCGTAGGCGGGCGTAGGCGGAGGGGGTGTCGGGGTAGGAGTAGTAGTCGACCCACTTGGAGGAGCCTACGGCGACGTCGCCGGCGGGGTTGAAGGGGTTGTTGGCCTCGACGACGTGGACGTCTTGGACGCCGAAGCAGTCGCAGGAGCGGAGGACAGCGGCGGCGTTGTGGGACTGGTAGACGTCCTCGAGGGCGACGGCGATATGGCGTGTGCGAAGGGTCGCGAGGCGGTCGAAGAGTTGGCGTTTGTTGTCGGAGATGAGTGCGGCGGCGTTTTCGTATAGTTTTTGTTTCCCGGCAAGGGGGAGACTGGCATAGAACGGTGGGGTGTGGGGGTCTATTTTCGGCATAACGGGGGTTGTTTTTTTGACGGCGAATGGTTCTAATTGTGCGAATGCTACGCAGGTCAATTTATTGCAAATTACTTTTATTTGTATTTTTTTTGCAAAGATACGTATTTTTTTTGTATTTTTGCAAAAATTTTTTGAACCCACCATAGATACAGGATTATGCTGGTTGGATACGATGCTAACAATGTGTTCCGCAATGCGGACGAACTGGGCGAGTGGAGCCGTGCTCTGATAGAGGGGCTTGCGAGCCGACGTGTGGCCGATTACAGGGCGTTGCTGTTTTCGACGCGAATCAAGAGTGCATATAAGACTTATTATACGAGTTATGCGAATGTGAGCACTTTTGTTCCGGAGGGGAGTTCGAAGTTGTTTCCTGCGGCATGGATGCGTTACCGGTTGAACGGCTGGCTGACGAGCGAGAAGGTGAAGGTGTTCCACGGTTTGAACGAGGAGTTGCCGTATGGCATCGGACGTTCGGTGAAGACGGTGGTTACGTGTTTCGGTGTGGATGCGCATCACCAGACGTCGATGATGGACAGTCTGCTGTGGAGGCGCCGTATGCGGTATGCGTGGCGAGCGGCGGATGTGATTGTGGCTGTGAGCGAGGAGGTGAAGCAGCAACTGCTTGAGGCCGAGGTGGACGAGAAGCGCATCGTGGTGATAGGGGAGAAAAATCCGTTCGAGGTTTCGGAGCGGGTGTTGGATCAGTACTATCAGCTGTATCAAAAGCTTGTAGACTGACGCTTTATTTCAGGTAGAGTGCCAGGTATTGGCGCATGTGTTTTTCGTAGTTGAAGGTGGCCGCGTAGTTTTTTTCTTCTGTGGCTTTTTGTGTGTTGTGTGCCGCCAGGCCTTCGCGCACGAGGGTTTCCATGGCTTGGGGGTCATCGGAGGTGAAGTAGTGTGCGTGGGTGGAGCCGATTTCGGGCAGGGATGTTTTGTTGGAGCAGAAGACGGGGAGTCCCCATTGCATGGCTTCGATGACGGGGAGGCCAAAGCCTTCGGCCGTCGAGGGGAAAAGGAGGGCGTCGCAGTGGGCATAGAGCCAGCGTCGTTCGTCGTCGTTCACTGTTCCGATGATGTGTATGTTTTTTGATTTTGCGATGCTCCTAAGGTGTTGGGCGTATTCGGTTTTGTCGTTTCCGGCTATCACCAGGTGGTAGTCTTGCATGCGTTCCATGAGTGGCAGGAGGGTGTGGAGGTTTTTCTTTTCCTTCACCTCGCCGAGAGAGAGGAAGAAGTGTCCGTCGCCCAGCGGCTCGACGGCGGCGGGGCGGTGCTGACTGCCTTTGGTCAGGTCCTCGACGCCGTTGTAGATGACCTGCTGGGGCTTGCCTTCGAAGTTGAGTACCCGGCCGGCGTCCTCCTGTACAAAATGGGAAATGAATGCAAGTTCGTCGGCCCTGTTGCACCAGCGCTGCATTTTTTTGCAGTATTTGGATTGCTTCTCGGGCTTTTTTTCGTGGACGAAGTTTACATCGTGGATGGTCAGTATGACGCGTGTTCCGGGCCAGGCGGGGCGAAAAAGGGTGTTGGGACTGATGGCATGCCAAATGTCGAATCGCGGCATGGTCATTGGCACCAGATGGCGCAGACTGGTCCGTCGCAGGTAGTGTACGTCGCGACCGAAGGCACCCTCGTATTTTTTGGGTACCAAGAGGGTGATGTCCAGTGCCTCGCTGAGTTCTGCGGCATGTTCTCCGAACCAGCGTCCGTAGTTCAGCGCTATCTGCCCCAGCCCGCACATCGGGTGGCGCAGTATGCTCAGGTCCACCAACAGTTTCCTTTTTCCCATGTTGCACAAAATTTTTTGCAAAAGTACAAAAAAAAATCGTACTTTTGCAATTTAATTTGAATAGGATGATCATAGGATATGACGCAAAGCGGGCATTCCGCAACAATAGTGGCCTGGGAAATTACAGTCGCATGGTGATTGGCGGCGTGTGCCGGGAAGGGCATGGAATGGTGAAAAGTTTGCTTTTCACCCCCACGACGAAGGGCCGTCACACCCACTATTTCGACGATATACAGGAGGTTGAAGTCCGGCAGCCGAGGGGGCTGTGGGCAATGGCCGGAGGCCTTTGGCGAAGTGTCTGGTCGGGCCTGTGTGCCCGTCGGGAGGGGGTTGATATCTATCATGGTCTGAGCCATGAGTTGCCTTTCTTCCTCGGAAACGGGGTGAAAAAAGTTGTCACCATGCACGACCTCATCGTCCGTCGATATCCGGAGTTTTTCAAGCCTGCCGACCGAATTATCCACCGTCTGAAGATGCGCCATGCATGCCGTGTGGCAGACATCGTGATTGCCATCAGCGAGCAGACCAAATGCGACCTGATGGATATGATGCATGTGCCGGAGGAGAAAATCCGCGTCGTTTACCAAAGCTGCGACCCCATCTTCTGGAATCCTCCCTCGGCCACTCTGCCTCCCAGCCACTCTGCCGTTCAGCTCCCGGAGCGCTACATCATTGCCGTCGGCACCGTCGAGGAGCGCAAGAACCAGGTGGCTGCGGTACGCGCCCTAGCGCTTCTGCCCGAGGATGTATGCCTGGTTGTTGTCGGACGCCCCCGGGGCCACTACCCCCAGCAGGTGCGCCGCGTGGCCAAGGAACTGGGTGTGGACCATAGGTTGATTTTCCTCCAGAATGCCGCTTTCTCCGATTTCCCCGCGCTCTATCGTGGCGCTGTGGCCAGCGTCTATATGTCGGTCTTCGAGGGCTTCGGTATCCCTGTGTTGGAGAGCCTCTGCTGCGACTGCCCTGTGGTGACCTCCAATGTCTCCTCCATGCCCGAGGCCGGAGGCGAGGCGGCCCTCTATGCCGCCCCCGACGACTACCGCACCCTCGCCGCGCATCTCTCCCGGCTGCTTTCCGACCCCGCTTTCCGCAACAGCCAAATAGAAAAGGGGCGAACCCAACGTTTGAAGTTCGCCCCTGAAAAGGTGTCGCAGGATATGCTTGCGCTCTACCGCTCCTTACTTCACGATTAAGCGTCTCACCACGCGGGCATCCTTGCTGCTGAAGACCACGTTGTACACTCCCGTAGCCAAGCGGCCTGCGTTGATGGTGTACTCGATGTGGCCGGCGGCCATCAGGCTGCTGGTGTGGATGGTGCGACCGCTCTGGTCGATGATGCTGACGCTGTAGTTGGCGCCGTTGCCCAGGTCGATGGCCATTTTAGCCTCGTCGGTGGCAGGGTTGGGATAGAACTGGCCGAAGTTGCCTTCCATCTCCACATTCTCGATGCCGGCAAGCGGGCGTTGCTCGCTCTCGTCCTCGGTGGCCCAAGTGGTGGAGAAGACGAAGGTGATGTCCTCCATGTCCATGGCCGTGGTGTCGAAGTCGAACATCGTGCTGTCGATGGTGCCGCCGTCGGTGTAGGTGAAGGTGTAGTAGCCACCCTGGTTGGCGGTCATCGGCTTGGTGATGGTTTTGCCGTTGTTGCTGGTGGCGCTGATGTAGTACTCCACACTGTGCTGAGGCACGGCGGTCATCACACGGGGCATCTGGCCATAGAAACGGTTGCCGTTGGCGTTCAGCTCCACGGTGTTCCACCCCTCGCTGCCCACCTCGCGCCACTTCACCTGGGCACTGGCGATGCCGCTCTTGTTGGTGATGATGGCGCTGACGGGAATCTGCGTCATCTCGCCGATGGCCAGCGTGTCGTGCAGGTTCTTGTGCAGGATGCGGATGGGGTTGTCGGCGGGAATCTGCTTGGTGACGCAGTGGATGGCGCCGCCTCTGCCGTCGAACTCACGCACGTCGATCGGATAGATGGTGTAGCCGGGATAGGCGGCAGCCACCTTGGCAAGGTTCTCGCGGTCCCATTCGGCCGTAGGCTCTCCGTTCACCACTCTCGAGAAGCAGGGTTGCAGGATGACGTTGTTCACGAAGGTGTGGTTCGAGTAGGTACGCGAGTACAGCCGGTCGTACAGCTGCTGGCTGGGGAAGTTGCCACCGTTGTCCATCGACGGGAACGGCAGCGTGGCCATCGTGTAGTAGTCGCGGTCGAACACGCTCTTGTACGAGCAGAGACTGTCGATGTTCTTCTGTCCTGTAGTGTAGTCGCTCCAGGAGGAATAAATGGTGGGCATCACGGAGAAGACGAAACCGTTCTCGTCCCACGCGTCGGCGTAGAGGTCCACATGGCCCGTGCCGCCGTCATACTCGTAAGCGGGCAGGATGTGGGTAGCGCGCTGGCCGAGGAGGTCGTGCAGCGCTTGACGCACCTGGGCGCTCGAGAGGGGATCCACCTGCTTGTAGGCGAGGCTGTTGATGTCCTGTCCATCCCAAGTAATCTGGCCGTAGCGGTCGGAGTTGCTGCTGTAGATGGCATCGGAGGAGAAAACCATGCCGGCACCGTCGACGAGGCAGTTGCCGCCTTCCCACTCAATGTCGGTCTGGTAGTTCGGAATACCCATCTGCCAGTGAATCAGCGACGGAAGCGAGTCGTCCAGCGCTCGGTCGGGGTAGTACGTGAAGTCCAGCATGCCGATGCTGTCCTGGTCGCCATAGTAGAAGGCTATCGGGCCGCAGTCGCGGTACCAGATCGAGTTGCCCGGGCCGATGATGAACCGCACCTTCTCGTGCCGCAGGTTCAATCGGGTCAGCGTGCGGATTACCTTCGCCGTGTCGGCGGCATTCTCCACATGCACCCACGCCTCTGCGCCTCCCATCTGGATGCCGTCCATCACGTAGAAGAACACACGGCCGAAGGACGACGTCGTGTCCATCATCGAGCTGTAGGGGCCTATCCCTCGCTCCTGCCATCCCGCTATCGTATACTGCCGGTAGGTCGCATAACCGCTCACCAGCGGCTCCGCCTTCCACGACTTGTTGTCCTCGTGGCCCGGCACATGGTAGTTGTAGTACGGGGTGACGCATATCGCCTTCACCTCTTCCCATTCTCCGGGGAACCACACACGGTCCTCAGGCAGGCTCTTCACGGCGTTCCCCTTGGTGGAGGAAGCCATGCTTCTCAGCGGAATATTGCTTTCCAGGTGATGCTTCGAGAAGTCGCGCGTGTGCACCGTCTGGCGGTAACTGCGCTGCAACTCCTCGTCGCTCATCTGATGGCTCTGGGCCATTGCACCAAAGGCAACAAACGCCGACGCCAGCAAAACCAGTGGCTTCTTCATGTATCCCGATTAACTCTTACCTTAAAGCTTATACCTTAAAGCTTTTTAGTTTCTTTTCTTCAGGCTCAGAATCTCGCGGGCCTCGTCGCTGGTGGCAATGGGGCGGCCCAGCATCTTGGCCATGCGGACCACCTTGTCCACCAGTTCGCCGTTGCTCTTGGCCAGCACGCCGCGCTCCAGGTACAGGTTGTCCTCGAAACCTACGCGCACATTGCCACCCATGACGATGGCGGGGGCGGCCAGGGTGAAGGCGTTGCGGCCGATGCCCGTGGCCGTCCACGTGCTGCCCATCGGGATGTTCTTCACCATCCACACCAGGTTGTCCACCGTGGCGCTGGCGCAACCCAGCACGCCCAGCACAAAGTTGAACTGCATCGGCACCAGCGGCAGCGGATTGCCGTCGGGACCGTTCACGCCGAAGGCGCTGGGCACCTGGCCCTTTTTGGCCATGTGCACGATGGTCTCCAGGTGGCCCATCTCGAAGCACTCGTACTCCGGTTTGATGCCCTTCTCAATCATTCTCTTGCCGAAGGCGCGCATCGTCGGCATCGTGTTGTCGAAGATGTCGTCGCCGAAGTTGCACGTGCCGCAGTCCAGCGTGGCCATCTCCGGAATGGGCGTCGTGTTCGTGCTGTCCAGACGCTCGTCCGGGGTCATGCCAACGGCACCGCCGGTGCTGGGAATCAGGATCACGTTCGGGCACTCCTTCAGGATGGCCTCGGTGCACTCCTGGAAACGCTTGTGGTTCTGCGTGGGGGTACCGTCGTCCTCGCGCACATGCAGGTGCACAATCGCTGCGCCGGCGTCCACGGCGCTCTTCGCCTCGCGCACAATCTCCTCTACCGTGTAGGGCACATTCGGGTTCTGTTCTTTCGTGACTTCTGCGCCGCAGATAGCGGCAGTGATAATCAGTTTATCCATTTTTCTAAAGTATTTTTTTTATTGTTGATTCAAAAATTTCAATTTTCAATGTTCAAACCCTTCGTCCAGTGGCGCACCGTTCACGGTGCGCACCTTCAATTTTCAATTTTCATCCTCTGCCACCCGTCCTTGTACCTTCCGCCGGCAATACCGCTCACCTCCTGCCACTTGTTCTGCAGCGCGCTCTCCTTGTTCAGGCGGCGCGCCACCTCCTCGTAAATATCCTGGTAGTCCAGCTGGAAAATATGGTCCTTGTGGTCCTTCATCTCCTTCAGCAGGAAATAAGTCAGAAAACCGTGCTCGAAGCGGTCGAAAGCGAAAGCCGTCTTGTCATACTCCGCCGCCAGAAGCACCACCGCGTCGCTGCGCAGCGACGCCTTGCGGCGTTTCTTCTTGTCGTCTTTCTTGCGCTCCGCGCGCACCATCGGCTTCCCGTCGCGACCCTTGCCGTCGAACGAGGCGTCGATCACCACCGTCAGGTTCTTCACCGGGTAACTCTTGCTGTTCAGGGCATTGCATAGCGCGTCAATCGACAGGCACTGCTCCGCCAGCCTCCGCGTCTCCTTCTTGCTCAGCACGATGTCGTAGTCGACCGTGTCGGCCGCATCCTTCTTCTTCTTGCATCCAAAGAGCTTGCATCCGCCACCTCCCGGCTGCAGCGCGTCGATCTCCTCCGTCCTGATGCCGTTTGGCAGCAGGTAGGCCGCGCCGTCGAGGTCCGTGAACCCGTGCCCCGCATAGTAGACGATAAACTCCGCCGTCGGCACCGCCTGCTCGCCGCCCTTGCCCGCAACGGCCTGCGCCAGGTCCTGCAGCCAGTGCAAGCCCTCCTGCTCAATGTCAGCCCTCGTCGCGTCGGACAGCAGCTTCACCTGGCGCTCCGGCACACCCAGCGCACTGACGAAATACTGGCGCACCTTCTCTCCGTCGTTCCTCGCATACGGCACATCCGGAATCAGCGCCGCATCGTAATGCTCGTTGGCGATAATCAGCACATAAGTGTTCGGACTGCGATGCGTCGTCACCGGAATATTGAAATCCACATAGTCGTCCTGCATCCTCTGCCTCTGCATTCGCTCCACCGTCTCGCGGAACACATCGTTCACCCTGATCTCGATACTCGAGCGGCGGTAGTAGTGCGTATTGACAGAATCCTTGAACGACTGTGTCACATAGCGGTAGCTATTGTTCGTCCCCCGCAGGGCGGCAACGTTGGCCTCCAGGAACGCGCGGACGCTCTGTGCGCGCAGGTACGCAAGCTGGCAATTGTTCGTAATGCCCGTCGTCCGGTCCACCGAAATGCGAAGCCGCTCCCCGTTGAACACCACAGGGCAGTAGCGGAAGTCGCCGTAGCGGCCGTCGTACTCAATCCTGCCCGCAAACTCCGTCCCGTCCGCCGACGACGAAATCGTAATCTCCACCTCCTTGCCCGGCTCCATCACATCCGCCAGCGTATGCTGCAGGAACGTCTGCGTCAAACGGCAGATCGCACGGCACGAATTCGACGAATCCACATCGTACGTCCCCAGCGGGTAATCGTCCGTGTAGCCCTCGATATGCTTGCAATTGTAGTTCAGCCGGTACACCAGGTCCAGCCGCATCCGGCCGTCCTCGTAGAACGTGTCAATCAGGTCCGCAACAACCGAGATGAAACTCTCGTCGTACAGTTTCTCCTCGTTCGGCAGCCCCGACAGCGTCTGCTCCGCGAAACGCTGCATGTCGCGCTGCCTCTTCACCATCACCTCCGTCAGCGAATCCCGGATCTCGTTCTGGTATCGGCGGTTCAACAACCGCTCGCCCGTCTGACCCAACACCGGCACCGCAACCAGCGCCATCAAAGACAAGAGTACTATCTTTTTCATTCTGTATCTGTTTATTTTTTTTATTGTCGCTTTAATACTCTGTAACTCTACGACTCTACCACTCTACGACTCTACCACATTAAAATGCAAAAATACAAAACTCCTTCCACATGACCAAATTTTTTTTTCATCACTCCCCACTCATCACTCCCCACTCATAACTCATCACTCATCACTCCCCACTCCCCACTCATAACTCTTAACTCTTAACTCATAACTTTTAACTCCTCCAGTGAGGGGTCAAATTCGGCCCTTCTCATATAGTTCCTATATACTTCTCATATACTTCTTATATCACCTATATAAGAAGTATATGAGAAGTATATGAGAACGATATAAGAACGATATAAGAAATGCCGAATTATGTACCTCT
>DFIZ01000014.1 GCA_002372855.1 Bacteroidales bacterium UBA3684
TTCGGCATTTCTTATATTGTATTTATATCGTTCTTATATCGTTCTCATATAGTTCTCATATACTTCTTATATAGGTGATACAAGAAGTATATGAGAAGTATATAGGAACTATATGAGAAGGGCCGAATTATGTGCCTCTTGGGTGGGGGTGGGGGAGGGATGGCGTTTTTTTTCGAGGGGTATGATTTTCGGCCCTTCGTTTTGCGTTGTATTGGTTGGGGAAAGACGTCGGATAGGGGATTTTTTGTATTTTTAATAAAATATTTTCGTGTATATAAAAAAAAGTGCGTATATTTGCGTTTGAATTCTGCCCGTCCGAAACGGGTTGGGCAGGGAGTATAGAAACGTGTAAATTGTTGAGAAATAAAAAAATAAAATTATAAATTATGAAACTCAGATTCTTACTACCGAGTGTCATTTTTCTGTTCTGCGGGCTCGTGTCGAGGGCGCAGATAACGGAAATGTATTACCAGGGCTTCGAGGCCGGCGAGACGCCAGCGTATTCTGGAGCAGGCACTGTCACCAGCCAGTACCACAGGAGTGGCAACTCGGCGTTGCAGTTGGACCAGACGACCACGGGGGACATCACGCTTGAGCTCAACGAGATCGACTTCACGACGAACACGACGTTGCGCTACATCAGCCTGGAGTTCGACCACATCAACACGGTGCCCACCAATCCGAACCCGGACGTGAACATGTGCCGTCTGTACTACAAGCGTACGAACGAGTCCTCGTGGCACCAGATTACCAACACGCACTACAACAAGACGGGTTCTTATTCGGGCAGCTTCGCGCAGATGAGCTCGTTCTCCATCAACTCGTACAACGAGTGGCTGGAGAATCCGCTGTCGAACGACCTGTGGAAGAGCGAGCGTTTCGATTTGAACAATGTGATGACCACTTCCATTGCCCAGAGCGAGAGGAGGCTGATGCTGAAGCTGGTGGTGAGGCAGAAGACCACTTCCGGTGCCGCCACGGGCAAGTGGATTATCGACAACCTGAGGGTGACGGCGAGTCCGAGCCCCATGGTGAAGCCCACCATCAAGATGGTCAAGTACCCCGACGGCATGTATCATCCGAGCAGCCGCGGTGCCAACATTGTCATCGAGCCGCGCACCACTGTGTCGCAGGGCATCAACCATGACTCGGTGTACCTCTTCTACCGTGTGGGCAGCGACCCCACGCCCCACCGCTTGCCGATGACGCAGATGGCCAGCGATACCAACCGCTACACGGCCAATATTCCCTTCTTCGGCTATGACACGCTGATGGGCTTCTACTGCGTGGCGCGCGACGCCACGTCCAACTCCAATATGGTCACCTTCCCGTCGTCGGCCAATTCGTGGCTCGAATACCGCTGCATACGCGGTGTGGAGCAGCCCGGCACGCCGACGCCGCAGTTTACCGGCGCCAACAATTCGGGCAACACGTTTTTCCCCTTCTATTCCGACGCCGACGGCCGCAGCGAGTGGGTCTACGACTCGAACCTCCTGGCCTCGGCCGGCTACGGGCCCGGACAGATGACGGCCATGACGATGACCTTCGCCGCACATACCAACACCGTGACCCGTCCGCGCATGCAAATCAGGTTGAAGAATGCGCCCACCAGCTATGCCGTGGACACCTCCATTGTCGGTATGTACCCCTTCACGTCGTCGTACATGCACGCCGTGTACGACAATGCCTTCACCATCACCGAGGCCAATGCGGGCACGACGCAGACGGTGCAGTTTGAGGACACCTTCTACTATGCCGGCAAGGATATTATCATGGAGATTGTCTACGACAACAACCAGGAGGTCACTGCCTCGCCAGTGCGCATGATTCCCACGGTGGCCCGCAAACGGAGTATCTACCTTGCCACGGGAGGTGCGTCGTTCTACGGCCTCGATGCCTTCAATACCACCTCTCTCGACGTGGCGGACATGATTACCAGCGTGCGCCCTGCCTTTGTGTTCACGCAGCGTGCCAACCTGCCGTTGCTCTACGACATGGGCATCAGTGAGCTGGTGTCGCCCAGCTACGAGACGCCGATGACCGTGCGTCCCGGCAGCCTGACGGTGAATCTTAAGAACTTCGGCGCGCTGCCCGCCACGGGAGTGCGCATCAGCTACAGCATCGACGACAGCCAGACCGGCTACTACGACTGGACGGGCAACCTGGCCGCCGGTGCCACAACCCATGTCACCATCGCGAACAACATCAATATTCCCGCCGGCTACCACACCCTGAGGGTCTGGGTGGAGGACACGCTGACCGTGGGTGCCGGCCATGTGGAGCGCGACCACGAGCCCTACAACGACACGGCCTTCTCGCAGTTCATCGTCTGCGACGGCGCGATGAGCGGTGTGCGCAACATCGGCGGCGCCAATCCCGACTTCAACACCATCGAGGAGTTCCTCTACGCCCTGAGCCGCTGCGGCATCGGCGACAGCCTGGTGGTGAAGCTGGCCCCCGGCAACTACAACCCCTTCACGGTGCCTGCCTTCACAGGTGCCACGGCCAACGCCTACGTGGTGTTCGAGCCGGCTGGCAGCGGCCGCGTGACGGTCTTCTCTTCCGACGCCAACAACAGATATGTGGACGAGAACGGTGCCTACCAACCGATTGCCACCTCGCTGGTCAACCTCGAGGCGGCCGCCAACGTCAGGTTCCGCAACATCAACTTCGTCCGCCGTGGCATGCCGCTGAACGACATGGTCACCATGGGCATTTCCAGCACCAACTGCCGCTTCGAGGGCTGCTCGTTCATCGACAGCCTTGCCAACCCCTCGGCGAGCATGCGTATCAATACGTTGATCAACACGGGCTATGCCGACAACGTGCTGATTGACGGCTGCACCTTCGAGGGTGGCAAGACGGGTGTCGAAATCAAGGGCCAGGCCCCCGACATCCGCTCGCTCAACAACACGGTGCAGAACAGTCTGTTCCGCAACCAGTACGACTACGCCATCAATGCCAACAACCAGAGCAACGTTACCATCTATCGCAACGAGATGTACGATGTGCTGAGCAACTCGATGGGTGTGCTGCTGCTCAACGAGTGCAACGGCACGACCGCCGTTACCTGCAACAAGATCTACACCTCGCACGGCGGCGGCGGCATAGCGCTGAACAGCGTCAGCGGCACCGCGGCCACGCCTCTGCTGGTGGCCAACAACATGATTGTCTGCAACGACGACGGTTCGGCCAACCTGATGCGTACGCCCCTCAACGTCATTACCGCCAACTACACCGACGTTATCTACAACTCGGTGAAGATGACTGCCAGCTCGCGCAACAACAGCCCTGCTGTGGCCTTCGGCGGCGGCACGCTTCAGAACAGCCGCTTTGTGAACAACGTCGTTGTCACGCTCGACAACAACAACTACGCCCTCAACTACGCTCCCGGCACCAACACCAGCAACACCGTTGGCCACAACGTGTACTACTCGCTGGGTTCCATCCTCAACCGCCGAGCCGGTGCCGGCTGCGTCGACCTCGCGGCCTGGGTGATGGCCGAGCCTTCGGACACCAACTCCATCGTTGCCAACCCCAACTTCCTCAACGGTTCGCTAGTCGACCTGCGCACGTACAACCGTCTGGTGAAGGGTGTGGGTATTCCCATTGCCAGTGTGCCGACCGACATGTTCGACAGTGTGCGTAGCACCACGGCCACCTGCCCCGGTGCATTCGAGTTTGTCTCGCTGGGCTACGACTTCGAGCCCGAAGCCCTGGTGAGCCCCGTCGAGGCGACCTGCTACATGCCTGCCAATGTGCCGCTGCGGGTGCGCATCCGCAACAGCGGCGTCAACGTCTATAACGGCAGCGGCCTGACGCTGTTCTATAGAAAGGACGACGGTACCCCGGTGTCCGTTGCCATCACCGACCCCATTCCCGCCGAGGACACGGTGACCATCAGCACCACCGCCACCCTCTCGCTGCCTTCCTATGCCACGAGCGACCGCACCTATACCATCAAAGTGTGGACCGCCTTTGCCAACGACCCCAACCAGACCAACGACACCAACGAGTTCCAGGTGGTGAGCAAGTACCGTCCGGCCAAACCCGGCAACGACAGTGTGCTGATTGCCTATGCCACGCCGGCCACCATCACGCCGACGGCGGGTGTGAACTCCTGGCAGGTGTACGGCAACGACAGCAACGCCCCGCTGCGCAGGTCGGAAATCTATTGGTATCGCGACACCACCGACGCGGCCCCCTTCTATGTGGGACCCACGCTGACCACCGACACCATCCGAATGGACACCACCTTCTACTTCCGTCAGCGCCGCGCCAAGCCCATAGTGCGTATAACGCAGGTTGAGTTCAACCACAGCAACAGCGCCGTCGGTCTTACTCCCTCGATGCCCTACTGGATAAGCAGCGGACGCAAGACGGTCATCCAGCTGACCAATGTCGGCGATGCCCGCGCCAACCTCTTTGGCGACACCATCCAGACCATCTCGCCCACCTCGAGTCTCAACAATAAGGTTTATGTCTTCACCGACAGCGTGTACATCGAGCCCGGCCAGTCGCTGGTGGTGCAGTGCGCCACGGGCAACTCCGCCAATCCTGCCTTGACCATCCACACCGGAGCTCCGCTGTCGTCGACCACCATCAGTTACAACTCCAAGGTGGCTATCGTCTACCGCCGTGGCGGTGTCATCGAGGACGCTGTGGCCCTGAATGCCATCGGCGATGCCTCCACGCAGCCGGTCACGTGGGCCAACATCGGAGTGCCGTCCTACGTGTGGAACGGCACGGGTGTGAACCTTACCTCGTACAATACCGCCGCCGGTATCATCCGCAATGCCTTCAACGGCAATGCCGCCGACTGGCAGATTGCCACCAACGCTTTGCCGATGTTCATCAACACCATCAAGCCGTCATGGATTCGCTATACGGAGAATGGTTGCGAGGGCTACTTTGCCAGTTACAAAGTGAAACTGACGGCCCCTCCGACGGCCGATATCGACCTTGGCACGCCGATACTTCCCGCCAGCGACTGCGGCATGGGAATGGAGAATGTCTCCGTGGTTGTTCGCAACTATGGTATCCAGCCCGTCACAGGCCTGGTGCTCAACTATACCAATGGTATTGACACTGTGAGCGAGGTCGTCGGCCAGCAGTTGGCTGCCAACGGTGTGTTGACCTACACCTTCGCCACTCCGCTCAACTTCGCCTTCGACCACGACACCACCATCACCGTCAAGATGTGGGCCAATGCCGTTGCCGGCGATGCCGTGCACTACAACGACACGAACTATGCTTCCGTGCTCGCGCTCTACACTCCTGCCGCTCCCGCCGCCATTCCCGCCCGCACGGTTTCCTATGCCACTTCCGACACCATCAGCCTCCCCGTTGTCAACGGAGTCATCCCGGTGTGGTACGACTATGAGGGCAATGCCGTCGACACTGGCTACACCAGCATTTCTGAGATACTCTATGTGCCTGGCACCCGTGGTGTAAGCTACATGGTTACCGTGCCCAACGAGGGTACCATAGGCAATCCTGCTGCCACCACCACCAACGGCAACACCGCTGTGCCGGCTCCCTATCAGCCCGGCACCAAGTATGCCAAGCAGCAGTACATCTACTCCGCCAGCGAGCTTGCCGCAGCCGGTTTGCAGCCTGGTTATATTGATTCCATAGCTTTCGACTTCCGCTCCATTGTGGGCAACAATACGAACTTCTTCTCCTTTGACGAGTACACCATCTCCATGGGCTCTACGGCCGACACAGTCTTTGCTTCCACAACGGCATGGCTGCCCACCACACCGGTCTACAATCGCGCTCCGCTTGTCATCAGCCAGTCTGACGCCAACACATGGGTCACGCACCAGCTTGACAATGCCTATTACTGGGACGGCCAGTCGAGCATTGTGGTGCAGATTGTCCACTACATTGCCACGGCAACCTCGGGAGCCAAATCGGCCTACACTGCCAAGACCAACACCACCCTTGTCAAGAACAGCAGCAGCGCCCTGTCGCCCTCCACGGCTGAATATGTCGGTGCCGGTACTCGTGGCAACAACCGACCCAACATCCGTTTCAACGCCACCTCCTTTGGCTGCTCCAGCCCCATCACCCCCTACACGGTGCAGATGGTCAACATCCCCGCTGTCGACATGGCTGTGCTGTGGCCCAACGGTGTGGACACCATCGACTACAACTCCTGCAACAATATTCCTATCTATGTCAACGTTCGCAACCAAGGCGCCTCTGATGCTACCGGCACGAAGCTGTACTACTACTTCGACACGCTGGCCGTCGACAGCCTCACCGTCAGCACCACCATCGCTGCGGGTGCCACGGAGAACGTCATGCTTCTCAATCGCCACATGAATCCTGGCCGTCACCACCTGCGTGTCATTGTCGCCGCCAGCGGTGACGACATCACGTCCAACGACACCATCGAGCGCTCCTTCATGGTGAGCTTCTGCAGTGGCGACTACACCATCGCCCTCACCGGTGGCGACTACCGTTCCTTCGGCGAAGCCATCGACACCCTCAATGTTGTGGGTATCGAAGGTCCGGTACGTTTCAATGTCCAGCCCGGCACTTACACCGAACAGGTGGTGCTCAACAACATTCCCGGTTCGTCGTCGACCAACACCATCAGTTTCATCGGCACCGGCGACAACGTGTTGCTCACCGCCGCTCCCACACAGAACGACAACTATGTCCTACTGCTCGACAGTACCACCAACGTCACCCTCTCGCGCTTCCGCATCGAAGCTCGTCCGGCCACTGGCAACTACGCCAACGCTTTGGTAATCCAGAAGGGTGGCGACCTCACCATCGACAGCCTCACCGTCCGTGTGAAGGGCACCGTCAACAATGTCAACGCCTCGGCCGTGGTACTCCTCGACGAGGTATCCAACCTCAACTTCGTCAACAACACCATCGACAGCGGCTACTACTCCTTCCGCACCGCCGGCGCGTTGGGCAACTACTCCAACTTCACCCTCACCAACAACACCTTCAAGAACTTCTTGTCGCAGGGCATCAATGTCCGTGGTATCACCAACTTCGTTGTCAACTCCAACAACATCCGCTCTGGCGTTACCATCGCCGGCCGTGGTCTGACGGGTATCTACCTGGCCCAGGCTGCTGGTACCATTTCGGTCCAGAAGAACTATGTTGTCCTTATTGACGACAAGAGCGGCGGCAAGCGCGGTATCCAGTTTGAGAACATCAACTGCGTTTCCAGCAATCCCGGCCTCATTGCCAACAACATGGTCAGCTGCTCCGGTACCGGTACCGCAGGCCTCACGCCTGCCAAACCCTCCGGCATTTGGATCGACAGCTCCTCCAGCAACATCAATGTCTACTTCAACACCGTACGCGTTTACTGCGGCCCCTATGCTTCGGCCCAGTTCTCCGATGCCTCCTATTCCTTCTTCACTGGTGCCACGGTGTCGAACATCCATGTGATGAACAACATCTTCTCCAACTTCAGCAAGGGTTACGCTTACTATGTCTCCGAGCTCAACACCGTCACCCTCTCCAACTACAACGACTACTACACCGTCAGTACCCGTCCCTTCGCGTGGAAACAGACCAACACCATCGGCGACCTTGTGGCCCTCCAGGCCGCTAGTAACGACGATGCCAACTCTGTCTTCGATGAGCCGTACTTCCTCTCCGACAACGACCTCCACTTGGTGATGACCAACCTTGCCGGCATCGGCCAATACAATACCGATGTGCCCGACGACATCGACGGCCTCACCCGTAAGCAGGTCCCCGGTCCTACCATCGGCGCCCACGAGATGGATGTTGTCACCCACGACATGGCTGTCGTCCGCATCATCGAACCTGTCTGGCCTGCCAACCTCAGCTTCAGTTCGCCCAACAATATGCCGCCGCATATCGAAGGCGACCCGGTGCTCGTCAAAGCCCAGTTCTACAACAACGGTCTGGCTCCAGAGAGCAATGTCCAGTGGTACGCCTACATCGAAGGTTTCGAAACCGACACACGTACTCCCAACCGTAGCATTGGCTCCTTCGCTCCTGGCGAGTCGAAAATCGACTCCGTCGTCATGAGCACCATCCTTGGCATCACGGATACCAGCATCGTTCATGTGGTTGTGATTCTGCCTTCCGACAGTTCGCTCGCCGACAACGACCGCGTCTCCAACTTCTTCATGGCTCCGGCCTTCAATCTTGCCGCCACCCGCATGTCCACCGACCACACCGGCTGCTCCATGCAGAACACCACGGTGAAAATCACCGTCAAGAATGAGGGATTCAAAGACATGCCTGCCGGAACCACATTTAAGATTGGTTACCACCCCGAGATTACCTCTCCTGCCAGCATCACCAGCATCCCCACCATGCCCGACACTGTCGAGCAAAACACAACCCTCACCACTCCGCTGCTTATAGGTCAGAGCCAGACCATCGACTTCTCCGCCCCCGCCAACTTCTATCCCACCGGCGAGTCGCAGGACATCAAGTTCCGCCTCATGGGTTGGGTCAACTACAACCTCGACATCACCCAGACCAACGACTCCACCAGCAAGACCTCCAATAGCCAGTCGCCCATCATCGACGCCTACTATTCGCCCGAGCCTCCGGTCGGCTATGACACCGTCTTCCCCTATGGCACCTGGGGCGAGGTCCGTGCCACGCAGGTCAACACCCGACCCGTCCGTTGGTACCGCGACAGCACCGCCGCTCCCTTCTACCATCCTACCCAGTACAATGCCTCTACCAAGTGGAGCAACACCCCGCAGTACTTCCATGACTCGGTCTACTATCTCAACTGCCTCTCCACCAAGAACTGCCCCAGCTACTTCTCCGAGGTCCATGTCCAGGTGGCCCCGCTGGTGCCCAACGACATGGCTTTCGAGGAAGTGCTCGCACCCCTTGGCAGCCGCGTCTATATGGAGAATGACACGGTCCGCGTCCGCATCGCCAACTACGGCACCTCCTCGCAGACCAATGTCCCGGTAGCCTACCAGCTCAAGCGTGGCAACAACATCATCCAGAATGTCACCGAGACCTGCCCGGCCACCATCCCGGCTGGTCAGTCCTATGTCTACACCTTCAACACGCTCCTCGACATCCCCACTCCCACTGCCGCCCAGAACTATAACCTCACAATCTGGACCGACCTTGCCACCGATGCTGTACGTCGCAACGACACTATCCGCACCGCCTACACCTTCCGCTCCCTCGCCGAAGGACTCTACGCTGCCACCTCTCCGTCCAGCCCCTCCTTCGACATTACGCGCGTATCCTTTAATGAAATCGACTTCGACATCCCGCAGCAGGGTCGTGGCTACACCAACCTCGCATCCTACAACTCCCCCGACCCCGAATACCCGGTCCTCCACGTCACTCGCGGCCTCTCCGACTCCATCATCATCCAGGTCACCTCGCTCGACGGTAGCGCCCAGGCAAGCCGTGTGAGGGCTTGGGTCTACATCGACTTCAACCGCAACGGCATCTTCGATCCTGGTGCAGGCGAGGAAGTCGTCAGCAACGCTGTCTTCTACGACCGCACGCGGTACGCCGATTTCGTCACCATCCCTGCCACCGCCACCCCTGGCTACATGCGCATGCGTGTCACTGTTGCTTCCTACGATGGTTACAGCGACAGCGACCACCCGACAGGTGGTGTGGCTGCCGACAAGGATGGACACACGATTGACTTCCTCCTCTTTGTCGACCCCGAAACCCCGCAGTCCGACCTTGCTGTCACGCAGATTGTCGCCCCCCGCAGCTACATCGTTGAGGATAACACCCCGCACGAGGTAATCTTCCGTGTCAGCAACAAGGGTGGCTCGCCTGTTCCCTCGCCTGTTTTCGCCTACTCCTTCACCCATGAGGACGACGACTCCCTCTCCGTGGCCACGGTCACCTATCAAGGCACCCTGGCTCCCGGCGCTTCCGGTGTCGTCACCATCCCCGAACATGTCTTCCCCTATGGTGTCACCGACCTCCGCATCTGGTCCACCGAACCCAACGACGAGAACCGTGCCAACGACACCCTCGAGTTCCAGTACAACCGCTTCTACATCATCACCCCGCCGGTCTTCGACAGTTTCGACATCGACAACAAGTGGTATGCTCCTCGTGGCTACAACAAATATACCCACAACTACTGGGAGCTTGGCACTCCCGAGAAGCAGCGCATCAATGCCCCCTATTCGGGCGACAAGGCTTGGGTCACCGACCTCCATGCCAATAGTATTGTCACCGGCAAGCGCGGCAACGTGAGCTACCTCTACAGCCCCATCATCGACATCCACCAGATCGGCCCTGACACCATTTCCGTCCGCATCCGTCGCCACCTCATCAATGGAAGCTTCCTCCGCCTCGAATTCCGCAACTTCGAAGGCCAGTGGGTCAACGCCTCGCGCGACTCCCTCTTCCACTGGTACAACAACCAGGATGACGAATGTTTCGACGGCACCTCTTCAGGCTCCGCCTACAACTACTACTATGCTCCCACCAACAACCATAACGGTCTCCGTGGCGACTTCTCCGATCGGGTCCAGTTCCGTTTCGTCTACACCACTCCCGCCGGCACCAGTGAAAATTCTGCCTTCGGCGAGGGCTGCGCCATCGACAACTTCCAGATTGGCCGTGCACGCCGTCCTGTCGACGGTGGCATCATCGACATCGTCGAACCCACCGCTCCTGCCTATGGCCAGACCATCTATCCCAAGGTCGTCATCCACAACTATGGCACCGACACCCTCCGCACTGTCCCCATCGGATACATCCACTACGGCACCTACCTGCCCAAGCAGTGCACTGTCCCCTGCAATATTCCTCCCAACGGAAACGACACCGTCCTCCTCACCACGGGCTTCGTTGTGTCCAGCGACTTCCCCGAGACCTTCGAGATCACGGCCTTCACCGAGGTTGAACAAGACATCTTCTACGACAACGACACCGTTACCAAGACCTTCAACCTTGCGCCGCTCGACAACGACATCAGCGCCCACTCCTTCATCTATCCTCTCGACCAGGCTGTCGCTGGCGACTCCCTCAAGGTGACCATCCGCATGCGCAACTTCGGACGCAGCCCCATCAGCACTGCCTCCCTCTCCTACATCGTCAACGGCCAGGAGCGTGTCGACGAAGATGTGGACATCGAGTCCGTCCTCGGCCATCCGCTTGCCTCCATGGAATACTTCAACTATACCTTCAACCAGCGTTTCCGCGCTCCCCTGGGTATCCTCAACATCACTGGCATCGTTAAGAGCCCGCAGAACGACTACGTCTACAACGACACCATCACCAAGCGCGTCAACTGTGTCAACTCCATCCTCGACATCGCCGCTGCCGGCGTCATCGTCGACACCTCTGCCCATACCGAGGTCCGTGTCACCCTCGTCATCGAGAACCGCGGTGCCCGCGGTGCCAACGGCTTCGAGGTGGGCTTCTACATCGACGACGACACCACGCGTATTTGGCGCGAGGTCTACGGCCGCGAGTTCCCGCTGCCTGCTCTCGAAAACGGCTACCACACCTTCGACGTCGTCCTGCCCCAGCGCACGGCGCTCTACTCCAACGTCACCGCCTTCGTCCATGCTGTGGGCGACAACGACTCTGGCAACGACACCACGAAGGTCCTCCTGGAGCGCTACCTCGACATCGAGATGGTTTCTCTCATGGTGGTCGAAAACGCCCAGCCCAACTGCAAGGTCGTTGCCCACGTCCGCAACAATGGCAATGTGCCCCTGCTCATCGGCGCCATGCACATCGATGTCAACATCAACGAAACCTCCTTCAGCGCCAACTTCTCGGCGACCGACCCCGAACACGACTACACCATCCAGCCCTTCGCCGACAAGGCCCTCGTCTTCAATCGCACCATCCCCAAGAGCCCCAATCGTACCTATGTCGGCTCGGCCGAGTTGTCCTACATCAACGACCTCAACCCCAGCAACAACCAGACTACCCTCATCGAGGTCTACGGCTACCTGGAGGATGTGCCCTTCGTCGACCGTGGCGAGCTTGTCCTCGACCAGAACTACCCCAACCCCTTCGAAGGCCGCACCACCATCCCCTTCACCCTGCCCAACGATGCTGACGTCCACTTCTTCATCATCGACGGCATGGGCCATGTGGTCAACAGCTTCGACCGTCACTTCCCCGCCGGCCCGCAGTCGGTCTCTATCGACATGAGCGCCTACTCCTCCGGCGTCTACTTCTATGGCATTGTTGTCGACGGCAAGCGCCTCATGCGCAAGATGATTCTCCGCTGATGCTGCAACGATTTCAGGAATTCATTCAACAGCAACACCTCTTCCCCGTGGGGGAGGAGGTGTTGCTTGCTGTTAGCGGCGGCCGCGACTCCGTGGCCATGCTCGACCTCTTCCGGCGCGCCGGCATCCCCTTCGCCGTGGCCCACTGCAATTTCCATCTCCGCCCCGGCGACTGCGACCGCGACCAGCAGTTTGTCCGTCGCCTTGCCGAGTCGGCAGGCGCCGTTTTCCACACCGTCGATTTCGACACCCGGGCCGTCGCCGACTCCCGTGGCATGAGCATCGAGGAGGCCGCCCGCCATCTGCGCTACTCCTGGTTCAGCGACCTCTGCCGTCGGCACGGGTTCCCCTGCGTGGCCACAGCCCACCACCGCGACGACTCCGTCGAAACCTTCTTCCTCAACCTCTTCCGTGGCACCGGCATCGCCGGCCTGCAAGGCATACGCCCCTCCGCGCCTTTCCTCGGCACCACCCTTGTACGCCCCCTGCTCTGCTTCTCGCGGGCCGACATCGACCGCTATGTCGCGGAGCAGCATCTGGAGTATGTCGACGACAGCACCAACCTCGAACTCGACGCCCGCCGCAACCGCATCCGTCTCCAGCTCATGCCGCTGCTGCGCGAACTCTATCCCTCGGTCGACGCCACCATGGCTGCCAACATCGAGCGTCTCCACGACGCCGGGCTGCTCTACCGTGAACACCTCGACCAGCTGCGGTCGCGCCTGCTGCAGCCCTACCCCTCGCGGGTGCCCGACCTGCCCTTCGCCATCCTCTCTGTCGACCTCCGCGAGGTTGACTCCCTGGCCGCCCCCGCCACCGTCCTCTTCGAACTCTTGCGCCCCTACGGTTTCAACGGCTCCACCGTGGCCGACATTCTGCGCACCGGCAGCGCCGCCACCGGACGTCTCTTCTTCTCGTCGACCCACACCGCCGAGCTCCACCGGGGCCTGCTGCTCCTGGCGCCCACCGTGCAGCCCGCCGCCGCGTCGGCTCCCGACGTGCGCCCCTGGCGCCCCGGCGACCGTTTCCGCCCCAAGGGAATGAAAGGAAGCCGCCTTGTGAGCGACTTCCTCAAAGATCTCCACCTCTCGCGTATCGAGAAGGCTTTCGTAAAGGTAAAGCTTTCCCCCGACGGCCGCATTCTCGCCGTCGTGGGCTTGCGCGACGCCGATCAGAACCCGTAGTCCACGGCGGCCATCACACGCTTCACCGCCACCAGGCGGTCGTGGCGGTCGCTCGGCTCGCGATAGTAGACATAGACGGTGTACATGTTGGGCGTCTCCACGTGGTCGCCTTCCAGCCTTTCGGTGGCCGACTCCACCTGCTGGCGCCCCGTGGCCAGCAGCAGGTAGCTGTAGTAGCCCTGCTTCAGCAGCAGCCGCTTGGTATAGGCCTTGTATTCGGGCCGGTATTCCATGCGGCTGGCCGAGTCCAGCTTCCAGTCCGTCAGCTGTCCCACCACGTACACGCTGCGGTCCAGCATGGGCTGCGCCATGGGCAGCGAGATGTTCACCCACACATAGTCTGCCTCCAGCGTCTTGTTCTGGCGGTCCCACACATTGACTTTCATGCCGCCGAAGAGTGTCTTCTCGCTCAGGTAGTGCTTCTTCGAGCGGTCCTCCTCGGGCCGCAGCATGGCGAAGAGCTCGCCGCCGTATTCCTCCACCCTCAGCACGTTGTACATGGGTGTATACAGGTTGCTGCAGTCAAAGAAGCGGTAGGTGTTGCCGCCGTCGAAGATGTTCTGCGGCCTGAATCGGTAGGCCAGCATCTGGCCGTCGTATCCGCTGAACTCCAGCCATCGCTGGTTGTCCAGGCGCCCGTTCTGCTGCGCCAGCACCGAGGTGTATTCCGGCCGGGGGTCGAGCCTCATTACGAAGGGGCCCGTCGTGCGGCTGCCGCCTTCCACCTTCACGTCCAGCTCCTGGCGCTGCATGATGGCGCCGCCGTCGTAGGGCTTGGTCACCTCGCCGCGCACCTTCACCATCTCCTCCGTCACCCAGAAGCGCCGCGTGAGCAGCGTGTCGCCAGTCTCCTCGGAGGTGACGGCGACCACATAGTTGCCCGAGGCCGTGAACTCGGCCCCGTTGGCGGGCAGCGTCAGGCGGTAGTGCACATAGGGGCGCCGCGTGGCGAACGAGAACTCCACCTCCTCGATGCTGCCGCTCTCGAAGCCCTGCATGAACTCGTAGGGCTCCAGGTCGTCGCGCTGCCAGTGGCGGTCGCAGTGGCTTATGCTGTAGCGCAGCGGCTCGGCCTCGTCGGCCAGCACGTCGAAACGCAGTTGCAGCAGCTCACGGCCGCCCAGCGTCACCACCGGCGCCTCCAGCTCCACGCCCCAGCGTGTCAAGGTCACCGTCTTCACGTCGGCCCTCCAGGCCGAATCCGTCACCCGTTGGCACCATGCCGCCGACCATGCCGCCGCGGCCAGAAAAAACACTATTATCCGTTTCATAATCAAAGTTTTCCGTATTGTTTCCGTCCCCTTCCCCGCCTGTCTCGGCGAGGGGTATGTATTGGCATTCCGACGCCCGCAGCTGGTAGTCCTGCACGAAGCCCCACAGGTGGAACTCCCTGCCGGCCCACTCGTCGGGCAACGCCATCGCCACGCGCTTGCTGCGCCGCAGTGCCGGGGCCGCCATCACCAGCTGCCCCAGCTCCGGGCAGTAGGCTGCCACGTACACCTTGTCCTCGCTCGAGGCCCTGAGCCTCAGCGGGTTCTTGTCGAATTCCACGCTCAGCACGCCCTCGGCGTCCACCGCGGCCTCGCCGAAGGCCACCGGTGCCACGGGCCCCGTGCTCAGCTGCAGCTGCGCGTAGTCGACGCCCTGCGGCGTGAAGCACTGCTTGTTGAGTTTCACGAAGAGGTTGCCCTCGGTAAGTCCCTGTTCCAGCGATGCCTGGCGCATGCCGTGGCGCAGGACCGCCGTCAGGCGCCCCGCCGTCTGCACCATCTCGCGGAAGAGCATGCGGTGGGCCTGCTGCGCCTCCGTGCGCGGATTGCTCACCCGCCGCGGATGTGCGCGCATGCACCACCGCCCGCGCCACTGGTAGCCTATCACCGGCCCCACCGTCCCGTTGAACCCGCCCAGAATTCCTGCTGTCTGTCTTGCCATAATCTTCTGTCCTTTCAGTGTTTAAGTACTACTTTTGTCCTTTTTTCTTGCAATCATAACGCAACTTTCGCCTTATTATTGCCCACCATGGAAAATTTTCTTAAAGAGACGGGAAAGAGTGTGGAAAGAGATAGGAAAGAGTTGATATGTTCAAATACGTGTTTATTAGGTGTTTGGGTGCTGTCAAAAATCCCCCTCTGTAGAGACGCGGCATGCCGCGTCTCCACGGGAAGGTGTTGCGACGGGGGGGCAAAAAAAAGCGCGGCTCTTGCCGCGCTCCTACTTTTGCATGTAGTGGTGCTTCGTTGTTATTCGACGAACTTGGTTGCGAAGCGGCGTTCGTATTCTTCGATGAGCATGGGTCGGAAGTCGGGGTGGGCGATGCGTATGAGGTCCTCGGCGCGGTGCTGGAGGGTGCGTCCCTTGAGGCGTGCGATGCCGTATTCGGTGACGAGGTAGTTGACGTCGTTGCGGGTGGTGCTGACGGCGGAGCCGGGGGTGAGGAAGGGTTTGATGCGCGAGATGGTGCCGCCGGCGGCGGTGGAGGGCATGGCGATGATGCTCTTGCCTTCGCGGGCCATGGAGGCGCCGCGGACGAAGTCGATCTGGCCGCCGATGCCGCTGTACTGGCGCATGCCGATGGTTTCGCTGGCCACCTGGCCCATGAGGTCGACCTCGAGGCAGGAGTTGATGGAGACCATGCGGTACTGCTGGGCGATGATGATGGGGTCGTTGGTGTAGTCGACGGGGTAGAGTTCGATGTCCTCGTTGCCGTCGACGAAGTCGTAGAGTTCGCGGCTGCCCATGATGAAGGTGGCGACGACTTTGCCTTTGTGCATGGATTTTTTGCGACCGTTGATGATGCCTTTTTTCATGAGGTCGGCCACGCCGTCGGAGAACATCTCGGAGTGGATGCCGAGGTCGTTTTTGTCGCCCAGTTCGGCGAGGACGGCGTTGGGGATGGCGCCGATGCCGAGCTGGAGGGTGGTGCCGTCGGCCACGAGGGAGGCGCAGTGGCGTCCGATGGCCTGTTCCACCTCGCTGGGGGCGTCGCTGTGGAGCTCGGGCAGGGGGTAGGCGCAGGGGATGATGTGGTCGATTTGGGAGACGTGGATCATGTTGTCGCCGCCGACGAAGGGCATGAGTTCGTTGGTTTCGATGATGACGGAGCGGGCGCGGCGGATGGCGGCGAGGGCGTAGTCGCAGCTGACGCCGAGGGAGCAGTAGCCTTCGTCGTTGGGGGGTGTGGCCTGGAAGACGGCCACCTCGCAGGGTATTTCGTCGCCGATCATTTCGGGCACATCGTGGAAGTAGGCGGGGAAGAAGTCGCCGTTGAGGTGGTTGACGGCCTCGCGGGAGTTGCCGCTGAGGAAGTTGCTGACGTGGCGGAAGTGGCCGTAACAGCGGGGGTGCAGCAGTTCGTTGTCGCCGAGGGTGGTCATGTGGAAGATGAGGACGTCGTTGTAGTCCTCGCAGTGTTCGGCCATGACGTGGGGGACTATTTTGGGCACGGCGGCGGCATGGCCCAGAACGACGCAGTCGCCGTCGTGGATGTCCTTGATGGCTTCCTCGGCGGTGGATACTTTTCGTTTATATTCGTCTTTCCAGTTCATGTTTGATGTCTATTAGAATGTTGTTTTTTTCGTTCAATTGGTTGTTGCAGTGCCTCTTTGGGCGGCGGACGCCCGGCGGAAGGCGTTGCAAAGATACAACTTTTTTCCCGATTATGGTTTCAAATGGATTTTTTTGTGTATTTTTGCATCTTCAAAATGGTGACTTTTAATAGATGGAAAACATATATATAGAGACTTACGGATGCCAGATGAACTTCGCCGACAGCGAGGTGATAGCCTCCATCCTGCAGCAGGCGGGCTACGGCATGGCCGCCGAGGCTGGCGAGGCCGACTTCATCCTGATCAACACCTGCGCCATCCGCGACAACGCCGAGCAGCGTGTGCGCCACCGTGTGCGCGAGCTGCGGGCCCTGCAGAGCCGCCGTCCGGGCCTGCGCGTGGGCGTGCTGGGCTGCATGGCCGAGCGTCTGCAGAGCCGCCTGATGGCCGAGGAGGACAATGTGAGCTTCGTGTGCGGCCCCGACGCCTACCGGCGGTTGCCGGAGATGCTGCAGCAGGTGCGCCGCGGCCAGAAGGCTGCCGAGGTGGAGCTGAGCACCACCGAGACCTACGACGACATCGAGCCTGTGCGCCTGGCGGGCAACGGCATCTCGGCCTATATCAGCATCATGCGCGGTTGCCAGAACTATTGCGCCTACTGCGTGGTGCCCTACACCCGCGGCCGCGAGCGCAGCCGCGACCCCGAGACCATCGTGCGCGAGGCCCGCACGCTCTTCGGGCAGGGCTACCGCGAGGTGACGCTGCTGGGTCAGAACGTGAACAGCTATGCGTGGGAGAACGTGGGTTTCCCGGAATTGATGGACATGGTGGCGTCGATAGACCCGCAGCTGCGGGTGCGTTTCGCCACGTCGCACCCCAAGGACCTCAGCGACAGGCTGCTGGAGGTGATGGCACGGCATTCGAACATCTGCCGTTGCATCCACCTTCCGGTGCAGAGCGGCAGCAACAGGATGCTGAAGCTGATGAACAGGAAATACACCGTGGAGTGGTATCTGGACCGCGTGGCGGCCATACGTCGCTACCTGCCCGACTGCTCCATCACCACCGATGTCATCGCCGGCTTCTCCGGCGAGACGCTGGAGGACCACGAGGACACGCTGGAGCTCTTCCGCAAGGTGCGCTACGACTACGCCTACATGTTCAAGTATTCGTTGCGCGAGGGCACCTATGCGTGGAAGCACCTGGCCGACGACATTGCGGAGGAGGAGAAGACCCGCAGGCTGAACGAAATCATCGCCCTGCAGGGCGAGATTGCGCTGGAGAACAACCGCCGGGAGGTGGGCCGCGAGTATGAGGTGCTGGTGGAGGGCGAGAGCCACCGCTCGAAGGAGCAGCTCTTCGGCCGCAACAGCCAAAACAAGGTGCTGGTGTTCGACCGCGGTGACGCCGTGCCGGGCACCTATAGGAGGGTGAGGGTGGAGAGTTGCACGGCCGCGACACTCATTGGCCGGTTGGTACAATAAAAAACGTTTTCTGCCGTTATTGAAACATTATGGAAAAAGGACAGTTTTTCAAGAAATACCCGTGGGCACTGCACCTGCTGATCATGGTCGGCGTGTCGGCGGTGATACTGGTGCTGGTGTTTGTATTCATACGCATCTATGCCCGCCAGGGCGCCGAGAGCGAGATACCCGACATGGTGGGTATGAGCATCGAGGAGGCTATGGCCAACGACGCGATAGGACTGGAATTTGTGGTGCAGGACTCCATCTTCCGCGAGGGCGAGGCGGGCGGCACCATCCTGACGCAGGACCCCAAGGGAGGCACCATGGTGAAGAGTGGACGCAAGGTGTACCTGAGCATTACGTCGTACAACGCCGACGACGCCATACTGCCCGAGCTGGCAGGTCTCTCGGTGAGACAGGCGGTGTCGGAGCTCTACGGCATAGGCCTTTCGGTAGGCAAGCTGACATTTGTCGAGGACCCGTATAAGAACAGTGTGGTGGACCAGAGCTGCAAGGGCAAGAGCCTCTATGCGGGGCAGCAGATAGCCCGCGGGTCGGTGGTGGACCTTGTGGTGGGCAGCGGCGACGGCACGGGGAGCAACAGTGTGCCGTTTGTCATCGGCAAGACCGCCGACAGGGCCCATCGCGACATCCTGTCGGTGTCGCTCAATGTGGGGAAGGAACACTTCCGCGACGTGAAAGACAAACGCACGGCGGTGGTATACAGGCAGGAACCCGACTACACGGGGGTGAACAAGTACCCCTACGGCACGAGCGTGGAGCTGTGGTATATCGACGCTGACAACACCGACGTGGCGAGGATGATATCGGAGTTCAAGGTGGACTCGAGCAAGATTATAGACCCCAACGAGGTGGATGACGGCCGTCCGAGTCCGGAGGATATTGAGGACAATTCTGATTCGTGGTCATGGTAGGGAAGAGGTCGGATGATGGTTGTAGGAGGTTGAGGACCGGAGCTTTGCGGCCCGCGAGGCTCTTGGTATGCCTGCTGGTTTTCAACTTTCAACTTTCAGTTTTCAATTCCACCACCGCCCAGGAGGTGTTGCTGCCGTTGCAGTGGGGTCCCCAGGCACGGCCTGCGGCCAAGACGGCCGGGGAGCCTGTGCAGCTGCCTTTCTTCGACGATTTCTCCGCAAGGGGTGTTTTCCCTGCGGCGGACCTGTGGGAGTCGCGCGGAGTGACCGTCGGCAACGGTGCCGGCCTGATGCCCCCGACGGTGGGGGTGGCCACGCTGGATGCCGTGGGAGCCGACGGAAGGCTGTATGAGGGCGCCGCGGCAGGTTTGTTCACTGCCGACACGCTCTGCTCGCAGACCATCGAGCTGGGGGCTCTGGCCCCGGCCGACTCGGTGGTGCTGAGTTTCTACTACCTGCCGGGCGGCGGCAAAGGCGACCTGTGGCTGCGCATTGGCGATGCGCCGGAAGCGAGCGATTCGCTGATGCTGGAGTTCTACCGTGCTGCGGACAGCACCTGGGTGACCGTATGGGCCCGCGGCGGCACGGAGGTGGACTCGCTGGTGAGCGCTACGGGCAGGGACTGGCAGTATGTGGCTGTGGCAGTCACCGACAGTGCCTTCTTCACCGACAGTTTTGCTTTCCGGTTCAGGAACCTATGCTCGGTGGCGTCCACCAGCAAGCCGGGCCTGGCCGGCAACTGCGACTACTGGCATTTGGACTATGTGCTGATGGACCAGGGGCGCACAAGCGTGGGGACGCCCGAATTCAGGGACGTGGCTTTCGTGGCCCCGGCACCCTCGATGCTGGCCCACTACCAAGCTATGCCCGCAAGGCAATACCGCCAGAGCGACACGGCGGGAACGATGGAAATGACCATCACGAACCTCTTCGGCTCGGCATTGGCCACACAATACAAATATGCCGTGCTCGACGAGCAGGGCGACACGCTGTATCGGTATGACGGCGGTTTTGAGAATGCGCCGCCGTTCCTGTCTGACGGCGCTTACCAGACGGCCGCGGCTCATGCCACGCCGTCGGTGGGATATGCGTTCCCGGAAGGACCGGAACAGAGGGAATACACGGTTGTGCATACGGTGAGAGAGGGTGTGGGCGGCGACATGCACAGAGGCAACGACACGGTGCGGTTCAGCCAGGTGTTTGCCGACTACTATGCCTACGACGACGGCACGGCGGAGAACGGCTACGGCCTGACGTCGACGGCGAGCCGTGTGTATCTGGCCTACCGTTTTGACCTGAACGTGGAGGATACGCTTACGGCGGTGGATATGTGTTTCAACCGCTCGCTGGGCGGCGAGAACGAGGATATTCCGTTCTACATCACCGTCTGGCGTTGTGAAAACGGTATGCCGCGAGAGGTGCTCTATCGTGACCACACGGGTCGCAGGCCTGCGTTTGACGGCATAGACGTTTATAAGCGCTATGTGCTGGAAAGCGCGGTGACTGTCAGCGACAGCATCTTCGTCGGGTTCGAGCAGGCAAACAATTATTTTATCAACCTGGGATTTGACCGCAATTGCGATGCCAGCGATAGGATTTGCTACCTGACGGGTACCGAATGGCAACGGAGCATCCTGCGGGGAGCGCTGATGCTGCGACCCTGCTTCGGTGCTGGCGCCACGGTCGGGATTGAACAGCCGGGCCGTGAGGAGGAATGGCGGATGTATCCCAATCCGGCGGACGAGGAAGTGTGGATGGAGGGTCTGTCGACGGACGGGGAAATAAGGATTTATGATATGACGGGAAAACTGGTTGCCAGCGCAAGGGGCAACCGGATAGAAACACGCGGACTGGCCAACGGAGTCTACGTGGTGCACTGTGAGGACGGCGAGAAGGCCGTCGGAATAAAAAAACTAATAATCAAACATTGATGGCTGAAGAACTTGAAATAGACGACCAGCAGCAGGAACTTTACGAACATCACCATGTGGTGGTGGACCGCGGGCAGGCGATGCTACGCATCGACAGGTACCTGCAGATGCACCTGCAAGGCGTGTCGCGCACCAAGATACAGGCGGCAACGAAGGCCGAATGCATTGTTGTCAACGGCAAGGCGGTAAAGGCCAATTACCGTGTGAAGCCATTGGATGAAATCAGTGTCTTGCTGCCAGAGCCTCCGCACGAGTTCGAAATGTTGCCGGAGCCTGTGGACCTCAATATTGTCTACGAAGACGAGGATGTGGTTGTGATTGAGAAACAGCCCGGTTTGGTGGTGCACCCCGGCGTGGGTAACTGGACAGGGACGCTGGTCAACGGCCTGTTGTACCACTTTCAGGGCATGAAGACCAGGGACGGACAGGAGGCCAAGCCCTACCTGGTGCACCGTATAGACAAAGACACTTCGGGACTGCTGCTTGTGGCCAAGAATGAAGAGGCTCAGGTGTTCCTTGCCAAGCAGTTCTTCGACCATACGATTGAAAGGAAATACAATGCCTTGGTATGGGGCGATTTTGACGAGGACAGTGGCACCATTGTGGGCAATCTGGGCCGTTCGCCTAAGGATCGCAAGGTGATGTGTGTCTACCCACACGAGGAGGGTGTGCCGGAGGAGGAGCAGAAAGGGAAACACGCCGTTACGCATTGGCGTGTGCTGGAACGGTTCGGTTATGTCACCCTTGTTGAATGTGTCCTCGAAACAGGCCGTACCCATCAGATACGTGCCCACATGAAGCATATCGGCCACCCGCTGTTCAATGATGCCGCATACGGTGGGGATGCTATCGTCAAAGGAACGACCTTCACCCGATATCGCCAGTTTGTGGAGAATTGTTTTGCGGTACTGCCACGGCAGGCGCTGCATGCGCTAGTCCTCGGTTTTGTCCATCCGGGGACCAAGGAGAAAATGCACTTCGAAAGCCCGCTGCCGGCAGATATGAAAGAATGTATTGAAAGATGGCGCAGATGGGGTGCCTAGTACTCCCACATGTCGCTTTCCAAATCGAAGATCTTGTCTTCAATTCTCGCAGCCTCCAGTATGGCATCCTCGCCGGTGACGTAATCGCTGATTTTGCGTAAAGCGACGTTGCTCTCGCGTGTGACGTAGGCGCTGTAGTGTTGGTTGATGAAAATCCAGTCCCAGGAGGGTTGCCGTGCGAGGTTAGATTCGTCGATATAGGCCGTGTAGCGCACCAGGAGTGCGCGTACTGCAGGATGTTGCATGGGCACCCAGAAAAGGGGCTGTATGCCCAGCGGAATGGCCTCTCCCTGCAGCAGCTCGCGGAAGGTCTCCTTGAGAGGAGCCAGAGCTATGCGTCGTGAGTCCTGGCGGGCATCCTGCTTCCCGATGAACCATGTCTCTCGCAGGGCGTAGCTGTAGATTTCCGATCCGTCGAAGTACTTTGGCCGGATGATTGTTTCGTAGAGCTCGTTGTCGTCCTCGTCGTAGCCAATCTCCAGTTGGATGGTGTCAGGACGTGTATAACGCTCGACAAAGGCTTCGTTGTCGATTGGAATCAGCAGCTCGTCGTCTTCATAGATGGGTATCTCCCCCGCAGCCATGGCATCCCACAGTATAAATGCCAGGCTTTTCTTTCCGTAGGTATGGAATTCATCGTTGGGGAAGTAGAAGAATTGGTTGAATTTCTCTGCCCCTTCGATGGTTTTCCACAAATCTGTGCTCCATACAATGTCCGACTGCCTGACGTAAGGGTAGGGGATGGGCTTTGCATCGCCCTGCGGTTGATCGCTATAAAAACTGTCGGGGAGCGAGTCAATGGTCTGGGCTGTTGCGAAGGAGGCCAGATGCAGTAGCACGGTTAATATGAGCAGTTTCTCTTTCATCGAAAAAAAGAGTTAAGAGCCTTGACTCTTAACTCTTGATTCATGCATTTTAACACTTAACCTACTAGTATTCCCACATGTCGGATTCGATGTCGTAAATCTCTTCCTCAAGTTTTTGAGCCTCGAGAATGGCATCTTCACCAACCAGATAGTCGGAGATGGAGCGGTTGTGGATATTCGACGTGCGGATAATGTAGCTGTCGAAATAGCGCGCGATGAAAACATCGTCGTAGGAATTCTCGACTACGTCATTGTTCTCGTCAAAAGCATCGGCATTGACAAGGACGTTGCGCACGGCCATATCGTTCATGGGAATCCAGAACGACCAGTTGCGGGCGGTATTGCCGCTAGCCAATTCTTTGTCGTATTCGAAAGCAAGACCAAGGATACGAACCTTTTGACGGGAGTCTTGTTTGTCGATATACCATCTTTCTTTGATACGTATTTTGGTGGCGGTGGTAATATCGAAAGTACGTTCTTGCAACCATTTCTCCATTTCTGGTTCACCATCCTCATCAAATATGGTCTGACCATCTGCGTCAACTTTCGGGCGCTCTCTTTCGATAGGTTCGCCAGCGAGGTCAGAAATTGCTTTGGCTGGGTCTTTGGGGGCTTTCATGTCATCGTCATCATAGACGTTGGATATTTCTCCGTTTTTAACGGCACGGAGGATGAGACTGACTAGATTGGTTCGTCCCTGTGAGTTGACGGAGTCATTGGTGGGGAAGTAAAAGAACTGATTGAACCTTTCGTTGAAGTCGATTTCTCTCCAGACAACCTTCTCCCAGATGACATCGCTCTCTCGTACGGGGGGGTACGGCATAGGCTTTTTACCCGTTGTGCTGACTTTCGTGTAAAAGTCATTGGGGTTGCTCTGGTCGTCTGCATCGATGATGCTCTGTGCATTGGCTGTGGTGCAATAGGCTAATACTGCAAGCACATAGAACAGGACTTTTTTCATATTTCAGTTTATTTTAATGTTACAGTGTATTGCGACTGCTTGGTCTTGCCATCGGGCATCATGACGGTGGCAATGATGACTAGTTTCTCGCCTTTGTTGGCTTTGCGGATGAAGGACTCGATAGTTGCATTGAAGCGTGGCCCTTGAACTGTTTCCTCCTTGGTGCCTACGGAGACAAGCATCTTGACGATACGTATCATCTTCGGATCAATCTTAAGCAGGAAGCCAGGATCCTTAAGAGCCACGACAACGGTATTGGCAGAAAGGTCTTTTCTTGCAATTTTGTCACCACTGGGAATACCATTGATGGAGAGCACAGGGGCAGGAATGTCTTTCACGATATAGCGGTAGGAACCCACGCGAGTGACTTTCTTGTCGATGGTAGCGTCGATGTTGATGGTGAGGTTTTTCTGACCAGAGGCAGGTTTGAGGATGTATTTGCCTTCGCCGGTGCTAGGAGCGATGGTTCCTTGGCCGTCGAGAACGGGTTTCAGGTTGCGGGTATCAATACCGGCAGCGGAAACCGTGATGGGGTTTTCAAGACCGGCATACACCACTTGCAAGCCGTCGAGCTGGACAACACCAGCGGGTTTGGCCACGAAGTAAACGTCGTTGATGGGATATTCCTTCGTACCACCGTCAGGGGAGGTGACATAGGCTGTACCAGTGATGCGCTGCGGTCCAAGGTTGTTGCAGGTGGTCTTGTAAACCACAGTACCGCTGTCGCCGCTGACGAGGTTCTGTCCATTGATGGTGGCGCGGAACTGCTGTTTGGAGTCGTAGGCTGCCACATTGATTTTGGTCTCGTAGGTACCACCCTGGAGAATATAGGTGGAGCGGGGGCGCGAAATCATGGCCACGTCGCTGAAGGTCATGTCGCCCTTGCTAACCTGTTTGTAGAGCATGTTGACGGCATCGAACTCGGCATTCATCACTTCGGCTCTGAGACGCGTCAGGGTGACCAAGGCAGCACCTGTGATGACCTCGTTGAAATTAAGCATCTCCCAGGATTGTGATTTGCCGTCTTTGTCGTAGCCGTCGGACATGTCAAGTCCCAGATGGACGAGGGCGGAGTCCTCGCCGAGCACGGTGTTGATACGTTTCTTGTAGTTGAGAATCTTCTGCTTGAGTTGGAAAGCGGCACGGTCTTCGTGCACTACTCCAGATTCGCCCAGGAAGAAGTTGGCCGGTTTGTGGTTGTCTTCCAATTGCTTGTCGGTGAACCAGCTGAAACCGCCTTCGTCGAGGGCAGCGCGTACACTGTCAGGAATGGCCTGTTTTGTTGCGGGATCCTGGAGGATGATGGTACGCTTGTGCTCATTCTCTTTTCCTTCGCCGGTATAGGTTTTGATTTCGGCTTTGGAGGCCACTTCGCCACCGATAAAGGCAAATTCGACACTGTCGATGAAGGATGTGAGGTCTTTGGAGAGGGCTTTGATTTCCTGTGCACGGTCGTATTTCTCCTGCACCTTTTCTTTACTGTTTTTGAGGGCCAGGTCGAAATTAGAGTATGTGTCGTCGAGTTTCTCTGCAATGAGCTGGTTGGACTTATGTGTGGCAGTGGCAACGCTCTTGAAGCCGTTCACGACTTCGGCCGAGACGTTCAGTGCCAACATGGCGGTGTACACGAGGTACATCATTGTAATCATTTTTTGTCGCGGTGTTTCCGGACAGTTTGTTGCACCCATAGTCTATTCCTTTTTAGTTTTCATTAAGTTTATATATACTAATCGGGGTGTAGCTTAGAGTCTGGTCTGCATGGCGGCCAGCATGTTGCCGTATACGTTGTTCAGTTCGGCAACCTTGCGGGTGAGGGCATCAACCTGCTCTTTGTACTTCATGATACCGTCGGCGGAGTTGGTGAAGTTGGCCAGCATGGTGCCCATCTTCTCCTCGAACTCCTTGTTGAGGTTCATCTGAGTGGAAGCATTGTTGATTTGCATCTCGTACATGGCATTGATGCTGCTGAGGCTGGCGGACATCTTCTTCATCTCCTCGACATAGGACACCTCGCCGTTGAGCGACTGGGCGGTCTCCTGATAGATGGTGGAGAGGGTGGAGATGGCCTCGGGGGCGCCCTGCATGCTTTCGAGCAGGCGGCCGGCCTGGCTGGCCACGCCATCCATGTTGCTGACAAACTTGTCGGTAGCGGCAGTGACATTGGCCATATTGTTCATCGAATTGGCGCTCTCGGCCAGATTCTGCATGCCTTGTCCAAGGCGGTCAATCAGTTCGGGACTGATATTGGCGTCTTCAAGCATCTTGTCCAGTTTGGCAGTAAGCGGGTCTTTGCTGACGGGCAGGTCGGCAGCCTTCTCGATGGGATTGCCGTTTTCGTCGAGTTCCACCTCTCCGTTGATGGCGGCTTCGTCGATCATACCGGCAAGTTCGGGGTAGACAAGGCTCCAGTCCCACTCTTTGTGAGGCGGTTCGAAAGCCGAAAGGAAGAAGATGACACCTTCAACACTCATACCTGCGATAAGCATCATGTTGGCACCGGGCCAGTGCATGATTTTGAACAGGGCACCCACGATAACGACGGCTGCTCCCCAGCCATAAAGATAAGCCATGAAGGTCTTGTAGCCTTTACTGCGAACGAGATTGTTAATGAAGCTCATAATTCAAATGTTTTTTGTGTTGCTTATTTGTAAATGTGTTTTTTTTATGTTATTGTGCTTGTTTCTTTACTGTGCCACGTTGGAGGCGGTGCGCAGGTTGTCACCCTTCACACGGCCCAGGTAGGGCTGCACGCAGCGGAAGCCGATGTAGCACTTGGCGGTGTCCATGAACTCGAAGTCGCGGGTCTGGACCTGGATGAAGTACTTTTGGTCTTTCCAGCTGCCGCCACGGACCACTTTGCGCTTCATGGACAGAGCGTCGTTGTCCTTGGCGTTGTAGTTGTAGTAGGGGGTGATGGCATTGGCCACGACGTAGGTGGCTTCTGCATAGGTGTCATAGCACCACTCGCTGACGTTGCCGGACATGTCGTACAGACCGTAGTCGTTGGGGGCATAGTGGCCGACCATCAGGGTCTTCACGCCACCATCGTCGTCGTAGGCACCCTTAAGAGGCTCGTAGTTGGCCAGGAAGCAACCATTTGGATTGCGCACGTAAGGTCCGCCCCAAGGATAGCTCTGGGCCTGGATACCACCGCGGGCAGCGAACTCCCATTCGCTCTCGGTGGGCAGGCGGAAGTCGTTCAGCTTGGAATAGTTGATGCTTTCAAGGTAGTTGTTCAGCATGTTGGAACGCCACACACAGAAAGCACGGGCCTGGCGCCAGCTCACACCAACCACGGGGTAGTTGTCATAGGCGGGCGAGGAGAAGTAGCTGCGGGAATAGTCCTCGTTCATGCTGTAGGCATAGTCGTGCACCCAGCAGAGCGTATCGGGATAGATGTTGATGTATTCGCGCTGAATCTGCGAGTTGCGGTTGTTCAAACCTTTGGGACGCACGGCAAGGGAGGTGCCGCGGTACTCGCTCTTGGTTTCGATGTTGTTCTCTTTCTCGGCGACCTGGGTGTAGTCGATGAAGTAGTATTCATAGTTCATCTTCGACACGTCGATGGCCTTGCGGTGATAGATGTCGGTGATATAGAAACCGCCGTCTATCAGGTACTGGCGAATCTCGGGGTCGGCGTAGTCGATCTTCGTCTTATAGTTGAGTCTTGCGGGGTCGAGGGGCTCGCCATATTCGTCTTCTTCAATGAGAAAGCCTTCTGCGCCAGCCTCGCCGAGGATGCGGCGGGCTACGGAGTCGCGCACTGCTGCCACAAACTGGCGATACTCGTTATTCGTAATCTCGGTCTCGTCCATGAAAAACGATCCAATCTGCATCTTGCGGGGTTGAGGGGTGCGTCCGTAGGTGACGTTCTGCACTCCGGCGCCCATGGTGTAGTTGCCCTGGTTGACAAACACCATGCCTTTGAGGTCGATATCCTCAAAATAGGGGCGGTCGTTGACACCCACAACTTCTCCGTTGTTGGCGGATTTGCAGCTCCACATTAGGGCTGTCGATGCGGCGAGGATGAAAAGCAGCTTCTTCATATTGTCAATGTTTTATTTTATTCTTAAACGTATTTTTCTCAAAAAAGTTTCATTTATTTATGAATTCTTAATATATATTATCTAGTCAAACGAGTGTTGCCCGAGACTGTCGGTCTGCGTTTCGGAATGTCGATACGGAAGCTTCCGTTGAGGAAGATCTCGAAGGTACCCAGGCTTCGGCCCGGCTTCATGTAGCCCAGTTTCGAGGTCGTGAGGTCATAGGCCACACCGATGCGGAGCCATTTCCAGTTGATGCCTGCCATGAAGGTGAAGGCATCGCGCAGACGATAGCCCAGGCCGCCCCAGAAAGCGTTGTCGTATTCGGCAATCAAAGCCGCCTCGGCCTGCCACACCGTCATGCTGGCGCCTTTCACCAGTACCGACGGTTTGAGTTTGAACGAGGGATTGTAGGGGAACTGGTACTCGTATCCGCCCATCGCGTAGACGGTGCGGGCGTTCTGATAGTTCAGTTTGTCGCTGTGCGAACCCAGCAGGTTCTTCACCGAAAGGCTGGCGTACCACACTCCGGGAACCTGGTAGTACAGACCGGTCGACACATCAATCAGGAAGTCCGACACATCCTGGTTGCTCACGGCGGGGTCGCCGGCGCTGCTCGACGGACTGCCGGGGTCGCCCGTCAGGTCGCTGCATCCGTAGAGGTTCGAGGTGTTGAAACCGAAACTGTAGAGGTTGGCCTCGACGGCAGCGGCAAGGTTGCCAGGGCCCCAATACATACGGAAGGCGTAGTCGATGTCGATGGTTGTATTGTTATGGTAACCGATAGATTGCGAGTTGAGAATCATGCCGATACCGCCATGCAGCCACCGGATGGGCATGTCGAACGAGAAGAGGTAGTTCACGGGCGTGGTGCCGGCGTCGACGCCGGGCACGGGAGCCTGCAGGTCGAGGCCTAACCATTGGTTGTTGTACAACAGGGTGAAAGATATTGCTCCGGAACTGCCGGCATAGGCGGGGTTATAACTGAGACGATTGAACATGAAATGGGTGTACTGACCCTCGTTCTGCGCCTTGCAAACGGGGGAAAACAGCACCATTATCACCAAAAATGACGCTATTTTGGATGCCCAATGTTCTCTTCTCTGTCTATCTAGTTTTGCCACAACGGCCTGTTTTTTATCGTTTTAAATCAATGTTCGGTCAATTCCAACCAGGGTTTTTGTAGTGGAAATTGATTGTGCAAAGATAGTAATAATTATTTAAATAATGCAAAAAAATCTAAATTTTTTTTCATTTTTTTCATTCCGAAGGGGTTATTTGGCACTCTCCAAAGGTGTGTTTCAGCGCTCTGCTGAGCTCCTGCGCTTTCTTTTTTTCCAGTTTCACATCGAGGATGAGTGTGAACGATTCGCTGTCGGCCGAGTCGACGATGGCTTTGTCGCGGTAGGGGTCCGGCAGTTTTTGTATCATCTCGAAGGCCTTGCCGTGGCTTTGCACCGTACACAGGATGATGTTGTAGCGCTGCCCGGCCGCCTCGGCCGACGGCCGGGTGTCCAGTTTCGGCAGCACCAGCTTCTCCCCTTTGCCCTTTTTGGAGGCCTTGGTGGCGCTGGGTTTGGGCTGGGCCTTGCCTCCGTTGAGGCTGTATTTGCCCGACGCGAAACGCGACGCCACGGAGTCGAACAGGGCGTCCTGCGCCTCGCAGCGCTCTTCGTATCCCGGTGGCAGCACGCGCACCCTCACCGGCTGGCATCCGCGGATGCCTATGGCGTTGGCGGCGCGGTGGGTCATGTCGATCACCCCGCGTTTGGGACAGCGGTCGTTAATCTTTACAATGACTTGAAGGCCAGTGTTCTGGTTCGTAACCAGCACGTAGGTGCCCATCTTGAGTTTCCAGTGGGCGGCGGTGAAGAGGTTCTGGTCGAAAATCTCGCCGTAGGCGGTTTTCCGCCCTTCGAATTTGTTGTGGTAGTAGGTGCCTTTCATGGGGTGTTCGGTCACCGTGTCGTTCACGTCGTAGTTCTGCCCTGCGGCTGTCAGCTGCAAGGCCATGGCCAGTGCCAGCACGGCTGTTATCCTGCGCGTTACCATACCACAGCGTCTTCGTGAAACCATGTACCGTGCAGGCGCATCACCTGCTCTATCACGTCGCGCACACATCCCTTGCCTCCGGGCATGAGGGATATGTAGTCGGCCACGGCCTTGACCTCCACCGCCGCGTCGGCGGGGCAGGTGGCCACACCCGCGCGCCGGAGCAGCGGATAGTCGGGCAGGTCGTCGCCCATGTAGAGCACCTGCTCGTCGGTCAATCCGTTGTCGGACAGGAATTTCTCGTAGGTCTTTATCTTGTCGCCGCAACCGGTGTAGACCTGTTCCACGCCCAGCGAGTGCATGCGGTTGTCGATGCTCTTCGATGTGGCGCCCGATATCACGGCCACCAGATAGCCTTTTTTCACGGCATACTGAACTGCGAAGCCGTCCTTGATGTTGCCGCAGCGCACCGCTTCCCCGTCACCGTAGGTCCACACGTCGCCGTTGGTCATCACTCCGTCGAAGTCGAAAACAAATGCCTTCACCGGAGCCAGTTTCTCCTTGTAGTTTATCATGTCGTTACTTGTTTGTTTCCAGCATATTCCACCATCTTCTCATAGGTGTCTTTCCATCCGGCCCATCCGTCCAGCTCGTTGAGGTTCTGGTTGTGCACAATGCAGCAGAAAGTGCCGTCGACCTTGCGCACGAGGTCGATGAGCCTCTTGTATTCCTCCAGCCCTTCCGCGGGGCTGAGGTTGAGGTATTTCTTCAGCGTGGTGTCCATCACGCAGAAAGGGTGTATCAGCAGGTCGTTCTCGTGGTCGCGCTCCACGTCGTAGAAGGGGTAGGGCACGCTGATGCCGGCGCGGAAGCCCACGGCGTCGGCGTAGCCCATGGTGTAGTCGTGGCGTATGCCGGCGTGCTGCATGATGCGGTAGGACCGTGGCAGGCGCAGGCGCAGGAAGTGGTAGCGTCCGCGCACCACCGTGCGGTGGATGATGCTCTCCAGGCGCTTCTTCTCGGTGTCGAGGCGCATGGGCTGCTCCAGCGAGTGGTAGCCCGGATGGAGCCCCATCTTGGCGTAGTCGCCCAGGTGCTGCACCAGCTCGCGCGTGTGGCGGTTGAGGAACGAGGCGGGCTTGTCGTACTGCCCGTAGTCGGCCAGCAGCACGAAGAACAGCAGGTACGATCCCGGCACCCGCTGGTGGCGGTCGATGATGTAGTCGAAGGTGTCGAACGGGTCTTCTTCCTTGTGCATCAGCACCTTGATGCGCCGTGCCACCTCGTCGGGCTGGCGGCGGGAGAAGAGGTCGCGCGCCATGCCCACCAGGGTGCGGAAGGTGCCCTTGTGGAGGTAGCGCCACGCGGCGTCGATGTCCACCGTCTGCACAAAGGTGTAGAGCTGCTTCGGCATGTCGTAGCCGGGGAAGCGCTCGACGATTTTGCTGCGGATGAGGCGCGCCCACTGGTCCACCACGGGCTGGTCCAGGAAGCCCGCCTTCCAGGCCAGGCTCTCGCTGGCGTTGAAGCGGCCGTGCTCGTCCTCGCGGTGGGGCAGGTACTCCTCGTAGCGCGTCACCATGAAGAATGTGGCCGCCAGGGGGTCGAAGTCGAAGTCCATGTCGCGCCCGTAGACGGGGTAGAGCATCCACTGCCCGTCGCGGCATTCGGCGTGCGGCTCCTGCTCCTCGATGGTGGTCTGGAAAAGCAGCGGATGATTCTTGATGAAGACACTGTCGCCCAGTCGTTTGGGACCATAACTCAACTTGGCGTCATCCCATTTGAGGAAGTATTCCTCGTCGGTGGTGATGCTGTATTCGGCTTTGAGCAGGTGGTTGAAAACCACTTTCAGGGTGTAGCCCAGCCGGTTGGTGAGTTTTGGTACATGTATCAGTAGCATTCAGGGTGCAAAGATACGACATTTTTTTGAATTGGAGGCCTCGAGGGTGCATTTTATCCCCAACGGAAGTGCTAAGTTGTTGTCTCCCAGGTGTCCGAAGGGCGAGCCGAAAACCACCGGGTAGTGGTATTCTTCCACCGCCTCGCGCACGATTTGCTCCGCCGTGCGGCCGAAAGGGATGGTGTTGTCGTGCATGTCGCTCAGTCCGCCGACCACCAGTGCGGCCAGCCCCTCCAGCATGCCGGCGCGCTTGAGGGCCAGCATCATGCGGTCCACGTGGTAGAGGTACTCGTCCAGGTCCTCGACGAGGAGAATCTTGCCCCGGGTGTCCACCTGCGAGCGTGAGCCCAGCAGGCTGTAGAGGATTGACAGGTTGCCGCCCGTCACCGCGCCCTGCGCCGTGCCCTCGCGGTTCAGCGCCGCGGGTTCCCATTCGCAGTCCACGGCCTCGCGCCGCGTGCCGAAGAGGAAGTCGTGCATCGTGCGCGTGGCGGGGGTCTCCTCGCCGTGCATGTTGATGGGCATGGTGGCGTGGAGCGTGGGCAGGCCGAGGAGGCGGTGTATATGGCTGTGCAGCACGGTGATGTCGCTGTAGCCCACCACCCATTTGGGACGCTCGGCGAAGCGCGCGAAGTCCAGCCGGTCCACGATGCGCACCGTGCCGTAGCCGCCGCGGCAGCAGAATATGGCGCGGACCTCGTCGTCGTCCAGCAGCCGCTGCATCAGCGCCGCGCGGTGGCTGTCGCTGCCCGCCAGCTGACCCTCGCGTTCGTAAAGGCCTTCGGGCACAACTACTTGCAGTCCCCAGCCCTCGAGCATGGCGATGGCCGGAGCCATCTCTTCGGGGCTCACGGCCCGCGCCGGCGCCGCCAGGGCCACGCGGTCGCCTTTCTTCAGGTGTTCGATTTCTCTCATTGCCCTCCATAACGCCAATTTTCCATTTTTATTGTGTCGCCCCGCCATCCGGTAGACGCAACATGCTACATCTCTACAACTTTTAACTCATAACTTTTAACTCATAACTCTTAACTCATAACTCATAACTTCTGACCGATACCTCCCCAAAAGGTACATAATAGGACATTTCTTATATTGTTCTTATATCGTTTTCATATCGTTCTCATATACTTCTCATATACTTCTTATATAGGTGATATAAGAAGTATATGAGAAGTATATAGGAACCATATAAGAAGGGCCGAATTATGTAGGTAAGAGGTGGGTGTTTGGAGGGCGGGGGACTAGCGGTAGAAGTAGTCGTTGACCTTGTTGCGATAGTAGGGCGAGAGGGTGGGGGGCACGGTGCGGAGCTGGTCGGTGGCGGGCTGCTGCTGGCGGCGGTATTTCTCGAGTTCGGCGGGCGAGGGCTGGCTGTA
>DFIZ01000003.1 GCA_002372855.1 Bacteroidales bacterium UBA3684
TTATATCGTTCTTATATCGTTCTCATATACTTCTCATATACTTCTTATATAGGTGATATAAGTAGTATATGAGAAGTATATAGGAACTATATAAGAAGGGCCGAATTTGGTACCTGTCGGACAGGGGTCTGGGGCAGGGTAAAATTTATGTAGAGGAGGATGAAATAATATTGAGGAAATGGCGTTTCTTTGGAAAGAAATGTTAAAAGAGACAGCTATGGAGAACAAGAAACCTACTGGGAAAGACTATGTTGGCAGCGACGACGTGTATGCCGAGGTGCAGCGGACGATGCAGCTGGCGGCCTATATGAACACGGGCTGGCGTCCGGAGGAGGAGGTGCGCACGTATCTGGAGAAGATTACGGGCCGCGAGGTCGACGCGACGGTGCGGGTGTTCACACCGCTGCACATCAACTACGGGCCCGGGGTAAGCTTCGGGCGCGACTGTTTCCTCAATTTCGGCTGCACGCTGCTGGCCCTGGGGGGCATCACGATCGAGGACGGGGCGTTCATCGGTCCGCACTGTGTGCTGGCCACGGAGTACCACCCCGAGGATCCGGCGCGCCGCCATTCGCTGCTGACGAAGCCGATAGTGATCGGGCGCAATGCCTGGCTGGGGGCCAATGTGACAGTGCTGGCGGGGGTGACGGTGGGCGAGAACGCCATCGTTGCCGCGGGGAGCGTGGTGACGAAGGATGTGCCGGCAGGGATGGTGGTAGCTGGGACGCCGGCAAAGGTCATACGGCCCATCAGAGAAGACTGAGCGATTCTTTCCCCGACGGCAACTGTTGTTGTCTTTTTCTCAATTATTCTTCTCCCGCTTCGCGTGATCCATAAATCTATTTTAAGATTTATCGATTTCCGCCGCAGGCGGGAGACCACCTTTCCGCGCCAGCCTTCCCCTCTCCAGCTGGAGAGGGGTCAGGGGTGAGGCCTAGTCAGGCCCAGCGGAAGTTGTCGGTTCCGGCGCCGAGTTCGAAGTGGCATTTGACGATGCCGAGGTCGATTTTGAGGTAGGTGCCGATGAGTGCGAAACGGGTGCGGGCGGCGACGCGGCCGTCGGCAAGGAGTTCGAATTCAAACTTCTGCATGTTCATGGCCGTGGGTGCGAGCACGGCGGCTTCCACGCCGCGGCGGAACCAGTCGGGGACTTCCTTTGTCGGGGCTTTGCAGAAGGTTTCGATGGGTTTCTGCGGATGCTGGACGCCCTGGTTGGCGCCGTAGCCGAGGGCGATGACGCCGTGCATAGTCTCGCCGTCGGCGACGGTGTAGCGGCCCGTCTGTTTGCGAAAGGTGAGGCCGACCCAGCAGGAGTTGAGGCCGAGGGTTTGGGCAAGGAGGACGATGCGCTCGGCGCGGTAGCCGAGGAGTTCGTCCTCGCCGCGGCGGCAGACGAGGGCGATGTAGTTGCGCACGCCGCTGAATTTGCCGTATTTGGCGAGGCCGTGGGCGAAGGCTTCGGGCTCGTCGGCGACGAGCTGGAGGTGGAGGCGGCCGTCGGCATTGGCCTCGGCGATGGCAGCCTGGAGGCTGTCCAGTTTTTCTTTTTCGATGGGTTTGTCGAGGTATTGGCGCACGGAATGGCGTGCGAGGATGGCTTCTTGGAGGGACATGGGAAATTGAAAATTGAAAAATAATACTAAACACTTAAAACTTAACACTCAACACTTAACACTTAAAACTTAACACTTAACGCTTTCTGGGTGGCGGTATTGGCGTTCTTTGGGGACGGGTTTGCCGGCGACCTGGATGGCCTGGCGGGGGCAGACGTGCAGGCAGCCGAGACAGGCGGTGCAGGCGGTGCCGATGGCGGCGTGGTTGAGGTCGGAGATGCTGATGTTCGATATGGGGCAGGTCGATACACACAGGCCGCAGCCGATGCAGAGGTCGGGGTTGACCTGGGGCTTGAAGCCTCCGAGGAGTTTGCGTTCGACGGCGGGGATGCCCGTGAGCCAGCCTGCCAGGCCGGGGGCACCGAAGTGGTTGGCGCGGCGGCGGGCGCGGACGTCGTCCACGATGCGCTGCAGACGGGGAGCGTATTTCTCCAGTTTCCACAGCTGGTCGTTGGGGTTGCGGCCGAAGAGGGTGGCGCTGTTGTCGGGCATGCGGATTTTGTGGCAGTAGGCCACGCGGACGCCCTTGCGGCGGAGGATGCGCCGCACCGTCCAGACGGAGTTGCCGGTCTGTGCGCCGCAGGTGACGACGATGAAGACGTATGCCGAGGGATTAATTTGAAGCTGAGCCACGAGGTCGCGCACGGCGGGCGGGGTGTTGAAGTCGTAGCAGGGGTAGACGAGGCCGACGGTGGTTTCGGCGGTGAGGTCGGTACCGGCGGCTTCGGCCAGGGGGAGAAGGCTGTCGCCGGTGGCGGCGGCGATGTGTCGGGCTACGGCAAGGCTGTTGCCGGTGCCGGTGAAGTAGAGGAGCATGTTAGTGTTAAGTGTTAAGTGTTTAGTGTTTAGTGTTTAGTGTTAAGTGGTGATTATTGTTCGGGGACGATGGCGAAATAGGTCAGGGGCTCGGTGGGCGAGGCGTTGATGAGGCTGTGGCTGTGGCCTTTGGGACAGTAGTGGCACTGGCCGGGGGCTAGGCGTTCCTCGCCGTCGTCGTAGAGGCAACGGGCGTCGCCGCTGAGGATGTAGATGACCTCGCTGCTGGTCTCGTGGGTGTGGTAGCCAATGGTGCAGCCGGGCATGAGGCATCCGCGCATAATCTTGTTGACGCCGTCGAAGAGGGTACGGCTGCGGGTCTCCCCTTCCCCACCCTTGAAGCGGGGGGTGACGGTTTCTTCTATCTGGTCGAAGTCGATTTTCATAAGCGTAAAAGGTTTGTATTGTTCATGTAACGCACGGAGATGTTTTTTATTGTATAGGCAATTGCCCATTTTCAGTTCACGTTAATTGCCATCTAACCGACCATTAATTAATGGTGAGATCATTGATTCGCAATTTTAGGAGCGTCTTTTCGAGACGCAAGTTATGCATCCACTTGATTTACACCACACTTCCGTGTGGTGTTATTGAGAGTGATGCCTCTCCGAGGCAATTTATAGAAATCATCTAATGGATAATAATTCATGTTGTAATTCTGGTTGTTTAGCACAATAAAACTGAATGACAGACGTTATTCACTTTTGTGAAAAAACGCAGAAAACCTATGATGACAAGACTGATACGGACAGCCCTGATTGTGGCTGCGGCGATGCTGGCCACAGGGTGTGCGGTGTACAACGGCACGTCGACGGACATTCCGCTCTTTCAGGAGAAAGGAGAGCTACAGGTGGAGGCGGCGTTTTTCCCCTTGGGGGTACCCCCTCTTCACCTTCTGCCCATCCCCTACCGGGGAACGGTAAGCTACAGCCTTACGGACGAGGTGGGGATTTCGGCGAGCGTCGATGCGCTGAGGCAGACGGTGCAGGCCATGGGCGGCATATACAGGCCTGTGGACAGGCGGTTTGTGTGGGAACTCTATGGCGGATTGGCCTTGGGACGGGGGGAGAATTCCAACCCCGAAAACAATTTCTCATACACTGGACGCTACCTGATGCCCTTTGTGCAGGTGGACTGCGGATGGCGCGACCTGACGCGGTGGATGCACCTCGATGTGGCCTTTGCTCTCAGGGCAGGCGGCATTTTCGGCAGCACCGAGTACACCGAATACGGATGGGACGAGTACTCGACATGGGTGGTGCAGCAGGACAGCTTCCGTGGACTGCGACCCATGCTGGAGCCTTCGATGGAGGTGCGCTTCGGATGGAGCAACCTGATGTTCAACGTGCGTTTTTACAGAATCTTCGTCCTCGGCAACAAGCACAACCACCCCTGCAACCTTCAGGACATTCCAGCGATGAACGGTGGAATGGGCATGGGAATGAGCTACCGGTTCTGATTCTTTTTTGCCGGCCCTGGCACCGGGTTCCACTTTATCACCGTTCGCGGCGGTCGATGACTTCTTTGAGCTTGTAGCGGTTGCCGGTGGCGGCAGGCAGGGCGTCGATGAAGGGCTGCGAATAGCCCGGGGTGTCGTAGCCCCAGCGGAGGAAGTTGCCGTCGGCGTCGGTGCGCTTGACGACCTGGTCGTTGTATTTCACTATGAGGTATTTGGCGAGTTGTTCCCAGCGCTGCATCATGCGTGCGGCGTAGGCAATGCTGCGCTTGTTGAGGTAGCTCTGGCGGTCGGCGGGCGTGAGGTTGCGGATGGCGGCAAGGACGGAGTCCTGGTCGGCGAGGTAGTAGTTTTCGAGTTCGCGCTGCGCGAGGCGGAGGTCGCCGATCATCATGCTGTAGCGCGGATAGACCATGTTGGCCACCCAGTTGTTGAGCCAGAAGGCCGACTGGAAGGAGAATTCGTTGCGAGGGTTGTTTTCGGGGCGGAAGGGGTCGGGCACCTGCGTGAGGCAGCAGTAGAGGGGCACGTAGGCCACCATGTCGGCGTCGTCGCAGTTGAACCAGGTGACGCCACCGACGTCGTCGGGCAGCGAGGAGCGCATCTGGCACACCATGGTGAAGCCCGTCTGCTGGGTGGCGATGGGGCGTTCGCGGAAGAGGTGGATGCTGTCGGAGGTGGCGAAGTGCATGGGCAGCGGACGGATGGGCATGCGCCAGGGGCCGGCGGAGGCGTCGGCGGTCATGTCGAGGGGTGTGCCCTCGAAGTGGTCGCGCATGTCGGCCATCACGTCGGTGAGGGCCAACGGTTTCTCGGGCTTGACCCAGAGGGGCAGGTGGTCGCACTTGGCGAACTCGCCGTTGATGTAGGGCAAGTACTGGTCCATGTCGGAGCGGTGGTGGCGGAAGAAGCTCCACACGCGGGCGTCTGCGTAGCGGACGTTTTCGAAGTCGATGGGGCAGTAGGCGTCGCGGAACGAGAACTCCTCGTCCTTGCCGTTGAAGAAGCCTTTCTCGCGGGCGAAGTCGATGACGTCGGCGGCATAGACGCATTCCACTTCGGGTCGGGAGATGCGAGCGAGGTTCTTGCTGCTGATACTGCGAGGGTTATTTTTCATTTTTCCTTTCTCATTTCTCATTTTCTCAAGCGGAAACTGCCGAATACGGCTCAGGTTGGCGTGGGCGGAGATGCAGTCGTCGGGGATGCGCAGGGCCACCCATACGGCGCCTTTGCGGCCGGGACCTTTGCCCACCATCTCCATGATCCACGCCTCGTTGGGGTCGCAGACGGTGATGCTCTCGCCGGAGGAGTTGTTGCCGTAGCGTTCCACCAGTTCGGCCATGCAGCGGATGGCCTCGCGGGCCGAAGAGGAGCGCTGGAGGGCCAGGCGCATGAGGCTGAAGTAGTCGAGCAGGCCGTCGGGGTTTTGCAACTCCAGGCGTCCGTCGAAGGTGCTCTCCACGATGGTCACCTGCCGTTCGTTCATGAATCCTACCACGTTATATGTATATTCCACCTGCTCGACAAACTGGTCGTTGTGCGAGGGGCCCCAGCCGTGGATGGCTATCTTCTCGCCGGGGGTGTGGCGCCCGGCGGGGGTGTGGAAGAGGGAGCCCGCGAAGCCGAAGCCGTCGCAGTTGTAGGTGCAGATGACCGATCCGTCAACGGAGGCGTCTTTGCCGACGATCAGGTTGGTGCAGGCGAAGCCCGCCGTTGCGCAGAGCAACGGCAGCAACGTCAGAAGGATTCGTTTCATAAGAGATTTACTTCCCGCCGAAGACGACATTCAGGCCCAGGCAGGCACTTTCGCTAAAGTTGTTGATGGGTATATGGTGTCTGCTGGTCTTGAGGGAAGCGGCGTTCAGCCCGAAAAACAGGCCCAGCCCGTTCTTCGGAATGATCTCGGCATAGCATCCATAGCTGTTCACCGGGCCGAGGAAGGTACCGTTGACGCTCAGGTTCAGCCAGTAGAGGGGAGAGAGGTTGAGGGAAGCCATCAGGTGGTTGAANNCGTCGCAGTTGTAGGTGCAGATGACGCTCCCGTCGGCGGAGGCCTTCTTGCCCACAATCAGGTTGGTGCAGGCCTCGGACCGAAGGGCGGAAGACAAGAACGACAGCAAAAGCAAGGGGATGATGACTGTTCTCTTCATAATGTAATCAATCGTAAACTTTAAACCGTAAACCTTAATACATTCGGATAAAATGCTCGTAGCAGTGGGCGCCGCAGAGGGTGAGCTCATGCTCTATGCTTTCTGCGTATATCGACTTGCGGACCTTGCGTGCGCGGTCGGGGTCGGCATCGTAGCGGGCGCAGAAGTCGGGGTATTTCAGCTGAAGGTCCTGGGCGTGAAGCAGGTCGCCTACAATCTGGCAGGTGCCTACCAGGTAGATGGTGTGGCCGGGGGTGTGACCCGGCAACACTTCGGCATAGACCAGGTCGTCGAGTATCTTCCCGTTCCCAGCGAAGGGCTTCACCCGCTCGCCGTAGGCCGCCAGAACCTGCTGCCAGCGTTCGTTGTCTTTGCCAGAGGCCATCTCCGCCTCCGAGAGGTAGATGTCGGCATTGGGGAAGAAGACTCGTCCGGCGGTGTCGAGCAGCCAGCCGAGGTGGTCGAAGTGGAGGTGCGTGAGACAGACGGCGTCGATGTCCTCCGGCTCAATGCCGATGCTCTGCATGCGCTCCAGCAGTTTGCCACCGGCCTGCGGACCTATGCCGGCGTCGAAGAGGACGGTGTGGTCCACGGTGTCGTCGTAGTAGGCTCGGCCTCGGGCGATGTAGACGTTGAACGCCGAACGGAACGCCGTCTGGCCGGGAGCCAATAGCGAGTCGAGCAGGGCGTCGTCGAACGAGCCGCGGAAGAGGTCCACGGCCTGCTCGCCCTCGCGGTCCTGTATGCCAATGACCTCCACACAGTAGGTCTCGCTGCATACCGAAACGCCGTTCCATTCCTGTGCCGTCTGCACACTGTCGTTATTCTCTGCGGGTTTGTTCCCTCCGCCGCAAGCGGCAAAGCCCATTGCGGCAACGGCCACCATGGCCATCATCTTCATTCCTGTTTTCATCGTTATACTTTTTATTTACTGAGTTTTATGGCTCTTACGTGTATATTGCTGCTTCACTATCTCATACGAATTTCTCACCAGCTCCCGCATCATCCCCTCCTCGGCCGCCTCGGGCAGGATGCCTATCCAATGGCCGGGGCTCATATTGTAGGGCTTGCAGACGGCGGAGCTTCGTTCCCTGAGGTCCTCGATGCGGTCAGGCTGGCACTTCACCGTCACCACCTCGTAGCGATCCACGTCGAAGTAGCAGAACATGTGGCCGCAGACATAGAAGGCCAGCACCCCTTGGGCCGCCTTGAAAGCCTGGAAGGGCATCTTCTCCTCCACGTCGGCACCCAGCGCCAGGCAGTAATTGCGCAGTTCCTCAACGTTCATATTCTTATCTTCAAAGAAAGGCACCACACGAAGCCCCGGGCCATGCGGGCGGCGGGGTCGGCGAAGTGGCCGCCCTCCTCCCACACCAGCGTGGTGTTCTCCTCGCCCAGCTGTTGCTGCAAACGTCTGTGCTCCTCGCGGATACGGTCGCCCACACGGGCGAAGGTCTTGTTGCGGCTGCGTTCCTCGCGGTCGCCCAAGCTGAGGTACACCCGCCTGGCCTGCATCGCATGCCCCAAGGCATACCCCGGCCAGTCGCCCGCCCACAGCGACGGCGACCCCGCCACGACGGCCCCGAAGCGGTCCGTCTGGCACGCCGCCCAGAGGGCGAAGAGTCCGGCGAGGCTGTAGCCGCCCAATATGACAGGTGCCAACCCCTCAGTCGCTGCGCGACAGCTCCCCTTGTCAAGGGGAGCAGCACAGAACTCGCACGCTGGAACTTTCGTTGCTCTCACCGGCTCTCCCCAGCTCTCCCCCTTCTCAAGGGGGAGTACCCGCAGGGGGAGGGGGTAAGACAACTCTCCCCCTTCACAAGGGGGAGTACCCGCTGGTTTCGTTGCTCTCACCGGCTCTCCCCCTTCACAAGGGGGAGTCCCCGCAGGGGGAGGGGGTAAGACAGCGGGCAGCAACGCCTCCATGAGGTAGCGCAGCGTCTCCCCCGCCCCCGTGCCCACCTCCGGGCGCTTGCTCACCGCAGGCTCCGCCCACGGCATCAGCTCCAGCTCCCAGTCGCGGACGGGAACGGCCACCAGCGTGAACGGCATCCCTGCGGCGGCTATCATCTCCACCTCGCGCTCCAGCTCCTCCTCCTGCCGCTCGCTGACCAGCTGCACCAGCAGCGGACAACCAGCCCCATTTCCAACATTCCCCGAAACAGAAGGTCGGGGGCCGGCACAGAACACCCTGCACCTCCGGCCTCCGACCTCCATCCATCCCGGAGACGCAGCATGCCGCGTCTCTACAGAAGGAAACGATGGGCTGCCAGCCCGCGATGACTTTACCGTCATTTCTTCTTAATCAGCGAAATGACCCAGAGCAGCAGCAGCGCACCGATAACGGCGGTGACAATCTGGCCCACAAGCGTGCCGCCCCAGTGGATGCCTATCCAACCCAGCACGTTGCCGCCAATGAAACCGCCGACGATGCCGATCAACAGATTGACCCAGAATCCAAATCCGGACCCTTTGAAAAGCTTGCCGGCCAAAAATCCCGCCAGCGCTCCAATCAGAATGGTGATAATGATACCCATTTTTTTTATAAAGTTTAAGGTTTAACGTTTAAGGTTTAACGTTTAAGGCTCCCCCGCGCCAGCCTCCCCCTCTCCTTGGGAGAGGGGTCAGGGGTGAGGCCAACTACTCGTCCTTGTACCCCGCCGCGATGCGCGCGCGCTTGCGCTCAATCTCGTCCAGGATAATCTTGCGGATACGCAGATTCGTCGGCGTAATCTCCAGGTACTCGTCCTCGCGGATATACTCCATCGCCTCCTCCAGACTCATCTTGATGGCCGGGCTGGTGGTCGACTTGTCGTCGGCGCTCTTGCTGCGCATATTCGTCAGGTTCTTCGCCGTCACCACATTGATAACGATGTCGTTGCCCGGACGCAGGCTCTCGCCGATCACCTCGCCGGCATACACCTTGTCGCCCGGCTCGATAAAGAACGGCCCGCGGTCCTGCAGCTTGCTGATGCTGTAGGCCGTAGCCTCGCCCGTCTCCTTCGCGATGAGGGCACCGTACTTGTGGTCGTCCATATCGCCCTTCCACGGCTGGAACTCCAGGAAGCGGTGCGCAATGATGGCCTCGCCGTTCGTGGCCGTCAAGAGGGTGTTTCTCAGGCCGATGATACCGCGGCTCGGGATGGTGAAGTCCAGCTGCACACGGTCGCCTTTGGTGTCGATGGTGCCCACCTCGCCTTTGCGGCGCGTCACCACGTCGATCACCTTGCTCGAAAACTCCTCGGGCACCAGCACCGTGAGCTGCTCTATAGGCTCGCACTTCTCACCGTTGATTTCGCGGATTATCACCTTCGGCTGGCCCACCTGCAGCTCGTAGCCCTCGCGCCGCATCGTCTCTATCAGCACCGACAGGTGCATGATACCGCGGCCGTAGACCAGCAGCTGGTCCGGCGAACCCGTCTCCTCGATGCGCATGGCGAGGTTCTTCTCCAGCTCCGCATACAGGCGGTCGCGCAGGTGGCGGCTCGTCACGTACTTGCCCTCCTTGCCGAAGAAAGGCGACGTGTTGATCGTGAACAGCATGCTCATCGTAGGCTCGTCCACCTTGATGGGGGGCAACGCCTCCGGATTCTCGATGTCGCAGATGGTGTCGCCAATCTCGAACGCCACATTCTTGTCCAGGTCCAGCAGCACGGCGCAAATCTCGCCCGCCTCCACGGGGGTCTTGATACGCTCTTTACCCAGACCCTCAAACACATACAGCTCCTTCACCTTCGTCTTCACCTGGCTGCCGTCGCGCTTCGCCAGCGTGATGCTCTGCCCGGCCTGCAGGGTGCCGCGGTGCAGACGGCCCACAGCGATGCGGCCCAGGTACGAGCTGTAGTCCAGGCTCGAAATCATCATCTGCGTGTTGCCCTCGTCCACCTTCGGAGCCGGGATGTGCTCGATGATCAGGTCCATCAGGTAGGAGATGTCCTCGGTGGGGGTGTTCCAGTCCTCGCCCATCCAGCCGTTCTTGGCGCTGCCGTAGGCGGTGGGGAACTCCAGCTGGTCGTTGCTGGCGCCGAGGTTGAACATCAGGTCGAACACCGCCTCCTGTGTGGCCTCGGGGTCGCAGTTCGGCTTGTCCACCTTGTTGACGACAACGATGGGCTTCAGCCCCAGCTCGATGGCCTTCTGCAGCACAAAACGCGTCTGGGGCATCGGACCCTCGAAGGCATCCACCACCAGCAGCACACCGTCGGCCATGTTGAGCACGCGCTCCACCTCGCCGCCGAA
>DFIZ01000008.1 GCA_002372855.1 Bacteroidales bacterium UBA3684
ATCCCCAACATCATCCTCAGCACCACGGGCTACACCGGCGCCGGCGGATGCGAGATCTACATCCCCAAGGAGAAAGCCCTCGAAGTGTGGGACAAGGTCTTCGAGGCTGGCAAGGAGTTCGGCATCATGCCCGCTGGTCTGGGCTGCCGCGACACCCTGCGTCTGGAGAAGGGCTTCGCCCTCTACGGCCACGAGATGGACGACACCGTCAGCCCCCTCGAGGCTCCGCTGGCCTTCATCGTCAAGCTGAAAGCCGAGAACAACAACTTCATCAACAAGGAACTCCTCCTGGCCCAGAAGGCCGCTGGCTTCAAGCGCAAAGTGGCTGGCTTCGAGATGGTCGACCGCGGCATCGCCCGCAACGGGTACGAGGTCTGTGACGCTCAGGGCAACAAGATCGGCGAGGTGCGCAGCGGCAGCCCCAGCCCCAGCACCGGCAAGAACATCGGCACCGCCCTCATCAAGGCCGAGTACGCCAAGGTGGGCACCGAAATCTACATCAAGATCCGCGAGAAACTCCTCAAGGCCGTCACCGTCAAGATGCCCTTCTACGAGGGATAAAACACAACGATGGACACTGCAGAGAAAGGAACAGCTCTCAGCCGCGACGAGGCGTTAGATCTCGTTCGACAGTACAAGCACATCATCGCGCGGCACTTCCCACAGGAACCGCGGGTGCTGATGTATGGTTCCTACTCCAAGGGCAATGCCAACCAAGACAGCGATATTGACGTAGCTGTTGTGGTGTCGAGCTATGGCGACCGTAAACTGGAATTGTCCAAGGCCCTCTGGCGTGATGTGGACGACGTCAGTCTGCTCATCGAGCCGGTTCTGATTTCCGAGGACCACCCATCGCCACTCTACGACGACGTAATGCGTACCGGAATTGCAGTGTGACAATTGTACAAACAAACAACAGAGGGGCTTGCACCGCCAACGGTGCAAGCCCTTCTCGTTATATTTTGTCTCAATGTTGTGATAACCACATCGTGATAAGACCTATATTATTATATTGCATTCAACAAAAAAATAACAGGCAGCGCTCCAATTGCGATTCCTAGGATTACATTAACTGCTGTCTCGGCCTCCTTATCATGTTCTTTTTCGATAATTTTTTTTGATTCAACCTGTACATCTTTGATTGTAAACACGAAAGTGTATTCGTTTTGGATATCTTCAATCTTAATGGGAAGCAAAACTTTGAGCACTTCCCCTTTCATGGACTTTGCTTTTTCCATTTCATAATCAGAAGATAAGGAATATTTGAACATTGGGGAAACAAACCATCCGAGAAGGTCTGAATATATAACATTTTCGGTTGGAACAAGTACATCTTCGATTTTTGCTCCGCGAGGAATTGTGGTTGCGACTTGGGCTTCATTCCTTTGGCTATATTTCACACCGTTGTGCATTAATTTAGAAATGCTATTGTCTGGCATGACTAATGTTGCATCATCCCAAATGATTTTTAATGCATGGTTTGACTTGTTGTATAAAGTAAAATAAAACTTGTCGCTACCAACGAACCATAATATTTTCATATATTCGTCTTCATATACATAACGTGATGTGTCGTTTTTAGAATTGTCAATGGTGATTGTTTCTCCAAATTGTTCCTTGGCATTTGCAGGCAGTTCGACAGATGTTAGGCTGATTGTGTAATCCGCTGTACGATTCGTTTTTTCAACATCTCTCATAATTGAACAAGATTGAAGAGAAAGGGATACGATCGCTAAAAAGAAAATGATTTTATTCATCTTTCTAACCCTAATTTGTGTCGGGCACAACTATTATGCTTCTCCGCACCTGTTAAGCAATTAACAATAATACGAAAGCGTGGTGCCGTTACACCATTCTTGTATGGAGGTCCTAGGAATAACCTTGTGCTGAGAAGATGCAAATAGCCCACGCTAAAGCGCGAAAGCCATTACACACGTTCTGTAGCACTGTGGAATTTCCTAGGTTCCCATACACAGAACAAGCGTAAACGCTTCGTTGATTTCACTGTTGAAATCGAGTGCAAAGATACGAACTTTTTTCAATTTGATGAAATAAAAATCTCCATGTCGTCAAAAGTTCGTACCTTTGCACTTGAAATGCGAACAAGACTCTATAGGATTAAAGGGGTGGCCAAGGCGGTTTTGTTTTGGACTTGCATCGTGTTGCTGGGCTTGGCGGCGGCGGTATGGATCGGGCTGTTGGTCATGGGGCTGGCGCATGGATGGGTGCAGACGGTGCCGTGGCTGGCTGCGGTGGACCGCTACAGCTATGTGCTGATGGGTGTGGCGATGCTGATGCTGGTGGCGGGGTTGATGGGGCTGACGATGCTGAAACCTGCCAGCAGTTTCGAACCCGTGCGCTTCGCCCCTGGCAAGCCTGAGCGACCCGACCCGGAGCGGGTGGGGCGGCTTGTGGAATGGCTTGGGCCACAACGCAGAACTTGCATCGCCTACGGGTTTGACAGCGAGCTCCCGGTCACGCTGGGCTGTAGCAAGGAGCGCGGCACGCCGGACCTGCCCGCCGGGCGCCGTCATCCGTTGGATGATGGCGGCCGTCCATTGGAACTTCTTTTCCAGCTGCGGTGTAGCGACCTCGCGCCGCACGACCCCGAGGGGCACTATCCGCACTGTGGCATGCTTTATTTCTTCGAAGGATTGGTGCTCTTCTGCGAGCAGGAGGACAACCTCGTGGCCACCGACCCCTTCGGCGACGGCGAAAAGCGTTGGAGGGGCGAAGCCGTGAAGTTTATGGCGGCAGACGACTATCCCGACTTCTTCCTTGCCCGCCGGGCCGTGCCTGAAGCAACCTGGGCCGAATACGCGGAGGCCCTGCGGCAGTTGGGGCACACAGCGCGCTTCGGCCAGCTGGGCGGCTATCTGCATTCCGAAAGCGAGGAGGTGTTCGAACGCCTGGCAGACCTCAACAGCCTGGAGGTTCTGCTTTCGGACGATGAAGTGTTCGCCTACCTCATCAGCCCCGACGACCTGCGCCTCCGCAGTTTCGCCAACGCCCGCTACAGGTGGATATAAAAAAGTATTTTTTGCCATATCAAAAAAAGTGCGTATCTTTGCAGTCGGAAATAAGGTATAAATAGCATGTCTGAATACAACATAATCATAGAGAAAGATGCGGCGACGGGAATGTTTTGCGGGCAATGTGAGCAGGTGCCAGAGGCTATTTCGCAGGGCGCAACGGAAGAAGAATTGCTCGAAAATATCCGAGAGGCAATCGAACTAGTGTTGGAAGATCGTCAGGAAAGTGTCCGTCGTCAATATATGGGACGCAATTATTTCAGTCGCCGTATTGCTGTGAACGCATGAAGAAAGAGAAATTCCTTCGTTTTCTGCGCGAGAACAATTGTTTGCCTACAGGGCGACAGAAAGGCAGCCACGCGATGTTCCAGAACGCTCGGAATGGGAAAAAGGCCGTTGTCCCAATGCACAATGATATTGCTGAGTTGACAGCGCGTGCTATTTGCAAGCAACTTGACATACCACCAGTGAAATTCAATTAATAATCAACAAATAAAACAGATAAACATTATGAGCATAATCAAACCCTTCAAAGGATTCCGCCCCCCGGTGGACATCGTCGAGAAACTGGCTTCGCGTCCCTACGACGTACTGAACAGCGAGGAAGCTCGCAAAGAATGCGAGGGCAACCCCTACAGCCTGCTGCACGTCACCAAGGCTGAGATCGATCTGCCCGCCGGCACCGACGAGCACTCGCCCGAAGTGTACCTCCAGGTGGTGAAGAACTACAACAAGTTCAAAGACCTCGGTTGGCTGGTGAAGGATGAGGAGGAGAAACTCTACATCTACGCCCAGAGCATGAACCCCAAGGATGCCAACGCCAAGTGGCAGTACGGCATCGTGGCCTGCGCCTACAGCGAGGACTACGTCAACAAGGTCATCAAGAAACACGAGCTCACCCGCAAGGACAAGGAAGAGGACCGCATGAAGCACGTCCGCATCACCAACGCCAACGTGGAGCCGGTGTTCTTCGCCTATCCCTCCGTGGCCCGCATCGATGAAATCGTTGCCTCCGTCACCGCCAAGAAGCCCATCTATGACTTCATCGCCAAGGAAGACGGCTTCGGCCACCGCTTCTGGGTCATCGACGACCGCAAGCTCATCGACGAGCTCGTCGAGCTCTTCGACAAGAAGGTCCCCGCCATGTACATCGCCGACGGCCACCACCGCAGCGCCGCCGCCGCCCTCGTGGGACAGGAGAAGAAGGAGCAGAACCCCCACCACACCGGCAAGGAGGAGTACAACTACTTCATGACCGTCATCTTCCCCGACAACCAGCTGAACGTCATCGACTACAACCGCGTCGTCAAGGACCTCAACGGCCTCAGCGGCAAGGAGTTCTTCGCCAAGCTGGCCGAGAACTTCGACATCGAGTGCAAGTGCGACTGCACCAAGAACGGCGGCAAGTGCGAGTGCGAACTGCCCTGCCACTGCGAGTGCTCCGAGCCTTACAAACCCGCCAAGCTCCACAACTTCTCGATGTACTTCGAGGGCGTGTGGTACAGCCTCACCGCCAAGCCCGGCACCTACAACGACAACGACCCCATCGGCGTGCTCGATGTCACCATCCTCAGCAACCTCGTGCTGGACAAGGTGCTCGGCATCAAGGACCTCCGCACCGACAAGCGCATCGACTTCGTTGGCGGTATCCGCGGCCTCGGCGAGCTGAAACGTCGCGTCGATAGCGGCGAGATGAAGGTTGCCTTCGCCCTCTACCCCGTCAGCATGAAGCAGATTATCGACATTGCCGACACCGGCAACATCATGCCCCCGAAGACCACCTGGTTCGAGCCCAAACTGCGCTCCGGCCTCGTAATCCACGAGCTCTGCTAGTCGATTGCAAACAATCCATAATGACAAGGGTCGTCACGTATGCCGTTTCGACCCTTGCCATGTTGTAAACCAAATAACGACTATTAAATTCCAAAAATCCTTAAACAGATGAAAAAAGTATTTACATTTTTCGCAGCCATGACCCTGCTGGCCTCCGCTGGCTTTGCCCAGAGCGCCCACCGTCATGTGCCCATGACCAAGGCCGACCGCAACGCCACCGTTGCCCCCCGCCTGCACAAACAAAACACCGCTGCCGCCAGCACCAAGGCTGCCGGCGACACCGTCAGCACCTTCCCTTGGACCGAAGGTTTTGAGAACGCCACCGTCCAGGGCTTCACCTACATCGACAACGATGGCGACGGTTTCAACTGGGAGAGAAAGACCACCTCGACGGATCGTTTCTCCTGCCACAGCGGTGACGGCGTCATTGTTTCCGCTTCCTACGATGCCGATAGCGAGAATCCTCTCAACAGCGACAACTGGATGATTCTCCCCGCCTTCACCCTCCCCGCCGACGCTTCCGAGTTCAACCTCTCTTGGTTTGAGATGGGTCAGGATGCCAACTATGCGGCCGAGACCTACAGCGTCTACATCTCCACCACGGGCCGCCAGATGGCCGACTTCACCGCCGCCGCCCTCAGCAGCACCGCCACCGACAGCTGGGTGAAGAAGACCGTCAGCCTGGCCGACTATGCCGGCCAGACCATCTTCATCGCCTTCCGCCACCAGTGCACCGACATGTTCTACCTCAACATCGACGACATCCGCGTGGGTGGTGCCGAGGCTCCCGAGGTGACTGTCGACGGCCCCGCCTCTGTCGAGCTCAACACCGCCGCCACCTTCACCGCCACTGGCGCCAGCACCTTTGCCTGGACCGTCGACGGCGAAGCCCAGACCGAGACCTCTGCCACATTGGCCTATACCTTCACCACCACCGGCAACCACACCGTCGTTGCCTCCGCCACCAACAGTGCCGGAACGGGCTCCGACTCCGTCGTGGTCGAAGTCTACGACTGCTCCGAGGCTATCACCGCCATGCCCTGGTTCGAGTCCTTCGACGGCAACACCAACTGCTGGCGCCTCCTCGTGGCCGATACCATCGACCGCGGCTTCCAGATTGCCGCCAACAGTGGCTATGACGATTCCTTCTGCCTCTTCGGCAACTACAGCGACGACGTGAACACCAACCAGTGGGCCATCTCCCCGCTGGTCACCCTGCCCGCCGATGCCGACAACTTCATCCTGAAATACTATGTCGCCATGCGCGACTGGGAGGGTGTGCAGACCCACTATCAGGTGCGCATCACCACCGTCAGCGACCCCGACACCAGTGACTTCACCACCGTCCTTGTCAACGAGGAAGGCAACACCACTGGCCAATGGGTTCCCCGCACCGTCAGCCTGGCCGACTATGCCGGTCAGACCATTCGCCTTGCTTTCCGCAACATCACTCCCGTCACGGGTGACGCTATGGCTTTCGACGCCATCTACGTCGGCCAGCCCCTGCCTCCCGACATGACCCTTGCCGGCCCCGAGAACGCCATCATGGACGAGCCTGCCACCTGGACTGCCAACACCGATGTCACCACCGTTGAGTGGACCATCGACGGCACTGTCGACAGCGAGACCGGTCTCACCCTCAACTACGCCTTCACCACCGCCGGCAGCCACACCATCGTGGCCACCGCCACCAATGTTGCCGGTTCCACCAGCGACACCATCACTGTCCAGGTTATCGACTGCAGCCAGCTCATCGAGGCTCCCCACACCTTCGACCTCGCCACCGAGTACGGCCTCTGCTGGAACAATCCGCAGCAGGGTTGGGACACCATCAATCTCGATGGCACCTACCACCTCTATTCCATGTCCAACTTTAACGGCTGGTTCGACCTCAATCCCGACAACTGGGTCTTCACCCCGAACATCACCATGCCCGCCAGCGGCAGCTACGAGATTGCTTGGGACGTGATGCCCTATGCCGCCCAGCTGCCCACCGACCACTACGGAGTCTACCTGGTGCATGGTGGTGACACCACCCTCCTCCGCGAGGAAACCCTCAACGCCAACATCACCGCTCCCTCTTCGCGTGCCGCCACCCTTCCCGCCGGCACCACGGGCGAGTTCAAGATTGCCTTCCGTCACTACGAGACCACCGGTGGCTACGTCCTCCTCGTCAGCAACATCAGGGTTGTCGAGGCCGGTACCACTGGCATCGACGATGTCGAGAACGCCCAGGTGGCTGTCTATCCCAACCCCGCCAACAACATGGTTATGGTCGAGGCTGAGAACGTCAACCTCGTGCAGGTGATGGACATCAACGGTCGCGTTGTGCTCAGCAGCGAGCGCGCCGGTCGCCTCGATGTCTCCGGTCTTGCCGCCGGTGTCTATGTCGTCCGCGTTGTCTGCGCCGACGGTGTCAGCACCACCAAGATCGTCAAGGAATAACTCTGGTACGCGGACTGCCAGCCCGCGACAATGGGCCGCAGGCTGCCAGCCTGCGCAACCCCTCAAAAACCAAACGCGGGCGCAACCTCCAAGGTTGCGCCCGCGTTTTTTATTTTTAATTTTTAATTATTAATTGTTAATTGATCCTCATTTTTCCTTCACGCCGCCGTAGCTCTCGATGCTGGCTTCGAAGGCTGCATCGCTCGTATAGCGCTCGTAGAGGTTGCAGCGGGTCACGATGCGCTGTGTGGAGCACTGCGGGTTCACCTTGGAGCGCACCATGCGCACCAGGGCCCAGCCCTTCATCTCGTCGCCGAACTCGTCGCCCACCAGGGCCATGCCGTCCTTGGTGGCGACCATGTCCTTGATCTTCACCTCGAGGGTGACGAAGTGGCAGCGGGGCTCCTGGTCGTTGCCTTCGAGGGTCTGCTGCGCCACGAAGAGCGTCAGGCTCTCGCCCTTCTCCAGCTCGGCCTTCTTCAGGTTGGTCACCAGGGCCGGTTTGCTGTCGACGGTGGACAGCTTTTGCTTGATGCTGGTCAGCGAGCCTTCGCTCACCGGGATGCCAGGCATCAGCAGCGAGGGACGCTGGTTCTTGGTGCTGTAGACGGGGGCCAGCTGGAACGCCAGCGAGCGGAAACGCGAGTAGGCGGTGCCTTCGCCGTAGAAGTGCACCTCGCCGGCCATCTTCAGCATGGTCCAGAGCTCGGCGCTGTGCTTGGTGCGCATGCGCACGTCGAACTGGCCGCGGGTGCGGCGTTCGGGCTGAAGGCTGTGTGCCGTGCGGAGGATGGTCTTGCCTCCGCGGGTGTAGAAGGTGACGCCCGCGCGGCGGACGCTGCCGTTCATCAAAAGTCCGGTTGTTTTCTGTTTCTTCATTTTCAGGGTTCTCCTATATTTAAATTACTACTTCTTTCGTCCCTTCTTATATCGTTCCTATATACTTCTCATATACTTCTTATATCACCTATATAAGAAGTATATGAGAAGCATATGAGAACGATATAAGAACGATATAAGAAATGCCGAAGCATG
>DFIZ01000020.1:0-4099 GCA_002372855.1 Bacteroidales bacterium UBA3684
GTGGGCCAGCTTCTCGTGGTCGTGGTAGCGGTAGCAGTCGGCGGGGATGCCGAAGGCGAGGTGCCATTGCAGGCGCTCCTCTTTCCAATGCTTGAACCACTCCAGCTCGGTTCCGGGACGGACGAAGAACTGCATCTCCATCTGCTCGAACTCGCGCATGCGGAAGATGAACTGGCGGGCGACGATCTCGTTGCGGAAGGCTTTGCCGATTTGGGCGATGCCGAAGGGGATCTTCATGCGGCCGCTCTTCTGGACGTTGAGGAAGTTGACGAAGATGCCCTGGGCCGTTTCGGGACGGAGATAGAGGGTGTCGCTGTCGTCGATGACGGAGCCCATCTTGGTGGCGAACATGAGGTTGAACTGGCGCACGTCGGTCCAGTTGCGGGTGCCGCTGATGGGGCAGACGATGCCGAGGTCGAGGATGAGCTGCTTGAGGCCGGCGAGGTCGTTGGCGTTCATCAGCTCGGTGTAGCGGGCGTGGATGTCGTCAATCTGTTTCTGGTGTTCGAGCACGCGGGCGTTGGTGGTGACGAACTGCTGGCGGTCGAAGGCGTCGCCGAAGCGTTTGTGGGCTTTCTCCACCTCTTTCTCGATCTTCTCCTCGATCTTGGCGATATGGTCCTCGATGAGGACGTCGGCGCGGTAGCGCTTCTTGCTGTCCTTGTTGTCGATGAGGGGGTCGTTGAAGGCGTCCACGTGGCCGCTGGCCTTCCAGATGCGGGGGTGCATGAAGATGGCGCTGTCGATGCCCACGATGTTCTCGTGCATCTGCACCATGGCCTTCCACCAGGCCTGCTTGATGTTGTTCTTGAGTTCGGTGCCCAGCTGGCCGTAGTCGTAGACGGCGGCGAGGCCGTCGTAGATCTCCGAGCTGGGGAAGATGAATCCGTATTCTTTGGCGTGGGACACCACTTTCTTGAAGAAATCGTCTTGGTTTGCCATAATCTGTATAGAAACTGTTTATATTTTGTTTTTTTATTATTTGATTCAAATCTGTTGGATAACGCCCGTGGGTCGGGTTTATTGTGTCTGAGGGACATTTTATTTTTTCTTCAGCACGATGCGGAAGGTGGTGCCTTGGCCGGGGACGGAATACTTGAGGAAGAGGCGTCCGCGGTGGTACTGGTTGACGATGCGGCGGGCCAGCGGCAGGCCGAGGCCCCAGCCGCGGCTCTTGGTGGTGAAGCCGCTGTCGAAGATGCGCTTCTGCACCGAGGGGCTCATGCCCTTGCCGGTGTCGCTGATGTCGATGTAGATGTTGCGGGCGTCCTGCGACCCCATGATGGTCACGGTGCCGGCGCCTTCCATGGCGTCGATGGCGTTCTTGCAGAGGTTTTCTATCACCCATTGGAAGAGGTACCCGTTCAGCGGGGCTATGAAAGGCTCGTCCTCGGGGAAGGAGACGACGAACTGCACTTTCCTGGGTGCGCGGCACTGCAGGTAGCCTATGGCGGCGCGCACGGCCTCCTCGACACTCTCTTCCTTCAGCTCGGGCACGGAGCCGATTTTCGAGAAGCGGTGGGTGATGGTCTCCAGGCGCTGGAGGTCTTTGCCAACCTCGGCGGCATATTCGTCGCTGAACTCCTTGCCTTTCAGGTAGTCGGTCCACGCCATGAGCGAGGAGAGGGGAGTGCCCAGCTGATGGGCCGTCTCCTTGGCCAGACCCACCCAGATGCGGTTCTGCTCCATGGTGCGCGTGGTGCGGAAGATGTAGTAGCTGACCAGCAGCAGCACGATGGCGATGACGAGGTAGAGCAACGGCACCCAGCGGAGGGAGCGCAGCAGGGGGGAGTTCTCGTAGTAGACATAGGCGTGGCTGTTGTCGGGCAGGGCAATCTCGATGGGGTCGTTCACCGAGGCCATCTGCTCCAGCCGCGGCAGCAGCTTGGCGGGGGTGCTGACCTCGGAGGAGTCGATGTTGCCCATGGCGATGACCTGCGTGCGTGTGCTGTCGGCGATGATGACCGGCACGAAGACTGTGTTGTTGGTGATGTCGGTCAGGAAGGAGCGCGTGAAGCGGTTCAGCACCTGCCGCAGCTGGGTGTAGTACTGCGACTCCTTGTAGTACAGCGTCATGGGCATGCCGTAGAGGCGGTACTTGAAAGGCGGATTCTTCGAGTATTCCTCCAGCAGGGGGCCTTCCAGTTTCTGGCCGGATAGTTCCTGGGGCACGGTGATGATGCTGTCTTTGGCGGTGGTGATGATGATGGGGGTGCGGGCGGAGTCGATGATGTAGTTGACGTAGGCCAGGCTGAAGCGGAGGTCGATGTTCTGGTTGGGGTCGTTGAAGGATTGTAGGATGTCGGTGTAGAGTTGCATCTTGCGGTGCTCGTCGAGGGTGGCCTGCTGGAAGAACTGCTGGGTGGCAGACGAGATACGGTTACGCTGCGCTATGGCGTTGGCCCAGAGTCGTATCTTGGCTTCCTCGCTTTCGCGCACCTGGCTGGCCACGTTCTGCACCTGCCACAGGGCGAAGAGGGCTAGCACAATGGACAGCGCCATCAGTATCAGTTTCACTCGTTGCTTCATCGGCTCGTTAATTAGGGATTAGGAATTAGAAATTAGGAATTTTCAATTCTCAATTTTCAATTTTCAATTTTCAATTTTCACCGCCTGTGCGGGGGTGATGTGCGAGATGTAGGCTGCCGGCAGCAGCAGGGCCAGCAGGCATGCCGCAAGGGTGCCGAGGCTGACGAGGAGGAAAATCATCGGGTCGATGTCGACCGGCACATGGGTCATCGAGTAGCTCTCGGCGTCGAGCTTCACCACCTGCCATTGTTGCTGCACCACGCAGAGCGCCAACGCCACGGCGTCGCCGATGAGGATGCCTTCGGCGATGAGCCGCGAGGCCTTGATGAGGAAGATGCGGCGCACCGACGCATTGGTGGCCCCCAGGGCCTTGAGCAGGCCGATGGTGCGCCCTTTCTCGAAAATCATGATGAGCAGCGCCGAGACGATGGCCACGGCGCACACGAGGCTCATAATGACGAGGATGAGGGTGATGTTGGAGTTCAGCAGATCCAGCCAGGCGAAGAGGGCAGGGTTGGCCTCGCGGATGGTCTGCACGGAGTAGTCGTAGGGCAGCTCGCGCTCCACGTTGAGGGCGATGTCGTCCAGCCGGTCGAAGTTGTCGACCAGCACCTCGTAGCCGCCCACTTGGTTGGCCTCCCATTCGTTGAGGCGCTGCACCTGACGCAGGTCGCCGACCACGTAGAGCTCGTCGAACTCGGTGAGGTCGGTGTTGTAGATGCCGCAGACGGTGAACGCCCGCGAGCGCGGCGTGTCGCCACCCCAGAAATAGGTGCGCATCTTGTCGCCCACCTTCAGCCGCAGCCGCGAGGCTATGGTGCTGGAAACGAGGACGTCGGTTGACGTTCCGGTTTCTCCGGAAGTTCCGGAAAATCCGGATGCTCCGGAGAACACCGGCAACCGCCCCTCGACGAGGTTGGAGGCGAAGAAGGTGGTGTCGTAGTCCGCGCTGAGGCCGCGGAACATGATGCCGTATATCTGGTCTGCGGTCTTCACCATGCCACCTTTGGTGGCGAAGTATTGTATGTGGCGCACGCCGGGCACGCGCTGGATGCGCTCCACGAGGGTGCTGTCCAGCACGATGGGCTCTTCCTGGTAGGCCGGCGAGGAGGCGAAGTTGCTCACCGTCAGGTGGCTGCCGAAGCCCACCACCTTGGACGCTATCTCGCCCTGGAAGCCGCGCAGGATGCACACGGCCATCACCATCACCAGCACGCCGAGGGCAATGCTGACAACGGCAATGACGGACAGGGGCCCCGAAAAGCCCCCGCCGTCTTTTGTCCGCGGCATGAACCGCCGTGCTATAAATTGCTCGAACACTTCTTCAGAAGCTCTTGGCGATGGCGATGAAGTCGTCGGCTTTGAGGGAGGCTCCGCCGATGAGGCCGCCGTCGATGTCGGGGCAGGCGAAGAGCTCCTTGGCGTTGGAGGGCTTGCAGCTGCCGCCGTAGAGGATGCTGATTTCGTCGGCCAGCTCCTTACCGTATTTGGCGGCGAGGAGGCTGCGGATGTGGGCGTGGATCTCCTGCGCCTGCTCGGGCGTGGCAGTCTTGCCGGTGCCGATGGCCCA
>DFIZ01000020.1:4153-4393 GCA_002372855.1 Bacteroidales bacterium UBA3684
ACACGGGCTCGTAGGCGATGACCACTTCCTTCATCTCTTCGGCGCCGAGGTGGAAGAGGCCCTTCTCGACCTGGGTCTTCACCACGTCGAGCTGGCGGCCGGCCTCGCGCTCCTCGAGCACCTCGCCGACGCACACGATGGGCTTCAGGCCGTGCTTCAGCAGCTGGTTCACCTTGGCGGCGACGGTCTGGTCGGTCTCGCCGTAGTAGGCGCGACGCTCGGAGTGGCCCACGATGCAGT
>DFIZ01000020.1:4483-4703 GCA_002372855.1 Bacteroidales bacterium UBA3684
TCACCTCGCCGGTGAAGGCGCCCTTGTCGCGGTCGCTGACGTTCTGTGCGCCAACCATGAAATAGCTGTCGTTGGCGTAGTCGGTGGTCATCTCCAGGTAGGGGAACGGCGGGCAGACGATAAGCTGCGTTTCGCGCGGGAGCTCCTCTTTCTCAAGGGCTTCCATGATGTCGTTGATCAGTTCGTCGGCCTCGTTGAAGGTGCAGTTCATCTTCCAGTT
>DFIZ01000020.1:4748-4874 GCA_002372855.1 Bacteroidales bacterium UBA3684
TCATCTTCCAGTTGCCTGCTACGATATGTTTTCTCATTTTGTTTAGGTTTTATTTGGGTTTCCGTTAATTGTATTGATAATGATTTTATGTAATAACGCGGCATGTCCAATATTATTTTGTCGACG
>DFIZ01000028.1 GCA_002372855.1 Bacteroidales bacterium UBA3684
CTATATAAGAAGTATATGAGAAGTATATGAGAACGATATAAGAACGATATAAGAAATGCCGAATTATGAACCTCTTCGACCCCTCTCGGACCCCTCCTATCGGGAGACGCGGCATGCCGCGTCTCTACATTGGGGGTGGGAGATGTCCTCGTTTGTAGAGACGCGGCATGCCGCGTCTCCCAGTAGACGTTCCCGCCTGTAGAGACGCAGCGTGCTGCGTCTCACTGTAGACAGAGGTATCGTTTGGAGACGCAGCACGCTGCGTCTCTACAGAGGCGGTTGTTTTCACGGAGACGCGGCATGCCGCGTCTCCGCATAAGTCAGGCAAAGAGGGCGCGGAAGGTTTCCTCGATGACACTGACGGGAACGATTTCGATGTGGTAGCGGCGGGCGTCGATTTCCTTGAGGTTGTATTTGGAAATGAATATCTTCTCGAATCCCAGGCGGTCGGCCTCGGCAATGCGCTGTTCCACACGGCTGACGGGGCGCACCTCGCCGCTCAGACCCAACTCGGCGGCGAAGGCTATGCGGGGCGAGATGGGGATGTCGACGTTGGACGAGAGGATGGAGCAGGCCACGGCAAGGTCGATGGCGGGGTCGTTGACACGGATGCCGCCGGCGATGTTGAGGAAGACGTCCTTGGTGCCGAGCTTGAAACCGCAACGTTTCTCCAGAACAGCCAACAGCATGCTCAAACGCCTCATGTCGAATCCGTTGGCGTTGCGCTGCGGGGTGCCGTAGACGGCGCTGGAGACGAGGCTCTGCACCTCGATGAACATGGGGCGGACGCCCTCGAGGGTGGCGGCCACGGCGGCGCCGCTGAGGGTCTCGTCGCGCTGGCCCAGGAGGAATTCGCTGGGGTTGGGCACCTCGCGCAGGCCGTTGCCCTGCATCTCGAAGATGCCTATCTCGGCCGTGGAGCCGAAGCGGTTCTTCAGCGCGCGGAGGATGCGGTAGCCGTAGTTGCGGTCGCCCTCGAACTGGAGGACGGCATCGACTATGTGCTCCATCACCTTGGGTCCGGCGAGGGTGCCGTCCTTGGTGATGTGGCCGATGAGGAGCACGGGGACTCCGGTGGTCTTGGCGTAGTGCTGGAACTCGGTGGTGCACTGGCGTATCTGGCTCACGCTGCCGGCGGGCGACTCCACGTCCTCGGTGGTGATGGTCTGAATGGAATCCACGATGAGGAGGTCGGGCTGCACGGCGTCGATATGCTCGAAGATGCGCTGCGTGACCGTCTCGGAGACGACGTAAAGGTCTGGTGTGGCAGAGTGGCTGAGTGACTGAGTGGCTGAGTCATCTGACTGCGTAGCCACTCTGCCACTCTGCGACTCTGTCACTCTGCCACTCTCCAACCTGTCGGCGCGCATCTTAATCTGCTGTTCGCTTTCCTCGCCGCTGACGTAGAGGAGCTTGCGGTCGTGAATGGAGAGGGCCGTCTGCAGCAGGAGGGTGCTCTTGCCGATGCCGGGCTCGCCGCCGAGGAGCAGCAGGCTGCCGGGGACGATGCCGCCGCCGAGCACACGGTCGAACTCGGCGCAGTGGGTGGGGATGCGACGGGTTTCGCTGTAGGTAACATCTTGTATACGTTTTGGAAGCGATTGCATCTTTCCGCTTTCCACTTTCCGTTTTCCACTTTCCGTTTTCACCACCTCCTCGACGAAGGTGCCGAACTTGCCGCACTCCGGGCAGCGGCCGAGCCACGAGCTGCTCTGATAGCCGCATTCCTGACAGAAATAATATGATTTCGCTTTTGCCATAGTCTAATGATTTTTAACTTGTTTACGCTGCAGACGCGACGCCAGGGCGGCAGCGAGGATGATGGCGCCGGCGATGGCGATGGTCACCTTGAGGGCGGTGAAGCCTGTGGTGGCGGCGAGGCGTAGCTGGTTGGTTATGATATAGTAAGCCGTCCAGAAGATGCCGCCGCCGGGAACCAGGGGGATGATGCCGCAGATGAGGAACACCGTGACGGGGCAGCGCCGGGTGACGGCCAGCAAGTGCGCCATGACGGCCACGGCGAGGGCGCCGAGGAAGGCGGCGCCGACCACATGGGTGGGGCCTGCCGATGCCAGCAGCAGGTAGACAGCCCAGCCCGCCGTGCCGGCCAAGCCGCAGTCGAGATAATAGCGCCTCGGGGCGCCGAAGAGGGCGGAGAAGCCAATGGTGCCGATGAAGGCCGCGGGGAGCTGGAAGTACCAGGCGGAGGCCAGGGGGTCCTTCACCGGTGCCCCGAGTTGCATGATGCCTCCGGCAAAGAGACCTTCGACGATGAAGGCCAGGGCGACGCCGAGGGCGATGCAAAGGAAGGCCAGGAAGGCGTCGGTGAGGCGCGTGGTGCCGGCGATGTAGTCCTCGTTGGCCAGGTCGCGGATGCCGTTGGTGAAGGGCACTCCGGGCACGAGGGCTATGATGGTGCCGATGATCATGTTGGGGAGATGGAGAGGGGCTGAGGGGGTGAGTGGCTGGGTGGCTGAGGGACTAAGTAGCTGGGTGGCTGAGTGGACGGCGAGGATGCAGAGCAGGCCACCGACAAGGCCTCCGGCGACGTTGCCGATGAGGCGCGAGAGGTGGGGGGTGACGTAGGCCATGAAGGTTCCTAAGAGGAGACCGCAGGCGAGGGTGACAGCGGCATCGGTCAGGCTGCCGCCGAAGAGGATGCTGAAGGCGGAGACGCCGAGGGCGATGCCGAGGATGATTTCCCAGGCGGGATGGCCGGGGGCGGTGCGGATGGCCTGCAGACGGGAGGCGAGCTCGGGGACCGGCATTGGAGTGGCTGGGTGGCTGGGGGACTGAGGGGCTGAGGGGCCGGCAGGATGCCGGCGCTCCACGTCGCGGCTCAGTTGGTTCACCTCCACCACACGGCTGAGCTGGGTGCCCTTGATGGGGATGAACTCGGCGCGGGCGTAGTGCTGGCCGGTGGCGATGATGCCGTTGCTGAGGACGAAGAAGCTCTCGTCCTCGACGCCGTAGGCTGCGGCGATGCGTTCCATGGTCTCCTCCACGCGGCTGATTTCCGCGCCGTTCTCGAGGAGGATGTGGCCGGCCTCGGTGGCCAGCTGCAGGGCCTGTTCCTGGTCAGCGGTCATTCGTCGAGGGGTTTGTAGAAATCGTTGCGATAGAGGAAGATTACGCTATAGCATAGCGACGTGAGAAAAGAGGTTGCATGCGCGACAATGTCCACTGTTGTATACAGGCCGTCCCACATCATGTTGCCGGAAAAGGCCGAGAGAAGGGAGAATATCAGCGAACTGAGCAGCGGCAACGCCACGGCACCGCAGGTAAACGCTATGGCCAGCACGTTGAGTCTCGCCATGAACATGCGGACAATGGCGAAAAGCGTGACGACCGTGTAGGCCAATGACAATGTGCCCAAAACATAGTACTTCCACATGGCATCGGGGTCCGGCAAGGGGTCTTGGGGGAAGAACCCGTTGACGAATGCCATCAGTTTGTCGGCCGTCAGCGTTATCAGCAGCGTCAGCATCAGCTTCGGGAAACGGCCCGACCATTTGGCACCGCGGTACATGCAGTAGACGGAATACAGCAGGATGGCGAGATAGCCGAAGGCGAAAACATGCTTCACTATCTGGTACAACGCCGACGGGTAGTCGTCGGTGCAGTAGTGCCATATTTCGTCGATGGCGAACAGCGGCGGCAGCAGCGCCACTACGATTTCCCAGGTTTTGTATTTTTTTAAAAAGTCCATTGTATTTACAAATTCTTTAACCGTTGGTTTAACATGTCATATATTGTCTGTGGTTTCTTGTTCAGATACTCAATTCCAATACGATTCTTCGCACAAAGGAGTAAAGCATTGGCATTCCACGGTCTATCCCCTCCCATTTCTGAATAATGTCGTATCCGACTTTGTGGCACGTACTTGCGATAGTGAACATTAATTACACCAAGTCCCTTGCCGTATCTCGTTGGTATTGTATCTAACTCAAATCGTTCAATGTCGGCAAAGAGGAATTCCTGCCTCTTGCACCCATGCTGACATACCACCTTGTCATCCATAATTATAATGGCGGGACGTTTCGTCAAGCGCTCCCACAGGGCATAAACAAAGTAGAATATTGGCATTAAACCCAATATAATAAAGCCAACCCATCCTTCCCACTCTTTTCTTGCTGAGGGAACAGCTGCTAATAACCATATATCCATGCCCCAGAATGCCAAAAGACCGAGGAGTGCCCACCAGAACCTTCCTCCGCAAAGGGAATGGTATATACGAACTTCATTCATTGCTTTAGAATTCGTCGATGAGTTTGTCGATGCGGTAGACCTTGTCGCCGCGGTGGACACCCCTCCGGCCTGCGGCCACCTCCCCTTGGGAAGGGGAGGAATCGTCGTTTTTGAAGCCTGCGGCCACCTCCCCTTGGGAAGGGGAGGAATCCTCGATTTTGAAGCTGAAGCGGTCGCCCTGGTGGACCTCGGGGACGGGGTCGCGGTCGGTGCGGAGCTCTTGGATGGTGGCGCGGTAGACGCCGGTGGTTTCGCCGATGACCATGATTTCGTCGCCGACGCGGAGGGTTTCGTTGGTCTGTAGCTGTACCTCGGCCACGCCGATACGGCCGAAGTAGTTGTGCACAGGGCCGAGGTAGACCTTGTTTTCGGTGGCCTGCGAGCCGTAGCGTTCGCTCCACTCGCCAAGACGGCGACCGAGGTAGTATCCGTCCCAGAAGCCGCGGTTGAAGACTGTCGAAAGGCGGCGTGTCCATTCGGCGATGCGCTCCTGCGTGTAGGTGCCGTTGGCGATGGCCTCCACGGCCTCGCGGTAGCACTCGGTGACGGTGCGGACGTAGTCGGCGCTACGGCCGCGCCCCTCGATTTTCAGCACGCGCACCCCGGCTTTCACAATTTTGTCCAGGAAACCGATGGTGCAAAGGTCCTTGGGCGACATGATGTACTCGTTGTCGATCTCCAGTTCCAGGTCACTCTCCTTGTCTTTGACGATGTAGCCGCGACGGCAGGGCTGGAGGCAGGCGCCGCGGTTGGCGGAGTAGTTGTAGTTGTCGAGCGAGAGGTAGCACTTGCCGCTGACGCTCATGCAGAGGGCACCGTGGGCGAAGACCTCCACCTGCACCAGCTCGCCCTTGGGGCCGCGGATGTCGTTGTCGCGGATGAACTGTGTGATTTCCGCCACCTGGCGGAGCGACAGCTCGCGGGCGGTGACGATGACGTCGGCGAAGCGCGAATAATAGCGCACAGCCTCGATGTTGGAGACGTTGCACTGGGTGGAGATGTGCACCTCGAGGCCGATTTGGTTGGCGTGGGTGATGACGGCCATATCGCTGGCGATGATGGCCGATATTCCGGCCTCCCTGGCGGCTTGTAGCAGGGCGTGCATCTCCTCGATTTCATTATTATATATAATGGTGTTCACCGTGAGGTAGGTGCGCACGGGGAGCCTCTGTGGCCTCACCCCTGCCCCCTCTCCAGAGGGAGAGGGGAAAGCTGCCGCATTGTTGCAGATTTCGACGATACGCGGGAGGTCGCCGACGGTGAAGTTGGCGGCCGAGCGCGAGCGCATATTCAGTTTGCCGACGCCGAAGTAAACGGCGTTGGCGCCGCCCTGGATGGCGGCCTGCAGGCTCTCGTAGGAGCCCACGGGCGACATGATTTCTATCCTATTCTGCATAGAGGTCTTTGAGGTTCATGGTGGTCCACTTGGAGGGGACGAGCTTGGAGTCTGTCATGGTGGCGTCGAGGTTGGTGATGCGTCCAGCAAGGGCCTGTTCCACAAAGCCGCAGAAGAGGTCCACGCTGCCGGGCAGCCAGGTGGCCACCTCGTGGCCGACGCCGGGAAAGCGGATGATCCAGCAGGGGATGTCCTGCTTCTGCATCTGCTTGTAGACCTTCTTGGCGCCGTAGAGGGCATAGGAGAGCACAGGCGGGAACTTCTTGTAGGACACTATCTTGTCCTTTTCGCCGTGGAGGAGCATGGTGGGTGCCGGAGGGGTCTTCCAGGTGGGTTTGCCGTGGCTCATGATGCCGCCGGAATAGGGCACCACAGCGGCAGGCTTCCACCCACGAGGGAGCACGGAGACCTGCGGCAGGCCGTTGGCACGGCACCAGTCGAGCTGCAGCACGGTGATGGCGCCAGCGGAGGAGCCGGTCAGCACTAGGCGGGAGGTGTCGACGTCCAGCTCGGCGGCGTGGTCGCACACCCAGCGGACGGCGGCGGCGCAGTCCTCGACGGCAAGGTCGATGCAATATTGGAACATGCCCTGCAGACCTCTGATACCGCTGAACTCCTTCGTCTTGACGGTGTCCTTCAGGCCCAGGCGGTAGTCGATGCTGACGACGGTGTAGCCACGCTCGGAGAGGAGGTTGCCGATTGTGCGCTGCAGGCCGTTATTGCGCTCGCCGCTGACGAAGCCGCCACCGAAGACCGCCAGCACACAAGCCTTGTCGGCACGGGGCTGGGCCGGGCGGTAGACGTCAAGGTAGAGCGTCGAGTCGCGTTGGACGAAGGGGTAGGTCTTCACCTCCTGGGCCTGCGCCAGCGTGAAGCAGAATGCAAATAACAGCAAGGTTAGTTTTTTCATTACAGTTGTAGTTTTAGTTTAAGTATTAGAGGCTGAAGGTGAAGCCGGTGGAGATGGTGAAGAGGTCGGCGGTGAAGGGGCCGGAATAGCTGTCGGAAGCGAAGATGTCGCTGAGCCAGTTGAAGCCAACCTTGACGTTGAACTTCATCCGCTCGCCGCCGATGCGGAAGAGGAACTGGGGCTCGACGAGGAAGTTGGCGGTGTTGTAGGTCTGGTCGCTGCCGGCAATAAGGTTGCCGTTGTCGTCATACTTCTTGTATTCGAAATCAGGCAGATAGGCACCCAGTTTGAGGCCGAAGGCCAGGTCGATGTGGGCCGCCGTGAGGTCGTGCCAGCCGATGTTGGCCTGGGCGAAGGGCAGGAAGAAGTTGCCGGAATAGCCGTACTGATGGAAAGTGGTGGTGTCGTTCTCGTTGGCGTGGGAGGAGCTGATGTTGTCGCGCCAGGCACCGCCGAGACCCAAGCCGACGTATGTCTCCACCACGGCGTTTTCGCTCAGGGGGAAGTAGGCACCGGGGGCGAGCTGGGCGTAGAGATTGTCGCCGCCATAGTTGAAGTGGGCCTGACCGGCGAGCCAGTCGTTGAAGCCGTAGGAGGCGGTGGCGTTGAGGGTGAAGACGTCAGGAATGACCCACGTCGAAAGGCCCAGCGAGGCGTCGACGCGCACGTCGTCGGCATGGTTGATCAGGGGGATGTCCACCGCCTGGGGGTGGTAGATGCTGCACGAAGAGACCGCCATTGCGGCAGCGGCAACAAGGGAGAGAACATGTATTCTTTTCATCATATTACATTATTTATTTTTGAACACTGAACGCAGCAAGGGGAAAAATATTGTGTACGCGCAATAAAAAGATTCTCTTTGCGTTTATGGCTGCATGTTGATAGGAGAAACGATAGCATTGTTCGTTGCCGTGTCGTGGACGGCGACGGCGCTCTTTGCCGAGGTGGCATCGAAGCGCATGGGCTCCCTGCCGCTGAACACCATCCGCATGACCATGTCGCTCTTGCTGCTGGCGGCGACGCTGTGGCTCACCATGGGCGTCCCCTGGCCACGCTATGCCGACGGCGGCACCTGGGGCTGGCTGGCCCTGAGCGGCGTGGTGGGCTACGTCATCGGCGACTACTGCCTCATGCAGGGCTACATCCTCATCGGCTCGCGCATTGGCCAACTCTTCATGACCCTCTCCGCCCCCACGGCGGCCATCACGGGCTACCTGCTCCTCGGCGAGCAGATGCACTGGCTTGCCATTCTCGGCATGGTGGTGACGCTGAGCGGTATAGCGATGTCCATACTGAGTGGAGAACGGAGAGTGGAGAACGGAGAACAAGCTAACGCAGCAACAACTTCTCCACTCTCCGCTCTCCGTTCTCCACTCTCCGCTCACCTTTCCCTCCCCCCTCGCGGCATCTTCTTCGCCTCGATGGCGGGTATCTGCCAGGGCTTCGGGCTGGTGCTGAGCAAGATAGGACTGGAGCGCTACGACGCCGCCATTGCCGCCGCAGGGCTGAGCGGCGACGCTGTGGCCGAGGGTGCCGCGGTGTCCCTGCCGCTCTTCCTCTCCGTGCCCTTTGCCGCCACCATGATCCGCGCCTCCATCGGCCTCGTCGGGTTCTTCGTCCTGCTGGCCGTCTTCAACCGCGACTGGAAAGAGCGTCTCTCCCATGCCGTGCACGACCGCAAGGCCATGTGGTGCCTGCTGGGCGCCACGGTCTTCGGCCCCTTCATCGGCGTCAGTGCCTCGCTGCTGGCCACGCAGTACACCTCCACCGGCATCGCCCAGACCCTCTTCGCCCTCACCCCCGTGCTCATCATCGCCCCTGCGGCGCTGCTCTTCCACCAGAGGGTGACCCTGCGCGAGGTCGTCGGCGCCGTCGTCTCGGTGGTCGGCGTATGCCTCTTCTTCATCTGATTTCCGCCCCGCAAAACGGCCTGTTTTTTGACACTTTTTCCCTATTTTCCAACCTACTGGTAATCAGTACCGGTAACCTATCATCTTCTTCCCATCTTCTTACCACGTTCATACCCTCTTTTAACGAAAATGCACCAGGGAAAAACATGGAGGGAAGAGCGGGGGAAAATGGACTGTCGGCGAGAGGTTGAAAAATAGTTTTGGCCATGTGAAGAAAATTTTGTAATTTTGCAGCCACTATTTACAAAATAAGAATACCTTATGAAGAAATTGTACAAAGTGTTCCGTACCGACGTAAAGGACATTACACGATACTACATGATACTGGTCAACGAGACCCGCAGCCAGCGCCTGGTGGGCAGCACCAACGAGTGGGTGCTGGACAACTACTACATGGTCAGCGAGCAGGAGAAACTCATGGTGGGCGAACTGAAGGGCGTGGAGAGCGGAGAGTGGAAAGTGGAGAGCGGCGGGCGCGTGGAGGTGCTGTGGAAGCTGCTGGACGGATTTGTCGAGCGCAGCCACTGCGAGGTGGACAAAGCCCTGCTCTTCCGCTACCTGCGCCAGGTGCAGCAGCGCGAGAAGGACTACCTCTCCTACCCCGAAGTGACGGCCCTGCTGCCCTTGATGAAGGCACTGCTCATCAACAAACTGGCAATCCTCTGCCGCGAGCTGGAGGGCGAAGGGGCTCAGCACTACCGCCCCACGGAGAAACCCTCGGCCGAAGGCCTCGAGCGTGCCGCCAGGCAGAACCTCCGCATGATGAACATCTTCAACTCGCTGAAGAAGATGACCAAACTGCCCATGGCCGAACTCATCGACGCCGTCTCCTTCTCCGAGCGCATGCTGAAAGACGAGAAAGCCGGCATGTACGACCAGATGCAGGACAAGACCAAGGAGGACTACCGCGCCCGGATTGTCCGCCTCTGCCGCAAGCGCAAGGTGAAGGAATACGACCTGGTGAAAAAGCTCGTCGAGAGCGACGAGCATGTGGGCTGGGCCCTCTTCCCGCCGAAGCGCTGGAAGGTCCGTGCAAGGCTCTACATCTGGATCATCGTCCTGGCCTCGTGGGCCGGGGCCGCAGCGGTGGCATGGGTGACGACGAACTGTGACCTGTGGATAAAGGCCTTGATGACCGTGCTGCTGGCGGTGCCCGTCAGCCAGGTGGCCATAGACCTCTTCAACTGGCTCCTCGCCAAACTGCACAAACCGCAAGGCACCTTCAAGCTTAAATTCAAGGACGGCCTCATCCCCGACCAATATGCCACCATGGTCATCATGCCCACCATCCTCAAGAGCAAGGAGAAGGTCGAGGAACTGATGGGGGTGCTGGAGATGTACTACCTGTCGAACATCAACCGCGGCGAAGGGAAGATAGAAAACGGCTGCGCCCGGTTCAACAACATCTATTACACGCTGGTCGGCGACGCCGCCTCATACAAGGAGGCCGACGCCCCGTGGGACGAGGAGGTCTCCGAAGCCGGCCTGCGGATGGTGCGCGAACTGAACGAGAAATACGGTGCCCCGATATTCAACTTCGTCTACCGCCGCCGCGCCTGGAGCGAGGGCGAGCAGACCTGGCTGGGCCACGAGCGCAAGCGCGGCGCCATCCTCCACTTCAACGACCTGCTCCTCGGCCAGACCACCGAGGAGGAGAAGCAGAAGCGCTTCCGCACGGAGACCGTCAGCCAGTGGAGAACGGAGAACGGAGAGTGGAGAACGGAGAACGGAGAACAACACGATGCGGAAACCCGCTCTCCGCTCTCCACTCTCCACTCTCCACTCTCCACTCCCATCCGCTTCGTCATTACCCTCGACACCGATACGGAGCTGGTGCTCTACTCGGCGCAGAAGCTCATCGGGGCGATGGCGCACCCGCTCAATGTGGCACAGCTGTCGAAGGACGGCAAGCGCGTGGACCGCGGCTACGGCATCATGCAGCCCCGCGTCAACGTCGACGTCGAGGTCACCAACAAGAGCCGCTACGCGCAGCTGATGGCTGGACTCGGCGGACTGGACGTCTACACCACCGCCAGCTTCGAGCTCTATCAGGACATCTTCAACGAGGGCACCTTCTGCGGCAAGGGCATCTACGACCTGCGCGTGTTCCAGCAGGTGCTGAAGGGGACCTTCCCCGAGAACCTCATCCTCAGTCACGACCTGCTGGAGGGCTGCCACATACGCTGCGGCCTCATCAACGACGTGGAGGTCTTCGACGACAACCCGTCGAACTACATCGACGACGCCAAGCGGCACCACCGGTGGACGCGCGGCGACTGGCAGATCATCGCCTGGCTCACGCCGCATGTGCGCAACGAGCGGGGGGAGCGCGTGAAGAACCAGGTGAACACCATCGGTCGATGGAAAATATTCGACAACCTGCGCCGGTCGATGCTCAGCCTGAGCGTGATGCTCATGGTCTTTGCGGGCTACGCCCTCGCCATCGCGCACGGCACGCGCCCCAGCCCGGCGTGGTTCCTGCTCGTGGCAGCCATCGTGGTGGCCAGTCCCATCGTCTTCTTCATCGTGGGACAGGTGACGCGGCTGCCGCGCTTCGGGCGACGCTACAAATACTACATGACCCTCATGCGAGGCTTCCGCGTCATCGTCTACCGCTCGGCGGTGCAGTTCGCACTGCTGCCCAAGGAGGCCTGGATGTACACCGACGCCGCCGTGCGTGCCTGCTGGCGCATGTGGGTCAGCAAGCACGACCTGCTGGCCTGGATTACCAGCGACGAGGCCGCCAAAAGCACCAAAGGCACCCTGAGCGACTACGTGAAGAAATTCTGGTTCAACTACGTCGCCGCCGTCGTCCTTATCCTTATCACCTGCCAAATGCTTGATAACACCTCCGACCACATCACCACGGGCGACATCGTTGCCGCCGTCTTCGCCGCCATCGCCTGTGCCGTGTGGGTAGCTGCGCCCTTCGTCATGTACCGCCTCGGGAAGAAATTCCCCCAGGAACGCAAGACCCTCTCCGAACAGGAAACCTCGGAGGTCCGCCAGCTGGCCAAGGACACCTGGCACTTCTTCGACACCCTCCTCACCGAGGAGTCCCACTGGCTGATCCCCGACAACTACCAGGTGGGGCGCGAGCCGCTGACCGACTACAAGACCTCGCCCACCAATATCGGATTCTCCCTCACGGCCGTCGTCAGTGCCGACACACTGGGGTTCATCAGCCACGAAGACGCGGTGAATCGTATCGGCTACATCATGGATACCGTCGAAACCCTCGAAAAATGGAACGGCCACCTCTACAACTGGTACGACATCCACTCCCTGCGCAAGCTCCCCAACTTCTTCGTCAGCACCGCCGACAGCGGCAACTTCGTCGCCTGCCTCTATGTGGTCAAAGGCTGGCTGGAGACCCTCGACGGGGCAGCACGCGGCGAGGACACCGACGCCCTGCTGTCCAAGGTGCAACGCCTTATCTCCCAGACCGACTTCTCCAAGCTCTACAATCCCGAACTCGACGTCTTCAGCATCGGCTACGACGACACCTCGCACACCCTCCTCCCCTACCACTACAACAACTTCGCCTCCGAAGCACGCCTCACCTCCTTCCTCACCATCGCCCAGGGCGACGCCCCCTACAAACACTGGTTCTGCCTCGACAAGACCCTCGTGCAATACAAAGGCTACAAGGGCGTGGCATCGTGGTACGGCACCATGTTCGAATACTTCATGCCACTCATCTTCCTCCCCACCTATCGCCACACCCTCATGGACGAAACCTACAGCTTCGCCATCCGCGCCCAGCGCGCCTTCAACAACCCCTGGGGCATCAGCGAAACCGCCTACAACGAACTGGACGACGCCCGCAACTACAAGTACCACGCCTTCGGCGTCCCCTACCTCAAGTACCAGAACACCACGCCCGACCGTATCGTCATCTCCCCCTACTCCTCGCTGCTCGCCATCTCCGCCGACGACCGCGCCGTCTACACCAATATGCAGGCACTGAAACAGCTGGACATGACCGACGAATACGGCTTCTTCGAGAGCTACGACGACGAAGACCACGTAGCCGTCAAAGCCCACTACGCCCACCACCAGGGCATGATACTGGCCTCCCTGACCAACTACCTGCAGCACAACCGCCTGCAGCACCTCTTCATGCAATCCCCCGTCATGCAAAGCATGGAGACCCTGCTGAAAGAGAAAGCCCAGGTCAAACCCTACATAGACCTGAAAGTGACTCAATACAAGCGCTACCAATACAGCAAGGTGCAAACCGAAAGCGACGCGCGCGACTTCGACGGCATCGCCAACGTGCCCGAAATCGGTGTCGTCAGCAACGGCGAATACACCGTCATGGTCAACGACCGCGGCTCCGGATTCTCGCGCTACAAGAACATCATGCTCAACCGCTACCGCAAAATTTCCGCCGACCACTACGGCACCTTCCTCTTCGTCCGCAACCTCGCCACCGACGCACTTTGGAGCGCCACCTACGCCCCCTTGGATGTTATGCCATCCGGCTACCACGTATCCTTCGCCAGCGACAAAATCAAATTCTCCCGCGAGGACGACGGCATCGTCACCCAAACCGAAATCACCGTCCTCAAAGACCGCTCCGCCGAACTGCGCCGCTTCACCTTCACCAACCACACCCCTGCCCCCGTCGACCTCGAACTGACCTCCTACGGCGAGGTCGTCCTCGCCCCTGCCGCCGAAGACGAGAGCCACCGCGTCTTCGCCGCCATGAAGGTGCTCTCCGAATACGACCCCACCCACCAGGCACTCCTCTTCAACCGTCCTGGAGCCCACAACTCCCGCAACTTCCTCCTGCACCGCCTGTGGGTGGATAGTGACGCAGCAAGTGACAAAGTAACTGAGTCGCTGAGTAACAAAGTGGCTACGCAGTCCGAAAACCCAGCCGCTCAGTCACTCAGCCACTCAGCCACTCTCGTCGAGTACGAAACATCGCGCATGAACTTCCTCGGACGTGGCGGCAGCCTGCGCCACGCCGATATCATCGAGAGCCGCCGCACCCTCACCGGCACCGTCGGCACCACCCTCGACCCCGTTTTCTCCATGCGTCGCCGACTCCATATCGAGCCCGGCATGAAAGCCGAAGCCTTCCTCCTGACCGCCTTCGGCAAAGCCCGTGAACAGCTGCTCCAGCTCTCCGGGCAGTACCAATCGGCCCTCGACGTCGAGCATGCCTTCAAGACCGCTTCCGTTTTCAACAACATGCGGACCTCCCTCTCCCTCCTCAAGGGAAGCCAGATGCAGCTCTACGCCTCCCTGGCCAAATACATGGCGCAGACCGCCACCCTCGGCAACGAACGCAACGACCTCCTCGCCCGGAACACCCTCTCGCAAAGCGGTCTCTGGCGCTTCGGCATCAGTGGCGACCTGGCCATCATCCTCCTCGAGATAGACTCCATGGAGCGCTCAGGATTCGCCAAGGAACTCCTCCGCGCCTTCGAGTACTACAAGGTCCACGGACTCATCCTCGACCTCGTCTTCATCAACGATGCCCCGGAGGGAGAGCGCGACGCCCTCACCCACTTCATCCTCGGCATGGCCAACACCGAACACCTCTGGGCCACCCACAGCGACGCCGGCAAGGTCTATGTCCTCAACGGCAACGACATCAGCGATGCCGAGCGCACGCTGCTCCGTGTCGTCGCACGCCTCTCCTTCTCCACCGCCGAGGGCATCACCATCGCCCAGCAGCTGCGCCGCCTCGAGGTCGCCAACCAGCACTACCAGGACAAGGTGGAATACCCCGTGCTGCGTCCCAAGCGCGACTTCCGCGTATGGAGCGACCTGGAGTTCTACAACCAGTACGGCGGCTTCGACAACGACGGCCGCGACTACGTGGTTACCAACACCAACACCCCCATGCCGTGGATCAACGTCATCGCCAACGAGCACCACTTCGGCTGCATCGTCTCCTCGACCATGGCGGGATTCACCTTCGCCCACAACGCGCAGCAGTTCAAACTCACCGGCTGGAGCAACGACATCGTCCGCGACAATGCCTCCGAGATGCTGCTGATCAACCGCCGCCAGTTCCTCCCCGCCACCGCGCGCCATTCCCAGGGCTGGTCGGCCTTCGACGCCGAATACGACGACGGCCTCGCCGTCAAGGTGCGCACCTTCGTTTCCGTCGACAAACCGGAGAAGTACTACCAAATCAAGGTGCACAACTCCTCCCCCGAGAGCCGCCAGGTGCATCTGGACATGGTCTACAAGCTTGTCCTCGGCATGTGCGAGGAGGAAACAGCCCGATACCTGCATTCCGAATGGGACGAGCAGGCCAACAGTCTCCTCGTGCGCAACGTCTACCACCCCATCTACCACGACCACACCCTGCGCCTATCCTGCACGGAGAAGCTCACCGACATCTCCATGCACTATCCCAACCGCAAACGGCTGGGACTCGTTCTGTCCCTCGCCGCCGGCGAAGAGAAGGAACTGGCATTCATCATTGCGAGTTACAAAGTAACTGAGTCGCAGAGTGACAGAGTGGAGAACGGAGAGTGGAGAACGGAGAACAACGCTGCCGCACAGCCACTCATCACTCATCACTCATCACTCATCACTCCCCACCCAGCCACCCTGGACACGATCTATGCCGAGTTCGACCGCGTGGTGGCCTACTGGGACGAGAAACTCAGCCACATCCAGGTCGAGACGCCCGACCGCGCCCTCAACCACATGCTGAACCGCTGGTACCTCTACCAGGTCTACGCCTCGCGCCTCTACGCCCGCGCGGGCTTCTACCAGGTCGGCGGCGCCACCGGCTTCCGCGACCAGCTGCAGGACGTGATGTCGCTGCTCTACAGCGACCCGGAGTATGCCCGTCGCCAGATTCTCGACCACGCCGCACACCAGTTCCCCGAAGGCGACGTCCTCCACTGGTGGCACGAAAGCCTGCATCTCGGCGCTCGCACCACCTTCAGCGACGACTACCTCTGGCTCCTCTTCGTCACCCACCAGTACGTCCGCGTCACGGGCGACCACACGATCCTCTCCGAGCCCGTACCCTTCTGCCACGCCGAGCCCCTCGCCCCGGGCGAAGCCGAACGCGGCATGAACTACACGGTGGGGAATGAAACATCCACTCTCTACGACCACCTCCGCCGCGCCGTCGACCGATCCCTCTCACGCATCGGCCGCCACGGCCTGCCCCTGATGGGCTGCGGCGACTGGAACGACGGCATGTCCGCCGTAGGCGTCGGCGGCAAGGGCGAGAGCGTCTGGGTAGCCTTCTTCCTCTGCGACCTGCTGCCGAAGATGGAAGAACTGACGGTGATTGCCGGCAAGATGCCGGCGCTCCAAGCCGACCTCGCCTACTGCCAGCACCTCCACGACGCTCGCATCCGCCTCGTCGACGCCCTCCAGTCCAACACCTGGGACGGCAACTGGTTCCTCCGCGCCTTCTTCGACAACGGCGACCCCATGGGCTCGCGCAACAACATCGAGTGCCAGATCGACCTCATCACCCAGGCCTGGTCCATCCTCACCGACGTCGCCACCCCCGAGCAGAAGCAGTCCGTCCTCCGCGAAACCGACCGCCGACTCGTCAACCGCGAACACGAAATCATCCAGCTCCTCACCCCCGCCTTCAAGGACTCCAACCCCTCGCCGGGCTACATCATGGACTACCCCGTCGGCCTCCGCGAAAACGGCGGCCAGTACACCCACGGCGCCATGTGGTACATCATGGCCAAACTCAAGGAAGGCCAACGCGACGAAGCCTACTACCTCTACTCCATCATCAACCCCGTGCACCGCACCCACTCCCTGGCCGACGTGCTGAAGTACAAGGTCGAACCCTACTGTATTGCCGCCGACATCTACTCCAACCCCCAGCACCCCGGCCGCGGCGGATGGACCTGGTACACCGGCTCCGCCTCCTGGGCCTACAAGACCGGCATCGAGAACATCCTCGGTCTCCACAAACAGGGCGACACCATCGTCCTCGACCCCCGCGTCCCCACCGAGTGGCCCTCCTTCACCCTCCGCTACCGTTTCGGCCAGTCGATGTACATCATCCGCTACACAAGGCCAAACACCACTCAGCCAATTAGCCACACTGACACACAGCCACTTAACCACTCCATCACGCTCGTCGACGACGGCAAAGAACATGAAATTGTAATCGGAAGATGATAGGTACAAGGAACGAATCAAAAAATTGAAAAACAGCAATATGAAACGAGTATTTCTATTTTTTCTCTCGCTGGTGCTGGCAGAAGCCTCGCTTTGGGCCTACGAGACAACGACACTCAATCCGCTGAAGAGTCCGGACGGGCGCATGGAGATGCGCTTCGAGCTGCGCGACGGAAAACCCTATTACAGCCTCTATCGCGACAGCAAGGCGGTGGTGAAGCCATCGCGCATGGGCTTCACGCTGGAATGGCGCAAGAGCGACCTGGCCAGCGGCTTCAGCGTGAGCCACGTGCAGCACAGCTCTTTCGACGAGGTGTGGCAGCCCGTCTTGGGCGAGGAGGCCAACATCCGCAACCATTACAACGAGCTCTGCGTCACGCTGCAGCAGGACTTCTACCTGGACCACGAGGGCAAGCGGGTGGACAAACCCACGGTGATGGTCATCCGCTTCCGTCTCTACGACGACGGCCTCGGGTTCCGCTACGAGTTCCCGTCAACTCTTAACTCTGAATTCTTAACTCATAACTCCCTCGTCACCTTCTGGCTCACCGACGAGCTGACGGAGTTCTGCCTCACCGGCGACCACACGGCATGGTGGATTCCAGGCGACTACGACACACAGGAGTTCAACTACACCCAGAGCCGCCTCTCCGAGGTACGCCGCCTGCACAACAATCCCCATCTCACCGGCGGATGGCCCTGGAAGAGTTTCTCCGACACCGGATTGCAGACAGCCCTGCAGATGAAGACCGACGACGGCCTCTACATCAACATCCACGAGGCCGCCGTGCTCGACTTCCCCACCATGAACCTGGATTTGCAAGTGGAAAACGGAAAACGGAAAGTGGAAAACAATGCTACGCAGGACAGCGTCAGTCCACTTTCCACTTTCCACTTTCCACTTTTCACTTTAAAAGTTCACCTCACGCCCGACGCCACAGGCTATGTGGGCCGACTGCAGTCGCCCTGCTATACCCCTTGGCGCACCGTCCAGGTGTGCGAGAAGGCCACCGACGTGCTGCGTTCGCGCCTCATTCTCAACCTCAACGAGCCCTGCGCCTTGGAGGATGTCAGCTGGATACATCCGGTGAAGTACATGGGTGTGTGGTGGGAGATGATCAGCGACCACAGCACGTGGGGCTACACCAACGACTTCCCCTCGGTGCGCCTGCCAGGCGACCCCTCGCTGCCGCCGTCGCTGCAGGGTTCCACCACCGACTACACCAAGGCCAAGCCCCACGGCCGCCACGGCGCCAACAACGCCAACGTGCGCCGCTACATCGACTTCGCCGCCGAGCACGGCTTCGACGCCCTGCTCATCGAGGGTTGGAACATCGGCTGGGAAGACTGGTACGGCAAGGACAAAGACTACGTCTTCGACTTCCAGACGCCCTACCCCGACTTCGACCTGCCGGCGCTGAACGAGTACGCCCACCGCAAGGGCATCCGCCTCATTATGCACCACGAGAGCAGCTCGTCGGTGAGCAACTACGAGCGCTTCATGGAGCCTGCCTATAACCTGATGAATAAGTACGGCTACGACGCCGTCAAGAGTGGCTACGTGGGCCGCATTGTGCCCCACGGCGAGCACCACTACAGCCAGCCCATCATCAACCACTACCACCGCGCCATCGTCGAGGCCGCGAAGCACAAGATTATGGTCAACGCCCACGAGGCGGTGCGCCCGACGGGCCTCTGCCGCACGTGGCCCAACATGATTGGCAACGAGAGCGCTATGGGCACCGAGTTCCGCGGCCGCATCAATCCCGGTCACACCACCATCCTGCCCTTCACGCGTCTGCAGGGCGGCCCCATGGACTACACCCCCGGCATCTTCGAGACCGACATGGAGAAGAACGCCCCGTGGAACAAGGACCTGATGCGCCACACGATTTGCAACCAGCTGGGATTGTACGTCACCTTCTACTCGCCGCTGCAGATGGCCGCCGACTTCCCCGAGCACTACGAGCCCCACATGGACGCCTTCCAATTCATCAAGGATGTGGCCGTCGACTGGGACACCAGCATTTATATCGCCGCCGAAATCGGCGACTATATCGTCACCGCCCGCCACCCGAAGACCTCCACCCTCAACCTCGCCGCCGACGGCGTAGGCACCCTCGCCGACGGCAATAAAGGCGTCATCAGCAACACCGCCCGGTTTGTGTATGGGTTGGATGGGGCTAATGGGGTTAATGGGTTGGATGGGCTGACTCCCAGAGACACCTGGTACGTCGGCGGTGTCACCGACGAGCAGGCCCGCGAGGTGGAGGTGAAGCTGGACTTCCTGAAGCCTGGCGTGAAGTACGAGGCCACCATCTACGCCGACGCCAAGGACGCCAGCGGATGGGTATCGGATGTGCATATCGGCTGGGAAGCCGCGCAGAAAGAGGGCTACAACCCCAAGGCATACACCATCACCAAGAAGACGGTCACCAAGAAGAGCAAGCTGAAGCTCCGCATGGCCCCCTGCGGCGGCTTCGCCGTCAGCATCCGCGAGATAAAATAACCCAACCATTAGACCTATGAAACCCATTAAGCCCATTCTCCTGAGCTTCCTGCTTCTGCTGTCGCTCTCCGCCGCAGCCAAACCGAAGTTCCACAGACTTGCCTCGCCGGACGGGCGGCTGACGCTGAGTGTGCAGGCAGAACAAGGGGGATTGTCCTATGACATACTGTACGACGGCCACGACCTGACGCCCATGACCATCATCGGTCTCAGATACGAGCAGGGAGGCAAAATGTATGACAAGATGACCGTGCGCAAAGTATCGCGACGCACTATCGACGAAACCATCGCCTCGCCTTTCAGCCGACAGGCCACGATGCGGAACCACTGCAACGAGATGACCTTGCACCTGAAGGAAGGCCTCTCGGTGGTCTTCCGCGCCTACAACGAGGGGATGGCCTACCGCTACGTGTGGGAGGGTGAACCGGGAAAGGTCTTCAACGAGGTGGCGAGCTACTACCTGCAGGCCGATTCGGCCACGGTGCCCTGTGTGTCGCAGTTCGACTCCACGGCCTTCGGCAGCGAGCCCTTTGTCCTCACCAATGCATGGACTCCCCAGTCGGAGAAATGGAAATGGTTCTACCCGCAGTACAGTTCCTCGTTCGAGAACCAATACACCACCCTGCCGCTGCGCAAACTGGACTCGCGCCGCCTGTGCTTCCTGCCGCTGCTCATACACGGCGAACGCGGCATCAAGATGTGCATCACCGAGTCCGCACTGCTCGACTACCCCGGCATGTATCTTCGCCATTTCACAGATGGCGTTCTCGATTGCCAACACGCCCCGCTGCCCCGCCGCGTGGAGCAGGGTGGCCACAACAACCTGCAGCTGCTGGTCAAGGAGCGCGAGGACTACATCGCCGAGATGGACCGCAGCAAGGTCTTCCCCTGGCGCATCATGATGGTGGGCACCGACACGGAGATTGCGATGAACAACCTGAGCTACCTGCTGGCCGAGCCGTCGCGGGTGGACGACATCAGCTGGATCAAGCCCGGCAAAGTTGCCTGGGAATGGTGGAACTGTTTTAATATCAGTGGCGTCGATTTCCCCGCCGGAGTGAACAACGACACCTACAAGCACTACATCGACTTCGCCTCCAAGTATGGCATCGAATACGTCATCCTCGACGAAGGCTGGGCGGTGAACGGCGAGGCCGACCTCTTCCGGGTGGTGCCGGAAATTGACCTGCCCATGCTGGTGCAATATGCCAAAGAAAGGAATGTCGGCATCATCCTCTGGGCCGGCTATTATGCCTTTGAAAGGGACATGGAGCGCGTGTGCGAGCACTATAGCAACATGGGCGTCAAAGGCTTCAAGATCGACTTTATGGACCGTGACGACCAGCTGGCCGTCGACTTCTACCGCCGTGCGGCGGAGATGTGCGCCAAACACCACCTGCTCGTCGACTTCCACGGCGCCTTCAAGCCCGCAGGCTTCACGCGCACCTATCCCAATGTGCTCAACTTCGAGGGCGTCTTCGGATTGGAGCAGATGAAGTGGGCCCCGACCACCGTGGACCAGATGCGCTACGACTGCGAGATTCCCTTCATCCGCCAGGCCGCCGGCCCGATGGACTACACGCAGGGCGCCATGCTCAACGGCGGCAAGTGGAACTACCACCCCTGCTGGATGGAGCCCATGAGCCAGGGCACGCGCTGCCACCAGCTGGCGCTCTACATCGTGCTGGAGTCGCCGCTCAACATGCTCTGCGACTCGCCCACGCACTACGAGCGCGAACCCGACTACACACGCTTCGTGGCCGAGATACCCACCGTGTGGGACGAGACGTGCGTGCTGCAGGGCGAGGTGGGCGAGTACATCGTCACCGCCCGCCGCAAAGGCAACACATGGTACATCGGTGGCATCACCAACTGGACAGAACGGGACGTCGAAATCGATTTTGAAGAGTTGCAGAGCGACTCAGCCACTCAGCCACCCAGTTACTCAGTCACCCTCTACACCGACGGCATCAACGCCCACCGCAAGGGATCAGATTACAAACTTTCCACTTTCCACTCTTCACTTTCCACTCTCAAAGTCCACCTCGCCCCTGGCGGCGGTTTCGTCATGAAAATCAACTAAACCACAAAAAAACACAAACCTTAAACCCTAAACCTTAAACCCTAAACCTTAAACCTTATCTATGAACATCTTCAAGCAAATACTCGCCAAGTACACCTCCGTCAGCCTCATGCTGCGCATCTTCATCGGCCTGGTCGTCGGCGCCACGCTGGGTCTGCTGCTGCCGCAGTGGACCGGCATCGCCATCCTGGGCCGCATGTTCGTCTCCGCCCTCAAGGGCATAGCCCCGGTGCTGGTGGCCGTGCTCGTCATGAGCAGCATCGCCAAAGCCGGCAGCGGTCTGGGGCCTCGCTTCCGCACCGTCATTTCGCGCTATCTGCTTTCCACCTTCATCGCCGCCCTCTGCGCCGTGGTGGGCAGCATGCTCTTCCCCGTGACGCTGGAGCTGGGCGAGGTGGCCGACGTCGAAGCCTCCGCCGGGTCGCTGGCCGAGGTGTTCACCAACCTGCTCACCTCCATGGTGGCCAACCCCGTGGCCGCCATCGCCAACGCCAACTACATCGCCATCCTCTTCTGGAGCATCATCCTCGGTGTGGCATTGAAAACCATGGCCTCCAAGGCCACGGTCAACGTGGTGCACGACCTCAGCACCGTGGTGACGCGCGTGGTGAAATGGGTCATCCAGTTCGCCCCCTTCGGCATCCTCGGCCTGGTGTTCAGCACCGTGAGCGAGAACGGCCTCACGGTCTTCACCACCTACGGCCACCTGCTGCTGCTCCTCGTGGGCTGCATGCTGGCCAACACGTTCATCTTCAACCCCCTCATCTCCTTCCTCATGCTCAAGCAGAACCCCTATCCCCTACTCTTCACCTGCCTCAAGGAGAGCGGCCTGCAGGCCTTCTTCACCCGCTCGTCGGCGGCCAATATTCCCATCAATATGGCGCTGTGCAAGAAACTGGGCCTCGACGAGGAGTTCTACTCCGTCAGCATCCCGCTGGGCGCCACCATCAACATGGACGGCGCGGCGGTGACCATCACCGTCTTCTCGCTGGCTGTGGCCCACACGGTGGGCATCGACGTCAGCTTCGCCTCGGCCCTCTTCCTCAGCATCATAGCCACCCTCGGCGCCTGCGGCGCCTCGGGCGTGGCCGGCGGCTCCCTGCTGCTCATCCCCATGGCGTGCTCCTTCTTCGGCATCGGCAACGACGTGGCCATGCAGGCCGTGGCCATCGGCTTCATCGTCGGCGTGGTGCAGGACTCGGTCGAGACGGCTCTCAACTCCAGCGGCGACGCCTTCTTCACCGCCACCGCCGAATACTACGACCGGAAAAAACACAACCGGAATCCGGAAAAATCGGATTTGCCAACAGACTGATTTACAATAAATTGAAGAACCAAACAAATTGCCACATAATTAACTGATAACCAGTACCTTTACCCTATCATCTTCTTCCCATCTTCTTACCTCGGTCTTACCCGCCTCTTACCATCCTCTTCGAAGGAAGAACATGATAGGTCGAAGATACGAACCGCAAACGCCATGAAAAGGTTGAAAGTGCTAATTGTCCTGCTGCTGTTGTCGGCTCCGCTTTTTGCCCAGCAGTTCATCGGCTGCCGCACCGCCAGCGGCTGGGCCGAGACGCCCATGCTGCGCACCTCGTTCGAGGTGGAGCGCACCGACCTGGCACCTGTCGTCGGCCATAGCGTCACGTTTAGCATCAGCGTCGTCTCGCTCGGCTACCACGAGGTGTATGTAAACGACATCATGGTCGGCGACAAGGAGTTGCAGCCCGCCGTCAGCCAGCTCGACCGGCGGGCTCTGGAGGTGACCTACGACATCACCGACCTCGTGCGCGAGGGCGACAACGAGCTGATGCTCTGGCTCGGACAGGGCTGGGGGCGCATATACGGCACCCCGGCGGTGGCCCGGGCCGTGGTGGAGCGGACGGTGAGCGACGGCGAGTGTGGCCTTATCTACACCCTTGCCAGCACCGACAGCACCTGGGAGACCTCGCCGTCGCCCTATAGCTACACCGGCAGCTGGCAACCCCTGCAGTTCGGCGGCGAGCGCTACGACGCACGCGTCAAGGAAACCTGGCGCCCGGCAACCATTTGGGACGCAGGCTGCCAGCCCGAGATAACATCACAGGATTTCAAGGGCAACCGAATTGTCGGCGGACCGCAGCCTCAATCGGTCGACACCCTGCCCGACGGCACGCTCCTCTTCGACTTCGGCCGCGTGGTGACAGGCTGGTTCCAACTCGACTGCCTGCCTATCCCCGAAGGCGACTCGATAACCATGGAATACCTCGACCACTTCGATGCCAAGCCTCCACATACCGAGACCGATATCTACGTCAGCGACGGATCGGGCGACGACGACATCCACTTCACCAACCGCTTCCACACCCACTCGTTCCGCTACGTCCGTGTCAAAGGTGCAAGTGTGGTCTCAGCCCGCGCCCTGCAAATCAGCGCCGTCGACCCTGCGGGCGGCGCCACCTTCGAGTGCTCCGACCCGCGGCTGAACGCCATCCATGACATGGTGAAGTACACCCTCAGCTGCCTCACTTTCAGTGGCTATATGGTCGACTGCCCGCATATAGAGCGCATGGGCTACGGCGGCGACGGCAACTCGTCGACCAACACCTTGCAGACCCTTTGGGATGTGCGCGACACCTATAGCCAGTGGATGCAGGCTTGGCAAGATGCGCTGGACAGCACGGGCGACCTGCCCTACGTGGCACCGGCCTTCCGCACCGGCGGCGGCCCCTACTGGCAGGGCTTCATCGTCAAGGCCCCGTGGAGCACCTACCTCAACTATGGCGACCCCTTGCTCATCCACCGCCACTATGACGATATGTGCCGCTGGATGGACTACATCGAGCGGCACAGCGTGGACGGCATCCTGCAGCCGTGGCCCGACACCGAGCGGCACGGCTGGTTCCTCGGCGACTGGGCCGTCCCCGACGGTGTCGACAAGGGCGGCGAGAGCGTGCTGCACGCCAGCAGCTGCTTCATCGCCGAATGCCTCGGCGACATGGAGCAGATGGCTCGCATGACGGGACATCGGGATGACGCGCAGCGCTTCGCCGAACGGCGGAAGCTCATCGTCGACGCCATCCACCGCCATTTCTACCACCCCGAGACCCATACCTATGCCAACGGCACACCGCTCGATATGGCCTACGCCCTGCTGATGGGCGTACCGCCCGACAGCGCCACCGCTGCCGCCGTGAAGGCGCAATTAATCAGAGACATCCACGGCCGCTACCGCGACCACGTCGCCTTCGGTCTCATGGGCACCCCCGTCTTCACCGAATGGTGCATCCGCGAAAGGCAGGCCGACCTCATGGCCACCCTGCTGCGACAGCCCGACTACCCGGGATACCTGTATATGATCGACCAAGGCGCCACCACAACCTGGGAGTCGTGGGACTGCGGCCGCCCCGGCAAGGAGGACCGCAGCCGCGTGCACAACTGCTACAACGGCATCGGCATCTGGTTCTACCAGGCCCTCGCCGGCATCCGCCCAGCTCTCCCCCTCGCCGAGGGGGAGCACCCCGAAGGGGGGAGGGGGTATGACGGTGGCTACAAGCATTTCTACATCGACCCGCAGCCATGCAACGGAATTGAATGGGTGCGGTGCACCAAGCCTACACAATACGGTGACATACGGGTGGAAATCAACGGTGACACACTGAAAGTCACCGTCCCCGACGGCACCACCGCCACCCTTTTCCCCGGCACCCAGAGCGAGCGCACGCTCGGTGCCGGGCAATGGACATTGGACATTGAACATTAAACGTTGAAAATCTATGAGACGCATCATCCCTCTGCTGCTTATGGCAGCACTCTTCGCCGCCTGCGGCAGCAAAGTCGAAATCACCAACCTCACCGTCGAGATGCAAGACGGCTCCATGCCCCTGGCCACCGCCACGCCACGCTTCAGTTGGAACTACGAGGCAAAGGTGGACAACGTCATGCAGACCAGCTACCGCATCATCGTGGCCAGCAGCGAGGAGAAGGCCCGCCGCGGCGAGGGCGACCTGTGGGACTCGCAGACCGTCGACACCTCGCAGATGCTCTACATCCCCTACGCCGGCAAGCCCCTCAAGAGCCGCGACCGCTGCTGGTGGAGGGTCTACACCACCGTCACCTATGGAGCGCCGGCGTCCCGCCGGCATGAGGAGACATTGGAGAGTCCCATCCAATACTTCGAGCTCAGCCTCCTCGACCGCAGCGACTGGCACGCCCGCTGGATTGGCCGCGACTACGAGGACGATAAGATAGAGGACCATACCGAAGTCCCCGCCCGCTACCTGCGCCACGAGTTCCAGTTGCGGCAAGGTATCGACCACGCCCGCCTCTACATCAGCGGCCTCGGCCAGTACCAGGCCTTCTTCAACGGCCAGGAAGTGGCCCCCGACGAGCTTCTGAAGCCCGCCCTGAGCGACTACACCCGCCGCGTATACTTCAACGCCTACGACGTGACCGACCTGCTGTGGAAAGGTGACAACGCCGTCGGCGTCATCCTCGCCCCCGGCCGCTTCACTACCCCTCGCCACGACACCAACTACTTGGAATGGTGCGGCATCAACCACGCCGCCCACTACGGCCGTCCGCAACTGCTGATGCAGCTGGAGGTCTTTTATAAGGACGGCACCGCCGACACCATCGTTTCCGGCGAAGGCTGGCGAATCACCAACCGGGGACCCATCCGCAAGGCCAACGAGTTCGACGGCGAGACCTACGACGCCCGCCTCGACCTGGGAGACTGGACTTCGCCCCGTTACGACGACAGCCGTTGGCAAGACGCCGTCGTCGACTACGACCGCCACAACATGAACCTCGAGGACCGCTTCAACCCCCGCTGGAAACGCCGCGACGACCGCTACGACGCCTCCATGCCCTTCCCCGACAGCGCCGAGATTGCCGCCCAGCGCTTGGAATACGAACTGACGCCGCAACCCAACCCCAACATCCGCGTCATGGAACGCCTCAAACCCAAGGCCGTCTTCCGCAAGGGCGACAAATGGATTCTCGACATGGGGCAGAATATGGTAGGGACACTTGAATTGAAAATTGAAAATTTAAAATTGAAAAACGGGGACACCATAACCCTCCGTTATGCAGAACTACTCACCGCCGACAGCGTCCTCTACACCGACAACCTGCGCTCCGCCGAATGCACCGACCGCTACATCGCGGCAGCCAATTCTCAATTTTCAATTTTCAATTTTCAATTTGTCTACCACGGCTTCCGCCACGTCGAAATCAGCGGCCTGCCCGAAGGCAGCAAGCCCGTCCTTAGCGACTTCACCGGACTCGTCCTCTACGACCAGATGGCCTCCACCTCCACCTTCGAAACCGACAACGACATCATCAACGCCGTGCACCGCAACGCCTTCTGGGGCATACGCGGCAACTACCGTTCCATGCCCACCGACTGTCCCCAGCGCGACGAGCGCATGGGCTGGACCGGCGACCGCACCACCGGCTGCTACGGCGAGAGTTTCCTCTTCAACAACCACCGCCTCTACGCCAAGTGGCTGCAGGACCTCGAGGACTGCCAGTGGCCCAACGGCCAGCTCAGCGACGTCGCCCCCGCCTACTGGCGCAACTACACCGACAACATGACCTGGCCCGGCGCCTTCATCACGGTGGCTAACATGCTCTACATCCGCTACGGCGACCTGGAGCCTGTCCGCACTCATTACGATGCAATGAAACGCTGGCTGCTACACATGAAGAAATATTACCTCAAGGACGGCATCCTCATCCGCGACACCTACGGCGACTGGTGTGTGCCGCCCGAAAGTCCCGAACTGATACACACCCGCGACACCAACCGTATGACCTGGCCCGCCAACCTCTCCACGCCGTACTACTATCTCTACTGCAAACTCATGAAAGGATTTGCGGCCAAGACTGGCAACTATGCAGATACGGCCTACTTCGAGAATGAGATGGACTTCGTCAGAAGTGCCTATAATGCCCGCTACCTCGATACCCTTCACGGCTGCTACAGCAACAACACCGTCACAGCCAACCTCCTGCCGCTGGCTTTCGGCATGGTACCTGAAGAACTGGAAGACAAAGTCTTCGCCAACATCATTGACAAGACCTTGGACGACTTCGGCGGTCACGTATCCACAGGCGTGGTGGGCATCCAGCAGTTGATGACCACCCTTACCGAACACGGTCGCGGCGATTTGGCGTTAAGGATTGCCACCGACACCACATACCCCAGTTGGGGATATATGGTCAAGCATGGAGCCACCACCATCTGGGAGCTTTGGAATGGCGACACTGGCGACCCGTCGATGAACAGCGGCAACCATGTGATGCTCCTCGGCGACCTCATCCCGTGGTACTATTCCTACCTCGGCGGCATCCGCGGCTTCAATGGTTACAGTCGTATCATCCTCAAACCCTATTTGTTGGAAGGGCTCCGGCGCGTCACTTGTTCCTATAACTCGGTGTCGGGTCGCATAGAGAGCAACTGGCGACGCAAGGGCGATGTCTTCGAGTGGGATATTCTTATTCCCCCAAACAGAACAGCCGAGGTGTGGCTCCCTACCGCCGACGGCTACGAACTACTGAAACTCGGCAGCGGCCGCCACCACCTTTCCTGTCGGCTCTAAACCCCAGAAAAAACGTATCAAATTCGGCCCTTCTCATATAGTTCCTATATACTTCTCATATACTTCTTATATCACCTATACAAGAAGTATATGAGAAGTATATGAGAACGATATAAGAACGATATAAGAAATG
>DFIZ01000038.1:0-5456 GCA_002372855.1 Bacteroidales bacterium UBA3684
TCATACCGCCCTTCAGGTCAAGACCGAGGTTAATTTCGCGACCTTGACACTCGCGGTAGGTGTAGCCGAGATAAACCTTCTCAGTAGCCATGGAGTCAAGGTAGTGAGCTTCGCGGGCAGTCATCAAAGAGTCCGTGAGAATCTGGGCATCAACCTGAGTCTTGCTTCTGCTGGCAATCAGTTTCTGCACCTGCTCACTGTTTACGTAGTTTTTGGCATCAGTTTTGGCTTTGCTTTGAACAACATTTGTCACAATTGTAAACGACAATTGGAACAAACAAACTGCAGCAAAAGCCCAAGCTAAAAATTTGATAAGTCCTTTATTCTGCATACTTTATCTATAAATTTATGTTTTTTATTATATTCACTTTGAATGTGCAAAAATAAGAAAAATATTTGACATAGCAACAGAAATCGAAAAAAAACATGTATCTTTGCACAAAAATTGTAGAGTTACAGCAAGATATGAACGAAAATTTTTCTCTCACCCTCAAGGAGTGGGCCGACGAGGACAAACCCCGCGAAAAAATGCTCAACAAGGGCAAAAAGGAGCTCACCAACGCCGAGCTGATTGCCATCCTCCTGCGCAGCGGACTGCGCGGCAAAAGTGTCGTCGAAGTAGCCAAGGAAGTGCTCTCGTTTTCAGGCAACAAGCTGACCAATCTTTCCCAACTGGAGTTCAGCCAACTCAGCGCCATCAAGGGCGTCGGCCCCGCCAAAGCCACCACCCTCATGGCAGCCCTCGAACTCGGATGGCGCATGCACGGCGAAATCGGCAACGACAAAGAGGTGATCCTCAACGACAGCACCACCTTCTTCTCCTACATGACGCCCCTCATTGCCGACCTCGACCACGAGGAGTTCTGGGCCGTCTACTTGAGCAACCGCGGCAAGGTGCTGGGGCGCCAGCGCATCTCCATGGGCGGCATCACCGGCACCCCCGTCGACCTCCGCATCCTCTTCCGCGGCGCCATCGAGTGCAAAGCCGTGGCCCTCATGGTGGCACACAACCACCCCTCCGGCTCGCTCGTCGCCAGCCGCGAGGACAAAGAGTTGACAAAGAGAATAACGCAAGCAGGCAATCTGCTGGAAATCAAGCTCCGCGACCACCTGATCATCGCCATCGGCCCTGCAGGCAAGGCCGACTATTTCAGTTTCCACGACAACGGATACCTATAGCGCCATCTCCACGCTCACCGACTCCATCTGCCCTCCCAGGGGCGGATTGAGCTTGCTCACCTTCACTCTCACCGACGTCACCGCCAGAAACGAGGACCTTACCCCCTCCCCTATTCTGCGAGCCACATGCTCCAGCAAATTGGAGGGGATTTCCATCTCGCGTTTCACCACCTGGTACACATCCAGGTAGCTCACCGTATCTTCAATGTTGTCAGTCACTTCCGCCTTCGTCGTATCGGTCTCGAACACAAGGTCCACTCGGAAGTGCGTCCCGATGGCGCGTTCCTGTTCAAAACAGCCATGGTGCGCATAGAAGCGCATATCGTTTATCGCTATGGTAGCCAAGGTTTGTATCTCTTTAAATGATATTGTCAAACTGGTGCAGGAACCGCAGGTCGTTCTCGAAGTAGAGACGCAGGTCGCGGATCTGGTATTTCAGCATGGCCATGCGCTCCACACCCATGCCGAGGGCGAAGCCGCTGTACTCCTTGCTGTCTATGCCACAGGCCTCCAGCACGTTGGGGTCCACCATGCCGCAGCCGAGAATCTCCAGCCAGCCGGTACCCTTGCAGATATTGCAGCCCTTGCCGCCGCAGATATTGCACGAGATGTCCATCTCCGCGCTGGGTTCGGTAAACGGGAAATAGCTGGGTCTTAGGCGTATCTGCGTCTGTTCGCCGAACATCTCCTTGGCGAAATAGAGCAGCGTCTGTTTCAGGTCGGCGAAGGTGACATGCTTGTCCACATAGAGGGCCTCCACCTGATGGAAGATGCAGTGTGCACGGGCGCTGATGGCCTCGTTGCGGAACACGCGGCCGGGGGCAATGATGCGGATGGGGGGCTTGTGGGTCTCCATCACACGCACCTGCACCGACGAGGTGTGCGTTCTCAACGCCACCTCCTGCCTGCCTTCCTCTTTCTCCACGAAGAAGGTGTCCTGCATGTCGCGGGCCGGGTGGTCGGGAGGGAAATTCAGGGCCGAGAACAGGTGCCAATCGTCCTCAATCTCCACCGACTCCTCGACGGTGAAACCGATGCGGGCAAAAATCTCGGCTATCTCGTTCATTGTCACCGACAATACATGACGGCTGCCACGGCCGGCCAGGTCGGCGGGGAGCGTCAGGTCGTGGTGCTCTTCGGCATCCATCTTCTCCTCGACGTAGTTCTTGAACTCCTCGACGCGGGCCAAAGCGGCGTTTTTCAGCTCGTTGAGGGCAATGCCCATCTCTTTCTTCTGCTCGTTGGGCAGGGCCTTGAACTGCTCGAACAGCTCGTTCATCACGCCCTTGCGGCCCAGGAACTTCACACGGAACTGTTCCACCTCGGCAGCCTTGTCCTTGAACTCCTCGATATGGGTGGAACGAATCTCTTCAATGTACTGCGAAATAAGATCTTTCAGCATATTAGTATTACTTTTTAATCACAATCACTTTTTCGATTCTGACGTCCTCCAGCGGACGGTCGTTCTTGTCACATTTCACGGCGGCAATCTTGTCCACAACCTCCATGCCCTCAATCACTTCCCCGAAAACGGTATACTCACCGTCGAGGAACGGCGTGCCGCCGATCGTGGTATAGACGTCGCGCTGCTCGGCGGAAATCTCCCTTTTCATCCTTTTCTGCAGGTTGTCAAGCTCTTCCGTGTTCCACACACGACCCTGGACAATGTAGAACTGCGACGCCGACGACTCCTTTTTGGGGTTCACCATGTCGCCTTCGCGGGCGGCGCACAAGGCTCCGCGCTTGTGGAAGAGTTCCGGACGGAACTCGGCGGGAATATTGTATCCCAACGTGCCGTCGCCCAGCATCTTGCCGGGTTCTGCATCCTTCGATGTGGGGTCGCCGCCCTGAATCATGAACTTCTCGATGACCCGGTGGAAAAGCAGCCCGTCAAACACACGGTTCGTGGCCAATTTTATGAAATTGTCGCGGTGCAAAGGGGTCTCGTCGTACAGCAAAAGCACAATTCTGCCGTAGTTGGTGACCATTTCCACCCGGGTACCCTTACAGCTTTCTTTCTGCTGTTTTACAAGCACTTGCGAGTTTCCAAGAAAGGCGGCAAACAAAAAAATTGCCAAAAAATATAACTTTTTCATCTGTCAATAGAATAATTTTACTAATTTTGCAATGCAAAAATAAGAATAAAAATAGAAACAACAAGCAAAAAATCATAGTTTTATGAAGAAAAAAAATTTCATCTTTTCCCTCGCCCTGTTTTTCAGCATTTTACCGATGGCATTTTTTAGCTCCTGCGACAAGGATACAAACTGCTATCTGGACGTCAATGTGGTCGACGAGGGCACCGTAAACCCGATTTCTGGCGAAATGACATCCGGTCCCGGCATTGCCGGTGCGGTTGTCGAGGTGTATCAGGACGGCGGCACCGTGCACGCCCAGGGCGTCACCGGCAGCGACGGCGTCTACTCCACCTATTTCTCGGCCCCCGCCATCGTGAAAATCAAAGCCAAGCTGCAGCTCTACAACGGCGACCAGCCGGCCGGCGAACGTCGCGGCGAAACCTCCGTGCGCCTCGTCGAAGGCGAGACCATCCCCGCCAAAATCACCCTCAGCAGCCAAGTCTACTATTAATTACGTAAATATCATAGACCATGAAGTTTACACCCACTGAACAAGACCTCCTACAACTCGAACAGATGGGCCTGACGGCCGATGCCGTACAGCACCAGATTGACAACTTCAAACAGGGCTTCCCCAAGAGCCACCTCGACGCCGCCGCCACTCCCGACAACAATGGCATCATCCGCCTCGCCGACAAGGAGATAGCCCGCTACGAGAAACAGTACCGCACCCTCGGACGCGGCAAGAAACTGCTGAAGTTCGTCCCCGCCTCCGGCGCTGCAACGCGCATGTTCAAAGACCTTTACAGCTTCACCGCCACCTACTTCGGCGTGGCGGGCAACTTTGCCAAAGAGTTTCCCGAGGTGCAGACCTTCCTGGAGAACATCCACACCTTCGCCTTCTTCAACGACCTGAAAGCCACAATGGAAGCCGCCGACCTCGACATCGAGGAATACCTCCAGCGCGGCGACTACAGCACCGTCATCAACTTCCTCCTCAAGGAACAGTACCTCGGCTACGGCAGCCTGCCCAAAGCCCTGCTGAAATTCCACCGCTACGGCGCCGTGCAGCGCACACCCCTCGAGGAGCACATTGTCGAGGGCGCACTCTACGCCAAATGCAGCGACAACACTGTCAACCTGCACTTTACCATCTCGCCCGAGCACCGCTCCGCCTTCCGCCGCAAGATCGCCGAGGTGAAGCAGTACTACGAGAGCACCTTCGGCATCAAACTGCACATAACATTCTCGGAACAAAAACATTACACCGACATCATCGCCGTCGACGAGCAGAACCAGCCCGTGCGCGACGAAGAAGGACGCCTCGTGTTCCGTCCCGGTGGCCACGGCGCCCTCATCGAGAACCTCAACGAGCAGCACGCCGACCTCATCTTCGTGAAGAACATCGACAACGTGGTGCCCGACTGGATGAAGCATACCACCGTGATATACAAGCAGGTGCTTGCCGGCATGCTGCTCGAACTGCGCGAAAAATGTTTCGACATGCTCCGCACCCTCGACACCAAGCCCGACAACAAGACCCTCGCCAAGCTTATCCGCACGGCCCAAAAGGACTTTAACATCATGGTACCAGAGGGTTGCGATGCCCGCACGCTCCACAACCTGCTCAACCGCCCCATGCGCATCTGCGGCATGGTGAAAAACCTTGGCGAACCTGGGGGCGGTCCCTTCTACACCATTGATTCCATGGGTAATAGAAGCCTCCAGGTGGTCGAATCGGCCCAGGTCAACCACAACGACCCGCAGCAGGAAGCCATCTTCCAGGCCTCGACCCATTTCAACCCCGTCGACCTGGTCTGCAGCACCAAGAACTACCGCGGACGCTACTTCGACCTCCGGCTGTACGTCGACCCGCAGACCGGCTTCATCAGCAAAAAGAGCAAAGGCGCCATGACCGTCAAGTCGCAGGAACTGCCCGGCCTCTGGAACGGAGCCATGGCCCACTGGATCACCCTCTTCGTCGAGGTGCCCGTGGCCACCTTCAACCCCGTCAAAACCGTCAACGACCTTCTGCGCAAAGAGCACCTCGAAGGCTGACAGACGGACAACAACCTGGAAAACAATCCCCAACCTCATCCCAACGCCGCCATCTCGCAGGGCGGCGTTTTTCGTCTCCCTCCCCCACCCCACACCCACCCGAGAGGGACATAATACGTCCCTTCTTATATCCTTCCTATA
>DFIZ01000038.1:5583-28731 GCA_002372855.1 Bacteroidales bacterium UBA3684
ATATAAGAAATGCCGAATTATGTACCTCTTCGACCCCTCTCGGGCCCATCTTAACGAGAGACGAAGAAAAATATGTTTTCCAGGGCATGCATATTCGGAAATTTTTGTAAGTCACCGACACCTTCCTCACCGTCAACAGTCTAGATGCCAACACCTACTACTCCTTTGCCGTGCGCGGTGTGTGCGTACGCAGACCGACGCACCCACCGCAGCGGAGTTCACCATGGGTGCCGCCGGCGTCTACCTGATGAAGGTGGGCGACCGCCCGGCCCGACGCATCGTCATCGTGCGCTAGACATCCACAAAAAAACAAGACAACAGAAAGGGTCCCCGTCCAATAGATTGGGGGCCCTTTCTGCCGTTTTTTAAAGTTTCAAGCCCACGGACACAATAAATGAAAGAAAACGGCGTTAACCAAGACATAATAGAAAAACAACAACAAATGAGCAAGAAAACCATTACTATCATCGGCATCGTTGCCGTCGTGGCCATTGCCTTCATCTGGGGCATCGGAGTGAACAACAAACTCGTCACCGAGGAGGAGAACGTTTCCAAAGCCTGGAGCCAAGTGGAGAACGTCTACAAACGCCGCATGGACCTCATTCCGCAGCTGGTGAACACCGTGCAGGGCGCCGCCAACTACGAGAAGAGCGTGCTGACCGAGGTCACCAACGCCCGTGCCGGCGTGCAGGAAGCCACCGTCGACCCCTCGACCCTGAGCGAGGAGCAGATCAAAGCCTACCAGCAGGCCCAGGACAAGCTCTCCAAGGCTGTGGCCAACACCATCAAGGTCACCGTGGAGCGCTACCCCGAGCTGACCGCCACCCAAGGCTTCCGCGACCTGCAGACCCAGCTTGAGGGCACCGAGAACCGCATCGCCGTGGAGCGTGGCAAGTTCAACGAGGCCGTCCAGGCCTACAACACCAAGCTGCGCCGCTTCCCGACGAGCCTCATCGCCGGCATGCTCGGCTTCGAGAAGAAGGGCTACTTCACCGCCCCCGAGGAGGCCGCAGAGCCCGTCGAAGTGAAGTTCGACTTCTAAACCAACCTAAAACTTATATGCAATATAAGACACATAAGTCATATAAGTCATATAGGCCCTATAAGTCATATTGGGCTTATAGGGCTGTCTTGCTGGCTTTGCTGCTGGTGCTGCCCCTGATGGCAAGTGCCCAATGGCTGCCCGAGAAGACCCACCGGCTGGTGAACGACTACTCGCACATCCTCAGCGACGACCAGCGCGAACAACTGGAGCGTCACCTGGTGGCCTTCAACGACTCCACGTCGAACCAGATACTCGTCGTCATCACCCCCACCCTTGGCGGAGACGACGAGAACGCCGTGGTCCAACGCATCGGCCAGACCTGGGGCGTGGGCCAAAAGGCCTTCGACAACGGCCTGGTCATCCTCATCAAAAGCAAGACCGAGGAGGAGAACTGGGGCGCTGTGGCCATCGCCACAGGCTACGGCCTTGAGGGCGCGCTGCCCGACGTGGCCTGCAAACACATCATCGACGACGAAATGATTCCCGCCCTCAGCGAAGGCGACTACTACGGCGCCATCGTGGAAGCCCTCGAGGTCATCGAGCCCATCGTGCGAGGCGAATACAGCTACGCCGAATACCGTGCCGCCGGCAAGCGACGCTCGGCCATCGGCGCGCTCATTCTCTTCGGCATCATCGGCATCGGCATCTTCCTCCTGCTGCGCTACGCCAAGAAGCACCCCGACGAGTTCAACAACCGCGGCGGCGGCTCCGGCGGCAGCAACGGCGGCATATTCTTCGGCGGCTTCCCCATAGGCTTCGGAGGAGGCCATGGCGGCGGTGGCTTCGGCGGAGGATTCGGAGGCGGCGGCTTCGGCGGTTTCGGCGGAGGTGGTTTTGGCGGAGGAGGAGCATCCGGACGCTTCTGAATAAAAAAAATTTGGCCAGTTTAAAAATTGTTAGTATCTTTGCAGCACGTTTGTTTCGAGGGTTATCCCGATTACAAACTGACAATCAAGTATATAAACAATAAAAAATTATACACCATGGGTATCAATGCTAACAAAAAAGTGAAGAGAAGAAAAGTCCGCATCAACGGCAACAAGAACTCCACCAACAACTGGGGTATCACCGCCGCTGGCTGGAATGCTGTGCACAAAGCCATCATCAACGCCGAGGACTAAAACTCTATTAAGAGTTAAGAATTAAGAGTTAAGAGTTATGGGGAATCAACCCGACTCTTAACTCTTGATTTTTTTTATACACCACAGGACTCTCAACTCATAACTCTTAACTTATAACTCTTAACTGCCATGAAACAGACCACACTCTGCTACATAGACGACGGCGAGCGCTACCTGATGCTGCACCGCGTGAAGAAAAAGAACGACGCCAGCCACGGCAAGTGGATCGGCGTGGGCGGCAAATGCGAGGCCGACGAGGCCCCCGACGAATGCATGCTGCGCGAAGTGCACGAGGAAACAGGCCTCACCGTCACCCGCTGGCGCTACCGCGGCATCGTCACCTTCATCTCCGACACCTGGGACAACTAATACATGCACCTCTTCACCGCCACCGAATGGCAGGGCGAGCCCGACATGGGCATCGACGACGAAGGCACGCTGGCATGGATAGCCAAATCCGAACTGCCCATAGCCGACGGCGTCGGCAACCCCACAATAAACCTCTGGGAAGGCGACAAGATATTCCTCCGCCTGCTGCTCGACGAGGGCACACCGTTCTTCTCTCTCAAGCTCGTCTACGAGAACGACGAGATGACCAGCGCCACCCTCGACGGAAAGACATTATAATCAAGATAATATTTTAAACATACACTTATTTTGCTGGCATCGGCAATGTATTTTCTGCCCCTGGTCAATAGCCAACAATAGTGAAGCGGTTCCAGACGGGGTCGCTGCGATAGGCGTTGACGGAGGCCTTGGGGACGCGGAGGCGCACACCGTCGGGCATGCCGTCGAAGGAGGTTACCACCACCTGGGGCGGTAGGGAGGCTTGGACGGTGACTTCCTCGAGCTCATAGCAGTCGGCGAAGGCATAGGTGCCCACGAAGCTGACAGCAGATCCGAGTGCGATGCGGCGCACATGGTTGTTGTAGGCGAAGGCATAGGTGCCGACGACCTGCAGGGAGTCGGGGAGCACGATCTCGCGCAGGTCGCACTCGTAGAAGGCAGCGTGCTCGATGACACGCAGCGTCGAGGGCCAGCGGACATCGGTTAGGCAACTGTCCATAGCGAAGGCGTCGCGGCCGATGGTGACGACGCCGTCGGCGAAGTATACCGACTCCAGCACACGGATGTTGTTGAACGTCCACGAAGGTGCCACCGTGACGCCGGGGCCGATCTCGACCTTTCGCATGGAGAGGCAGCGATAGAAGCATTGATTAGCCTCATTTGAGACGTTGCAGCTGTCGGCCAGCCAACGTACGGCGGGGATGCCGCTGCAGTCGGTGAAGGCGTCGCCGCCAATCAAACGCAGCGAACTTGGGATGACGAGTGTGTCTTTCATGGCCGGGCAGCCGGCGAAGGCGCCGGTGCCGATGCGCAGCAGTCCTTCGGGAAGGGTCACGCCGGTGATGAAGCTCTGGTTATGGAAAGCGTGCTCGCCGATTGCGACGAGGTCGTAATCCACCCCCAGATGGCGTATGGTGGGAGGAATGTCGAGGTGGCCCTGCAGCCTCTCGAGGTCGGCCGGCCACTCCTGACCATCGGCACCGGTATATACCAGGGCTGCCTGACGCTGCGGCACATGCTGCAGCACACGGTAGTAGACCGTCTGGCCGGAGGGCAGGACGAAGCTGTGGACGATGGGGAGCGGGAAGAGTACGGGGAAGACCGCTGCTGCCAGCAGCAGGAGCACCAGTAGCGAGATCCACCATCGCGGATGCATCAGGCGGCGCAACGCGGCCACCGACTGGGGCCGCTTTTGCGGGTCCTCGCGCATGGCGCAACGTGCCGCATGGCGGTAGCGGCGGCCGAAGAGGGAGAGAAGGATGCATCCCAGGGCGTAAATGTCGGCGCGGTGGTCGGCGGTGGCCCCGGCTTTCTGTTCGGGAGCGGCGAAGCCGTCGCTGCCGGCGCTGTGCTTGAAGGCGGCGTACTGTGGGCCGTCGCTGAGGCCGAAATCGATGAGCTTGAGGCGGCCGTCGTGGGCGATGATGATATTCGAAGGCTTGATGTCGTGGTGGTAGATGCCGTGGTGGTGGAGATAATCGACGGCATCGAGCAACTGGGAGAACATCGCGCGGGCGTCGGCGGCAGACTTCCCCTGCCTCCATTGGTCGAGGGTTTGACCCTCCACCCATTCCATCACGATGCATCGGCCCACCACGTTGTCGTCCTCGAGGCTTTCCACGCGGACGATAGCGGGATGGTCGAGAGAGACCCCCACGCTGTATTCCTTGTAGAGCCACTCGTCGTAGAGGGGGTTGCCGCGCAGCTCGTCGCGGATACCCTTGAGCACATACCAACGGCCGTAGCGGCGGGCGCGGAAGAGCACGTGCGTGGAGCCACGGGCGATCTCCTCATAGTTGGAGAAGAAAGGCTCGGTGATGCCGCTGCCGCCAGAGACGAGACCCGACGGGCCATCGACGAGTGACGAGGGGTGATTGGCAGAATTGGCAGTATTTGAGTTGATATTCATTGCGCTACACTTCGGACAAGGGCATTGTGAGGTCACTTATTGAGGATGCAAAGATACGAAAAAAAGCAAGAGCAAGGAAAAAAAACAATGCGGACCAAAACGGATATTGTGCGATTGAAGAAAAAAGTGTAATTTTGCAGCCGAAAATATGGACAACAACGACACCCATCTGGAGACCCTGCGCCGCCTTGTCTGCGAGGCGGCGGGTTGCGAGGCGCGCACGCCTGGCGACTTCTACACCCTGACGGCATTTGTAGAAGGGCGCACGCGCGAGCCGATTGGGCTCACTACGGTGAAGCGCTTTTGGCAGTATGGCGGCATGAGCTCTGTCCCGCGCCGGGGGACGCTGAACCTGCTGGCGCGTTCGATAGGCTACCGCAACTACGACGATTTCTGCGAGCACCACGGCGACGACACGCCCTCGAGCGACCCCGTTCTCGGGCAGGGCGTCAAGGTAGCCGACCTGCTGCCGGGCGAGTACCTGCAGCTGCGCTGGAACCCCGGGCGCGAGGTGGTGGTGGAATATCTGGGCAACAGCACCTTCAGGGTCGTTATGAGTGAGGGCAGCAAGCTGAGGGCCGACGACACTTTCCAGGCGGCATTCTTCGCCCTGGGGCACCCTGCGATGCTGGCCAACGTGATCCATGGAGATTCCAGCTGGCCGCTGTACGAGATAGGGCAGCTGGGAGGGCTTACCTTGGTGCGCCAGCTACCGGCCAAAGAGGAATAGGCTCAGCGGCCGGCAGGGAAAAAAAGAAACGGCGACAGCAATTTTGACATCATACGACAGGGTTCCCGCTAGGGGAACCCTATTTTTGTGCCATTGAAATTGAGCAGGTTACAAAACGGACCAAAACGGATTTGGATTACTGCACTATACTTCCGAACTTTGCATTGTAATTTATAAAGGGAGGAAAACCAAATGAGCAACAAGATATTATTCCGTCCGCCATGGACCTGCGGCAAATACAATGCCGAGAAGCATGTGGCTATTATGTTCAACCTACTGTCGAGGATGAACTACTTTTATGAATCCGACAGTGCTGATGTTGTGGGGGCTATTTTGCAGGCTGGTAAGTATGGTGCAATATATATCGAAGAAGTCTCTCGCTTGTTAGACATTGCTCCTAAATCACTGTCGTGTTTCTTCACTGAATTATGCAACGAGGGATTATTATCATCCGAACAACTAACAGAAGAAGCGATACACCGCTACCGGGAGTCTGTCAAGAACAATACTGGCACTACTCGTTCAGAAGAAGCCGTGTCCCGACATTTTGAGGACATCGAGAAGGATACTCCTTATATGGCATATGCCAAAACCACAAAAGACCGTATGCATATTTTTGATGCAATGTTTGAACTTACATATCGTTGCAGCGAAAAATGTATACATTGTTATAACCCGGGAGCAACACGAAATGACAGTGAACGCAATGGAAGGGCCGATACGGTTGAGTTATCTCTAAATGATTACAAGCGTATTATTGACAATCTATGCGAGGCTGGGTTGACAACGGCGGTTTTAACAGGGGGAGATCCCTTCTCTAATCCCAATGTGTGGAATATTATTGAGTATCTGTACCAAAAAGATATAGCAATAAGTATATATACCAACGGTTTGTCATTGAAGGGTCAAGAGAAAAAGTTGGCAGGCTATTTCCCGCAATGTGTACAATTCTCACTGTATAGTGGTGATGCCACAGTTCATGACAGTATTACTAGGACAAAAGGATCGTTTGAAAAAACAATTGCAGTGATGGAAGAACTGCACAAATTCGCCATACCAATAGATATTGCATGCCCAATAATCCAACCCAACCTCAAGTCTTATTTTCTCGTTAAACCATATATGGAGAAGTATGGTTCAAATTGTTACTTTGACCTAATGATAACGGATTCCATAGATGGGGATAAATGTGCATCACAGCATCTTAGGCTTACGCCAGAACAAATGGAGGTGGTCCTGTTGGACCAAGATGTAATCCAGCACGTTCCAATCAATGTTAGTACTATTGACGAAGATGCACCAATAGGGAATCCCGAGCCACACGCACCTTGCGGCGCAATGCTTTACTCATATAATATTAACCCCAACGGCAACCTTACACCTTGCAGCGCATTTCCTTTGGTGCTGGGCAACCTTAAAGAAAAGAGCATACAGGAAATTGTAAATGGTAACAAACTAATTGGTGAATGGAGTTCTACAAGAGAGTCGGACTATGAAGAATGCTTTACACATGATTATTGCGACTATTGCTACTTTTGTCCGGGGAATAACTACAATGACCGAGGAAGTCGCTTTAAAGCAGGTGAGAACAACTGCTATTTGGCAAAAATAAGATATGCCACAATTCAGAAACTCAAGAATGGAATTGATATTCTAAATGGGAAAAAACTCACCGAAAGGATATCGGAGCTTGATGTTGAGATACCGCAATTAAACCGCGAATATAATAGGGCAAACGGAGTCCCTAAAAACTCCTAACAACTAAATACTTTTAATATGAGAGAACTTGAATTAGGTTCCAGCATGGGTTGTTCGTACAACAAAAAGGGTGTAAAGTGCTGCAAAACCCTCAAACAAGGTTCCAGCGCACCTAAATGCATTCTGCCTCGCAGAGCGTAACGCTATACGAGACGTTTAGGAGGCTGCTCCAACAGGCAGCCTCCTTTTAAAATCAAAAACAATCAAACATCAAAATACACAGAAAAATGAAAAAGATACTGCAAGAAGTAATCGACAAGGCCTATTCGAAGTGGCAACAGGGCATCGTGGCGGACGAAATCCCCACCACCAACGAGCGCACCATACAGGTCTACCTCGCCTACTACATCCTGCAACAGGGAAAGCCGCAGGAAGAGAACGGCGAGTATAAGCTCACGGTGCTGCTCGAAGAGAACATGGGAGAAATACACACCTGCAAGACCAATGGCATCGGTCGTTGCGACATTGTGGTGGAACTCGCCAGCAAAGGCAAGTCGGTACGTGCCGCCATCGAGATGAAACGTCCCGAGACAAAGGCCAATGCCATGAATGCCGCCACGACGGATGCCCGTTTTGCAGTATTGGCCGACATTGAGAATCTGGAACATTACGACGCCGACCTCAAATACGAGATTGCATATACCGATTATCATATTTTCCCGCACTCGAGAGAGGACATCAAATACAATATCAGCGATAGGAAAAGCACGGTGAAGCACTACGAATACAAGAAGAAAGCCAAGACGGATATAATCGACCTAAAGGGCAAATATACATTCAGCTGGGACGACCTGCCACACGACAAGCCCGAACACTATTTCCTGAAACTAAGATTGAAATAAACGATGGCAATATTCCTTTGGCTATTCCAATTCATCAGCCCGATAACATTTATCCTCGGAGGCTTGTATTTGCTCGAAGACCCAGAGCCGTTGGCGCTCATACTTGGCGGCATTTCCGCTGTGCTCGGCCTTGTGGTGGGCATAGTCGGCTGGGGTGATACTGTGCCTCCGCGTTGGTTCTGGATTAAGAGCAGCATGGACCTTGCCGGCAGCCGCTTTATGACGGCCATCGGATACGCCATCCAGTTCTTCTTCATCCCCGCCGCCGTCATTGGCATAATTGGATACTTCGGTTAGAAAAAAATAAAAATATGGCTCTCATTAACATCAACAAACTGAAAGAAAGCGCAGGCAAAGCCCTCAAAGATGCCTCAGATTGGACTTCTAAGGCTGCCAAAGAGGCTGCGGAGTGGACTTCGCAGACAGCCAAAGATGCCTCTGAATGGACCGAACAAGCGGCAAAGGATGCCTCTGAATGGAGTACGCAGGCAGCCAAAGATGCCTCCGACTGGACTTCAAAAGCCGCCAAGGATGCGTCCGATTGGACTTCTCAGGCAGTAAAAAATGCGTCCGATTGGTCGCAGCAAGCATTCTTCGATGCCACTGATTGGACAAAGCAGGCCGTAGTTGATGTGAAAGAAACCGCGACTCTGCTGGCCACCGATGAAGAGACGCAGAGAAAAGTGCTCAGTGCCACGATAGACGCTGCACAAAAAACAGGCAAAATCACCGTCAAAGGTCTGAAAGTCGTTTCAGGCGTGCAAGCCGTACAAGACCGCAAGAAATCTATTACCAACAAGGAGGAAGCCGACCAGTTGAAGGCAGAGATTGAAGCCACAAACGAAGCTCTGCGCGACGACCTGAACGAGACACTGGATGTATTCGGGAAGCAACGCCTCAGGGCATTGAAGCGCACCATTGGCACATTTCTGAGATATTTGGAGCGCATGAACCAGCGCTCCAAAACGAAAGAATACGACTTCTTGTGCGAGATTGACATCAAGCAGGAGAATCTCAAAGAGATGAAGCATATAGACATGCAGGCATCCCAAGCCGCCAAAGTATTGGCCGTAGGTGGCGGATTCGCTGCCGTCGGACTTATCGGCACACCTGCAGCGGTAACAGCGGCGGTCACGGCCGTAGGTGCTGCCAGCACGGGCACCGCCATCAGCGCGCTCTCCGGTGCCGCAGCCTCCAACGCCGTGTTAGCCTGGCTCGGTGGTGGAGCAATAGCGGCAGGAGGAGGTGGAATGGCGGCAGGGGCGGCGGTAATGGCCACCATAACAGCCACCGCAACAGCTGGCCTTGCCATCGTAGCCGTCGGAACACTGGCATCGGCATTCTATGCCAGAAAGAACACAGAGAGTGAACAATATCTATCCGACATCAAGAAATGGGCTGCCGAGACAGAGCAAAGCTGGGTGGCCCTGAACGCCATAAAAGCCCGCGTACTCGAGATGCAGAACCTAACCGAGGAACTCGAAACACGCGCCATCATGCTACTTGGACGAATGGAGCCATTCGTCGATTGCTTTGACCCACAGAACAAGCAGATGCTGGAGACATTCCAACAAACCGCTATCGCAGTAAAATCGATGAGCGAACTGGCGCAGACGCCCATACTCGACGAGGCGGGGAACATCAACCAAGCCGCCAACATCGTTATATCAAAAACCGAGAAAGTGCTTAATAAAAGTTTATGAAAATCGACATCAAGAAAATAGCAAAAACCGGTGCAGATTTGTGGAACAAATACGGTGACACCGTAACTGATGTAGCCAGTAAGGTGAAACGACAAATCGAAGAGTCGAAAGAGCGCAAAGAAAACGGAGAAGAGCCCAAATCGGCCATCGATACAGGCAAAGAAATTCTGGGGTTGTATGGCAACACCCTAATCGACACCATCAACTCGGCCACGGATGGAAAATACGACAAAACACTGGGGATGGTATCGCAAGTGGTAGACAAAGTCAACCCGATGGAGGAGACAGATTACGACATACCGGCAGACGAATACGAAACCGTCGAGGCGGAAGAAATTCCCACCGAAAACGACGAAGAGGAAGACACCTTCTTTGAAGACAATACCTCGAAGCTTACTGGAGTCATTAAGGACGCTGCCGGCAGTGGATTCCAAGACCCCGAGGCCGTTGTGAACGCAATAACAGCCCTCGGCGAAGTGGCGAACGACACCATCAAGTATGTAGCCGACCAAGAAACCAAGCAAGAAGAGATAAGGGCGAAACGCGACGTGGCCATTGCCGAAATTAACGCCACCACTGAGTGCATCAAAGCGTATCTGGAAAAGACCTTCGACGAACGCAGCGCCATCTTCAACAAACAGTTCGAAGCTGTCGATGAGGCATTGCGTACCGGCAATACCGAGATGTTGGCTCTGAGCCTACAAAGCATCAATGCGTTAGCTGCGCAAAGCCCATTCAAAAGCCTGGCTGACATAGGCCAAGTAAAGCAGGCGCTAACAGCTGGCGACACAGAATGGGATATATAATTTCAAACTCATAGAACAGACCGTTAAACATCCATCGCAGGATAAGAAAATTTCTTCACACAACCGCTGCCAGGCGCGACACCGCCAGGCAGCGGTTTGTTATTTCCCAGTAGACACAAAATAATTTTGCCAGTTTGAATAGTTTTATTACTTTTGCAATTATTATAAAAGTAATAATTATAATTTCAATAATTTTCACTCTCACCCTCTTCGTTTTCAAAAAAAGTCGTATCTTTGCATTGCGGATTTTACGTAACGGTATTTACGTAACACACGAGTTGTCGTTAAAATATAGAACAATATGGAACGAACCTTCGACCCGTGGCAGCAGGAGGCCATCGCCATCAGCGGCGGCCGACATCTGGTGCTGGCGCCTCCGGGCTGCGGCAAGACCGACATACTGACCGAGCGCGTGGTGCATGCCCACAACTGCGGCGTGGACTACGCCGACATGCTGTGCCTCACCTTCACCAACCGCGCCGCCAAGGGTATGGCCCAGCGCATCGCCGACCGCACCGGCAACCCCGTGCCCGGCGACCTCTTCGTGGGCAATATCCACCGTTTCTGCTCGCAGCTGCTTTTCAACAACGGCGTGGTGAACCACAACAGCGCTATCATCGACGAGGGCGACGTGGAGAACATCATCCAGGAGGAGCTCTGCAAACGCCTCAACATCACCAGCCGCACCACCGAGCTGATGCGCTTCCAGCACGGCCTGCAGCAGATGGTCCTCGGCATGCGCGGCGAGCTGGTGCTGCACAACGAACTCTTCCATGCCGGAGCCGTGGCCAAGCTCTGCGACGTGCTCCAGATGCCCTTCGACGAGGAGCACATAGCCCAAATCTACTGCGGCATCGAGGACCTCATGCAGCGCTACCCTTCCCTCGCCGAGCAACCCGCCGCCAACATGATGCTCCTGGCCCGGGCCTACGAGCGCTACAAAGCCGACAACGACCTGCTGGACTACGACGACCTGCTGGTGCTGGCGTACCAGTACTTGAGCGAGCAGGCCTCACCCCTGCCCTTCTCCCAGGGCGAGGGGAGGCTGACGCAGAACGGGGCAGGCAACTTCCCTCTCCTCGGGAGAGAGGCCGGGGTGAGGCCCTACCGCTGGATCGAGGTGGACGAGGTGCAGGACCTCAACCCGCTGCAGTTCGCCCTGGTCGACCTCTTCGCCGCGCCCGATGCCACCATCGTCTATCTCGGCGACGAGCAGCAGGCCATCTTCTCCTTCATCGGCGCCAAGCTGGAGACCCTCGAGAACCTCAAGCGCCGCTGCGGCACGAACATCCACCACCTCCACACCAACTACCGCTCGCCGCGCTACCTCCTCGACCTGCAGAACGACTTCGCCGTGGCAAACCTCGGCATCGGCCGCAATATGTTGCCCACCACCGACCTCAACCCTTCCCACGCCCCCGAGGACCTCTGTCTGCTCAACGTCGGCGACGCCCAGATGGAGAGCTACTACGCCGCCCGCTTCGCCAAACGCTACGGCGAAATGGACGACTGCCGGCAAGATGCCAGCGCTCCAAAGAACGGCCAAACGAGCGATTGCCGGCAAGATGCCGGCGCTCCAAGCCGCGTGGCCATCCTCGTCAGCACCAACCGCGAGGCCGACGACATTGGCGAGGTGATGAGCGGCATGGGCATCAGCCACTTCAAAATCAGCGGCACCGACCTCTTCTCGCTGCCCGCCATGAGGATTATCCTCTCCCACATCAGCGTCCTCACCGACGAGATGGTCTTCATCGCCTGGGCCCGCCTGCTGTGGGGTCTCAAGGTCATGCCCACCTACACCGCCGCCCGCAACTTCATGCGCGACATGCGGCGCGTGGCCCTCCTGCCCACCGACTTCCTGCTCTACCCCGACAGCAGCTACCTCCAGGAGTTTGTCCGCGCCTACGACACCGAGGAACTCGTCATCTACGACACCGAGACCACCGGCCTCGACCCCTACACCGACGACATCATCCAGATTGCCGCCGTCAAGGTCCGCAACGGCAAGGTGACCGGCAAGCCTTTCAACATCATCCTTGAGACCGACAAGGAGCTGCCCGAGACCGTCGGCGGCCATCCCAACCCCATGCTGGAGGTCTACCGCAACAGCCGCCGCCACTCCCGCGCCGAGGGACTGCGCCTCTTCATGGACTACTGCCAGGGGCACACCCTCGTGGGCCACAACGTGGGCTACGACTACCAGATCCTCCTCCACAACCTGCGCCGCAGCTGCCCCGAACTGGACCTCGAACGGCTCTGCCCGCGCTATTTCGACACCCTGAAGTACATCCGCCTCGTGCGGCCCCGCCTGCGGCAGTACAAGCTGGGCCACCTCCTCGAGGTGCTGCACCTCGAAGGGCAGAACAGCCACCAGGCCGACGACGACATCCTCGCCACCCTCTCGCTCCTCAACTTCTGCCACCTCAACGCCACACAGATGCTCGCCGACCAGCGCCACTTCATCGCCGACCACCAGAAGCAGGTCGACAAGTTCCACGCCAAGTACGCCGACATCTACCGCCACGGAATCATGAGCGGAGAACGGAGAACGGAGAGTGGAGAACGGAGAACGGAGAACGGAGAACACCATGACGCGACAGCCTGCTCTCCACTCTCCACTCTCCACTCTCCACTCTCCACTCTCCACTCTCCACTCTCCGCTCTCCACTCGCACCACTCTCCACTCACAGACGAGCTGCAGTTCGTCTACACGCGCATGCTGGCCGGCGGCCTCATCGACCCCATCGACAAATGGCGCCACCTGCTGCACTTCCTCGACACCGACCTCATCCGCACCGACCTCTACCCCACCCTGCGCCAGCAGCTGGAACGCTACGCCACCGACCTCAACACCCTCAAGGAGGCCGACCTCTGCGGCACCTCGCTCGAGGAGCGCTACATCATCTCCACCGTCCACAAAGCCAAAGGGCTGGAGTTCGACACCGTCATCGTCTACCGCGCCATCGACGGCGTCTATCCCGGCACGCGCAGTTGGACCGAAAAACAGATACAGGAAGACGCCCGTCGCCTCTTCGTGGCCCTCTCGCGGTCGCGCAAACGGCTCTGCATCCTCTACGACGAATACTACGGCCGCAGCACCCACGCTCTCAGTCCCTTCCTGGAGAAGGTCAAGAAACATTTCACCCTATACCGCCGCGGCAGCGACGGCAAAATTCGCCAGGTATAACCCCCACCTGCTACGGATAAACAATTCCCCCTCTGTAGAGACGCAGCGTGCTGCGTCTCCCCACCGTCAAGAACCCCAACCGTAGAGACGGGGCATGCCCCGTCTCCCGGTAGACAAAAACATCCCCCGAGACGCAGCACGCTGCGTCTCTACAGTAGACAAAAACCATCCCCGAGACGCAGCACGCTGCGTCTCGACAGGCGCGAGATCGGTCAACATAAAGACACCTCTACCTACCGCCGCCAAACCAGGAAATTGACATTATCGCCCTCGAACGAGGTGCCGATGGTGTGCAGCAAGCCCCCTTCGGCGCGGTACATCAGCAGCGACTCCGACCCCACCAGGGCAATGGCGTCGTCGACACCGAGGTCGGCCAGGGCGGTGGCGAAGTCGTGGTACGACTCGCGGTCGCCCGACGCCACAACGAACATCCTATTGTCCATGACGCACAACGCCCTGCGGTGGTTCTTGCCCTTGGGCTTGGGCGGCATGGCAACGCCTTCGCTCACCAGCACATACTGGCGGAAGAAACTGCCCTTCCCGTCCACGGCGCGCTTCAGATCGGCCTCGCCGCCACGTCCCAGAACGGGCACGCCGTCGAGGATGGCACAGTAGCCATCCTTCTTCCCGCCACGGGCCAGCTGCCGCCCGTCCACGACAAAATCGCCCACGATGCCCCTGTTGTCGGCCCGCACGTCGGCGGCCATCACGGCCAGCAGCAGCGAGGTGTCCTCGCGGTCGGGCATGCCCACATGGAGCGACGCCCGCGGGCAGGCGGGAAGTTCGCAGTCCAGACTGTATATCGTCAGCGGCACGTCGTTGATCATGGTGTCGAAGACGGCAAGTGGAAAGGCCTCACCCCTGCCCCTCTCCGAGGGAGAGGGGAAACCGACGCGGTCCGAGGCGGGCAAATCCCCTCTCCTTTGGAGAGGGGCTGGGGTGAGGCCGATATTCTCCGCCTCTCTCGGCGTCTGCAGCGACAGCACCGCAACGGCCACGGCCACCAGCGCCGCCAGCACCAGGCCCACGGCCAACCAACCGTACCACGGCCAGCGGTGGCGTCGGCCACCGTCGGATGCTCCTATGATGCGAATTTCATTATCGTCTATCTCTTTCATTTCAAGTTCCTTTCCAACATTTCCTTCAAGGCCTTCAACGCTTCGCGCGAGGCCGTGAGTTCGTATTTGGATCCGGCTGGATTGCGCAGCTCCAACAGACCCTTTCCCGGGTGGACATAGCGCACACTCTCCAGCCTCACAATCAAACTCTTGCCTATACGGACATAGCCCTGCGACGCCTGAGGCATCTGCTGCGCTATCATCCGTTCGAGCTGGCCCAGCTGCAGCGTCACCAACCGCCGGTCGCCGTCGGCGAGCACCAGGGTGGTGTAGTTGCCGTCGGCCTCGGCATAGACCAACTCGTCCGCTGCAACGCGCAGCAGGTCGCCAGAGGTACTGAGTGTGAGCCATTCGTTCATGTTACCAATAACGCAGCCGTTCAACAATTATTGCATCACCAACCCACCATTTTTCAACTCCCCTTTACCCCGAGTCCGAGGGGTGCAAACTCCCAGTTAACCCCCTACCAACTCCCTATCAACTCCCTACCAACTCCCACCACGGTAGGATTTGGTAGGTCGATGGACAGGCGGAAAACTGGCGTTTTAACGTTTTTTATGAAAGTTCGAGGGTTATTTGCGCAAGTAGTCCTTCCAGCGGTCGCAGTGGCGGGCGATGTCCTGACCCGTGGGGGTGTTGGCGTAATTTTTCATAAGGTAGGTATACTCGCGCACGCGACGGAGGGCTTGGGCCTTGCGCTCGGGGTCGGTGTAGGTGGCGAAAGCCTGCTTGCGCAAGGTGGCGGCACGCTTCTCGGCGGCCTCAACATAGGGCACCACAGCGCCGTCGGCCATCATGTAGGGGATGTACCATCCCAGCCACTCCTCCTCCCAGAAGGGGTCGTCATAATGGTTTTTGTCTTCCGGCCAGTAGGAATAGAAGCCGCCGTAGCCGTAGGCCACCAAAGGCCAGGCGCGGTAGCTGAAGGCGTTGCGCAGACCGATGGAGAGCTGCAGCATGGCGTCGGCACGGTCGTTGGGGTCGGGTTTCTCTTTCATATAGGTTTCTTGATGACCCATTGCCATGGCGAAGCGCAACTTGTATCCCGTGCGGTCGGCGGGACGGAGGGCCACTTCGTCGTATTCCAGCGGGTCGTACTGTATCCAAGGCGTGGTGTTGAGGCGGTTGGCATAGCCGTCGCTCACCTGGCGGAGCCAGTCGTAAGCCTCGGCGAAGCGCATCTCGCGCAGGTAGTGCGTGCCGACGATGTCGCGCCAGTAGTCGGCATCGGTGTAGCCACGTTCGTTGAGCCAACGGTCCGTGGCATCGGCTGGCTTTTCCACATGGTGGTAGTATTCGGCCAGGACATCGGCCCCAAGACGGTCGGCGCGAATGAAGAAAATATTACTGAAATCGTGAGCGTTGAAGTAGCTGTCACGACGGTTGTCTTCGCCGTCAAAGTCGCGGATGGGATTGTAGTGGTCTATGCGTTGGAAAGTGTTGTCGAAACCCGTGGTGTCGGTAAGGTAGACGGAGAACCAATTGTAGTAGTAGTTGTAGGAGGGGGCGTCGTCAAGATCGGTGCCATAGAGTTCCTGCTTGCTTTCGCCAGCGCGGCAGAGGGCCACGATGGGATTCTGCGTGATTTGCAGGAAGCGGTTGTCGGCCATGTTGGCCAGCTGGAGGGCGCGGGTGGTGCGTCCGGCGCGGCGGAAGCGTTCGTAGAGGCCACCCTTGGCGAGGACGATGCGGCGCAGGGCGTCGTTGGCATAGAGGGTACGGTAGATGTCGTAATTATAGCCGAAGCCGTCGATGTGGCTCAGGCGGAAGCGCGTGGCGCTGTCGGCGGAGGCCCATTCCTGCTGCATGCGGGCGTCGAGCCAACGCAGGTCGCGCAGCAGGCGTTGCTCGTAGGCGTCGTCAACGGGGTCGAGCCGGGCGTGAAGGTGGAGGCGCAGCACGCGGATGGAAGTGTTGAGGAAGTCGTCGCCGGAGCGCAGGTTCTCCACCAGCGCCAAGGCCTCGCGGCGGCGCCCCTGGCGGTCGAGGAGGCAGGCGGCGGCATAGCGCCACATGGGCTTGTTCTTCACCCTGACGTCGCTGCCGGCCAGGCGGCAGAGGGTCGAAAGGCGACGCAGCTGGAGACTGTCGAGGGAATAGGGGGTGAAGTCGCTACTGGTGGTGTAATTCTCCGCCACGAAGAGCACCCGCTGCAGGGCCATGGGGAAGAAGGGCGAGTTGGGGCGGTGGCGCAGCACGCGCTCGAAGACCTCCACCTTGTCGTCCAGCAGCAGCTGCAGCGAGGCGGCGTCGCCCAGGCGCGAGTAGACGTCGAGGGCTTCGCGGCGATGGCCCTCGCGATTGAGGCAGGCGGCATAGTAGCCCTCGGCCTGGTCGTGCAGGTGGCTGCCGCGGAGCAGCCCCTTGTGCTTGCGCCACAGGGCTATGCCCTCCTCGCCACGCCCGGAGCGGTAGAGACATTTCAGGGCCAGGAGGAGGTAGCGGTCGCGGTATTTGCGGTTTTTCATTTCTATATAATGAGTGGAGGCCGCGAGGACGCTGTCGAGGTCGAAGGAGCAGTCGTCGAGACCGCAGCCGTAGTACCACGGCGAGCGCATCTGGAGGCTCCAGGCCTCGTAGTATTTGCTCCAGAGCAGGAGTTGGATGGCGGCGGTGTCGCGGGTGGCGAGCAGCTTTTGGCAGAAGGCGTTGCCGCGGTCGTCGCCCTGCTGCACAAGGAGCCAGTCGCGCAGGGAGAGGTCATAGACGGCCTGGCGTATGGCCTCCAGGGGCACCGTGCCACCCAGGGAGCGCTGCCATGCCCGGCAGTTGGCCTCGCGGCGGCCGTCGGCGGGTTCCTGCAGCTCGGCGTAGTAGGGCAGCAGGCGGTAGAGGTCGAAGTCGTCGGGGGCCACCAGGGGGCCGGGGCCGCAAGCCGAAGCCCGGAAGGAGGCCAGCAGGAGGAGGACTGCCATGGCGAGGGCAAGCCCCCGGCCACGAGACAAAAACCTAGCGGGAATAGATGGTTTCGATTTCATCGTAGGTGTATTTTGAAAGGTTGAGGGAATCGAGGTGATAGAGAATGGTGGTGTGGCGGCCGCGGGCAGGGAGACGGCGTTGCACGCGCTGGATGTCGTCCACGCGGCCCCACTCCTCGCGGAGGCTAGCGGAGGTGTCGGCGCCCAAGGCCGAGGAGGGCACCATGCGCTGGAACCGCCCGTTGGCATCGAAGGCCACGCCCCATCCGAAGACAGGCCAGGCGAAGTCCATGCTGTCGAGCATGGAGGCGTCGATGCGGCGCAGGTAGGGTTTGACGTCGGAATAGTCGAGGATGGAGTTGGCGGTCTTGGGGGAACGCAGGTCGCCGGTGTTGTAGACCATCAGCACTCGGCCGTCGACGGGGAGGTCGGCCAAGGTGGTGTCCACCTGGTGGAGGCGCACGGTGGAGCTGAGGCGGACGCCCTTCTCGTGGAGGCATTCGCGGAGACTGCGGCAGAAGTAGTAGTAGTCGCTCCTGGTGCGCTCGGTCCAGTCGCAGTCGACCTGGAGTTCCTTCAGTTCGAAGCCGTTGCAGTCGGCCATCTTCGCCACACGCTCGGCGATGAGTTCGGCCACACGGTAGCCCCACATGCGGCCCATAGCCTCGTTGGTGATGTAGACCACGGGGATGACCTCCATGTCGTCGGGCAGGGGCTGGAGGAAGCGTGTGGTGGCGATGGGGGCGGCGTTGCCGTCTTCGCGGCTGTAGCCGCAGGCGTCGACGTCGAACAGGCGCAGATAGAGCCGCTGTACGCGGTGGTCGCGGAGCCACTGCTGCTCGTACGGTGTGGGGTTGAAGGTGGTTTTCCAATGGTAGATGGCGCGGACAGGTTCGTCGCCGCCGGAGCAGGACGCCATGGTCAAGGCCGCAAGCACAAAAAGGACTATACGTTTCATGTTTCTTTTATCTTTTCGGCTGCAAAATTACATAAAAAACCAATGCCGCCAAGGCCGGCGCAGGCTGGGTGTACGAAAGGGCGTCCGTGGTGTATGAAAAGTTTTTTTTCGGCAGGGGTGTAATAAACGGGCAGGGGTAATCGTATATTGTGCAGAATGACCACCAAGGAATATAACCACTGTGTACGCCACCTGGGCGACGACCTCTACCGCTTCGCGCTGCGCTACGCCAACCTCAGCGCCGCTGCCGAGGATGCCGTGCAGGATGTCTTCGCCGACCTCTGGGAGCGACGCAGCGAGGTGGAGGCCGCAGGGGCCAAGGGATGGCTCGTCAGGGCGCTCTACCGGCGGCTGGTGGACATGCACCGCCACGAAGAGGTGGTGCGGAACGCACAAGTGGCGCAGGAAGAAGCATACTGGCAACACGAGAACTTCGAACTGAAGGACGCCCTGGCCCATGCCCTGGCCACCCTGCCGGAGCAGCAGCGCATGCTGGTGCTGCTGCGCGACCTGGAGGGGTACGAATACGCGGAGATGGCCCAGATGACAGGCCTCAGCGAGCAGCAGGTGGGCGTCTACCTGTTCCGCGCACGCAAACAATTAAAGAAACAACTGGAGGATTACCGATGATAACAATGGAAAACTACGAAGGATGGCTGATGCGCTATGCCGACGGCGCACTGACGCGCGAGGAGCGCGAGGCCGTGGAGGCCTTCCTGGAGCAGCACCCCGAACTGCGGGAGGAGATGGAGGAGGTGGCCGGAGTGAAGGTAACGCCCGTGGTGGCCACCCTGCCCGGCAAGGAGCGCCTGCTGAAGAAAGAGCGCGAGGGCTTCGCCTGGTGGCACGTGGCGGCGGCCATGGCGCTGATGGTGCTGGCCGGCACCACCCTGCTGGTGCTGAACCGCAAGCCCAACGAGGCTGGCCCGATGGTGGCCCAGGCCCAGCCGGAACCCGCCGTTGCAGCAGAGCCGCAAGAGGCCGAGACCGATACAACCTATAAGACTTATAAGCCCTATGAGCCCTATAAAACCCATAAAGCCCATAAACCCTACCACCCCCAAGAACTCCCTGCCGAAGCCCCTCTGCTGGCCGAGGAAGTCGCTCCGCAAGCCAGTCCCATTCCCCCTCAGGACACGCTGGAGGAGATTCCCGAACCTTCACGCCCCGAGCCAACGGTGACCATCCCACCAGTAATCAACGATGCACGTCTGGCCACCAATCCTTGGCTCGAAGCCCTCACGGCAAGTAACAACTGAACATGAACCCGAAAAACCCATGCAACATGAAACACGATAAGAAACCCCTACTGGCAGCCATTGGCCTCTTTGCGATGCTCTTTGGTCTTGCCTTCGGAGCAGCGGCGCAAGGGCAGCAAACCCTGGTGTTGCGCCAAGACCTCCTCCAAAGCATCAACACCGTCAACGTCTACGGCCTGCACAACGTCACCGTCATACCCGACACCACGGACTACATCCAGACCACCGTCAACGGCAGCCTGTCGCAGGCCGACTCGCTGCGACAGCCGTTGAAAAGCATGACCGTCAGCGGCGGTGTGCTCGACATTCCCGCCAGCTTCCCCTACCTGAACGGCATCGACATCCACACCACCTCGCAGCGTCTCTACCTGCACAGCTACGACGACAGCCGCCTGTGGCTCTCCAATCCCAGCCGCGACACCCTGCACCTGGAGATGCTCGTCCTCGAAGCCCGCGGCCACAGCACCCTGCTGTTGCTGCAGCCCGTCGAGGCCCAGCAGGCATGGGTGCAGAGCAACGACTTCGCCACCCTGCGCCACAGAGGCATCGCGAGCGACGACCTCACCCGCACCGTCAAAGGCGAGAGCCGCACGGAGCAGATGGGCGTGGAAGACCAGGAGGAAGCCTTCCAGCTCAACCTCTCGCCAACCATCCACCGTCTGTTCGGCGGCGTGGGCATCGGCATCAGCGGATGGTCGCAGCGTCCCCTCGGCGGCACGGCGGTGCCCATGGACGACTACCAGATGAACCCCACGGGCTCCCTGGGCTGCTACGACCTCCGTCTCGGATGGAACTTCCTCCGGCTGAAGCATTGGGACTTCGGCGTGGGTATAGGTTTTTCCACTGAGGTCTACATCTTTCCCCGCCTGATGGGCACCACCGTCGACCCCGCCACGGGCCTCACCCACTTCGGCCCCGTCGACGAGCCAGCCTACTACAACAAGCCCTTCTACGCCGGACAGAAGCGCGTGTGGCGCAGCACCCTGCAGACCATTTCCATCAGCCTGCCCCTGCGGGCGGAGTGGCACCGCCGCCTCGACTACCGCGGCTTGCGCATCAGCGCCGAGCTCAGGCCCGCCATACAGCTCTCCACCGATGGTGCCTTCATGCGCAGCCAGTGCACCTGGACCGAAGGCCCCGAGGCCGAGAACGGACGCATAGACATCCTGAACGACACCATCGGCGACATCTGGAACCGCTTCCGCCTCGACCTGAGGCTGGACATCGGCTGGAACCGTCTGTCGTTCTTCGTCCAAGGGTCGCTGACGCCCCTCTTCCGCACCGCCCGCAAGGACGACCTCCCCACCCTCGACACCAAGGTGTACCCCCTCTGCCTGGGCATAAGTCTCAATTATTGATTCAAACAGTTTAAGTATATGAAAAAGATATTTCTAACAGTAATGATAGTATTGATGGGCAATATGGCCATGGCCCAAGGGTTCGACTGGCACCGCATCAACATTGCGGTCGACGCTTCGACCCAGCTTACCGCCACCAGCGTGCTGCAACTCGGTTCCGGCGTGCTGGCCAACCGTCCCAACCGCAGCGTGAGCCTGGCAGTGAACTACCGCCTATGGCAACACTGGGAGGTGGGCTTCTACGCCAACCTGGTGGGTTCCAACGCCATGAGCAGCGGCGGACAGGACATCGGGAACGGGCAGAGCCTGCAATGGATATTTGTCACCAACGGATACGAAGTGGGCTGGGGCGTCACGGCACAGTTCCACATCATCCCCTACCGCTTCCGCCACGAAATGGGCATCGACATGACGCTGCGCCTGGGCTTCGACTTCGGCGAGGCCGAGGCCGACAACTTCTGGGGCGGAGTGCGGTACACATACAGCCTCTCGCGCCACGTGGCCCTTTCAGCCAGCTTCGACTTAGGCAGCTTCTATTTCGGCCGCACCTACAACCGCCTCATCGACCCCGACTGGCACCTGGACCTCAACACCCGCTTCAGCTTCGGCGTACAGGTGGAGCTATAGCAGATCCAGACACTTCTCAATCGGGATGCCCAGGCAGAGGTCCTTCTGGTCGCGGTTGCGGTCGATGAGGCGACTGACGACGCTCATGGCCGTCTGGGTGCTGGTCCGCAAGGGGTCGCCGTTCATCAGGTGGCCGATGAGCACGGCGGAGAAGATATCGCCCGTGCCGTGGAAGGCCAAGGGTATCTCCTCGTAATCGAGGCGGAAATACGGCCCCTCGTCAATCTTCTGGCGGAAGCCCCTGACCGACTCTTCGCTGCGGCGCCCGATGACGCACTTCTGCCCGTCGACACAGGCACTGGTAATCACCACCGACCGGGCGCCGAGGCCGGCGATGGCGTCGAGCAGCTGGCAGGCCTCGTCCCACGTCATGCCGTCGGCACGGAAGGGGACATCGGCCAGGTAACAGGCCTCGGTGTAGTTGGGAAAGGTGAGGTCGGCCACGGAGACCATCTCGCGCATCAGCTCCACCTGGCGCTGCCCCATGCCGTTGTAGAGGCGTCCGCCGTCGCCCATGATGGGGTCCACGAAGACCGTCGTGCCGTCGGCATGGAGATGCTTGCAGTAGGCCGACACCAACTGCGCCTGCTCCTCGCTGAACATCAGCCCTGTGCACACAGCGTCGAAACGGAACCCCAGCCGTTGCCACACCGGCAGCGTACCGCGCATGTAGTCAGTGGTCTCGAGGACATTGAAACGGCCGTAGTCGAGCGTATTGGACACCAAGGCCGTGGGCAGGTTGTACACGGAGTGACCCTGATAGGTCAGGATGGGCAGCATGGCCACCATGCCCACATGGCTGTGGCCTACAACGTCGTTGATCAGTAGTATCTGTTTCAAGAGTTTTAAGTTTTAAGTTTTAAACTGTAAGTTTTAAGTTGAAAGTATCTTGCGCCAGCACTTAAAACTCATAGCTTACAGCTCACAGCTACAAAAGGTAATTTCTCAATCGGTGTTCGGCCAGCTCCTCGTAGCGCGTGCCGGGACGGCCGTAGTTGGCGTAAGGGTGGATGCTGATGCCCCCGCGGGGGACAAAGAGGCCTATGACCTCGATGTAGCGCGGGTCCATCAAACGGATAAGGTCGTTCATGATGATATTGACGCAGTCCTCATGAAAGTCGCCGTGGTTACGGAAGGAGAACAGATAGAGCTTCAGGCTCTTGCTCTCCACCATCATCTTGTCGGGGATGTACATAATCTTCAGCTCGGCGAAGTCGGGCTGCCCGGTGATGGGGCAGAGCG
>DFIZ01000038.1:28800-30998 GCA_002372855.1 Bacteroidales bacterium UBA3684
GCAGTTGAACTGCACCCAGTAGTCGCGCTCCTGATGGCGGTTCTCGAAGACCTCGAGCACGGCGGGATTGTAGTCGGTCGGTATCTCGGCCTTGTGGCCAAGGGATTGCAAATGGTCTTGTTCGCGGTTCATATACTGCTTATTATTTTTTTCTAACGGCGAATTACTCGAATTATACGAATGCTACGCAGGTTGATTACGAGCGAATTACTCGAATGCCACTCACCGTTTACAGCTTACAGCTCACAGCTGTATTATCTTATGTTCAACATTTTGTGTATCTGGAGCGAGAGCTTCCAGCGAGGATCTTCCTTGATGTATTCGATGGCCTTGGCCACAATGTCGGCATTGCGCACGGGGTCGCCGGTGTCGCAGGGCTGCAGGAAACGGCCGTGGGTGCACAGTATGCCGTTGTACATGTCCGGCACATGGACACCGTCGAAGACCACCTTCAGCTCGTCGACGATGGTGAGCACCACCTTGGCCTCGCCGCCGAGGTATTTGTCCTTGGGCGAGAGGGTGATCCAGTCCACATTGCCCGGCAGGCGGTGGGTGCCGTTGGTCTCCACGGCCACCATCTTGTCGGCGTCGTGGAGGGCGTTGACCAGGCTCTTGGTGAGCTGCAGCGACGGTTCGCCGCCGGTGACGACCACCAGGCGCGCCGGATACTGCCTCACCTGCTCCACAATCTCCTCGTCCGTCATCTCGGTGCCCTCCTCATGCTGCGTGTCGCAGAAAGGGCAATGCAGGTTGCAGCCGCTGAGGCGCACAAAGACCGCCGCCGTGCCCACGTGGTAGCCTTCGCCCTGCAGGGAATAGAATATTTCGTTTACTTTCATATCTCGTCCAGTTCATAAATGGCCAGGTTGCCCGAACTCTCCTGCACCTCGACGCGGTAGCAGTTGGGCACCTGCTGCTGGCACCAGCGGGCGATGTTCTCCGCCGTGGGGTTGCAACCGATGACGTCGTTGACCACATGGTGGTCCAAGCGGTCGACGATGTGGCTCTTGATTTTGGAAAAATCCACCACCATGCCGTTACGGTCCAGCTCCTTGGCTTTGCAAAAGATGGTAATCATCCAGTTGTGCCCGTGCAGCTGCGTGCACTTGCTGGGGTAGTCCAGCTCGAGGCGGTGGGCCCCTGACACTTCTATCTGTTTCCTAACGTAGTACATTTCTTTTTAGTTTTAAGCTGTGAGCTTTAAGTTTTAAGCTGTGAGTTTTTGGTTTTAAACTGTGAGCTTTAAGTTTTAAGTTGTGATCTTATAATTGTGAGTTGCGTTTCAAATTCAGTCTGCGTCAGCCACTTAAAACTTACAGCTTAAAGCTCACAGCTGTAAATTGTGGGGTCCTCGACGCCCGCCAGGCGGAAGGCCTCGCGGCGCTCGTTGCAGGTGCCGCAACGGCCGCAGTGGCGCTCGCCGCCGCGGTAGCAGGAATAGGTGTGCCCGTAGTCGATGCCCAGCTCCGCCCCGCGGCGCACCAGGTCGGCCTTCGACAGGTTCGTGTAGGGCGCGGCGATGGACACCCCGACATAGGTGCCGGCACGCATGGCGGCGTCCATGGCCTCGACAAACTCCGGACGGCAGTCGGGATAGATGGCGTGGTCGCCCCCGTGGTTGGCCATCAGCACCCGCGTCAGGCCACGGCTCTCGGCCAGCCCGCAGGCCACGCTGAGCATGATGCCGTTGCGGAAGGGCACCACGGTGCTCTTCATGTTCGTCTCGTCGTAGCTGCCCTCGGGAATGTCGTCGGCGCCGCTGAGCAGCGACGACTGGAAGTAGCGCCCCATGAAAGCCAGGTCGATCACCATATGCTCGATGCCCAGCCGCTGGCAGTGCCAACGGGCACAGGCCTGCTCGCGGGCGCCGTGGTTGCTGCCGTAGTCGAAGGTGACGGCCACGGCTATGCGCTCCCGCTCCTCGTAGAGCAGGGTCGTGGAGTCGAGCCCACCAGAATAGATTATCACCGAGTCTTTCCGTCCTCCGGAAACCGATAAGTCATTGTTTGCCATATTCTTGTTTTGATAAAGGGGGTTACCAAGCACCCCTGTTCCATGCTGCAAAGATACAAAAAATTTGCCACACTCCGTCTTTTTTTCTCATCACCCTCCTCCCCCCTGCCTCCCACCCCTTACCTACATAATTCGGCCCTTCTTATATCGTTCCTATATAGTTCTCATATAGTTCTTATATAGGT
>DFIZ01000038.1:31074-47404 GCA_002372855.1 Bacteroidales bacterium UBA3684
TGAGAACGATATAAGAACGATATAAATACAATATAAGAAATGACGAATTATGTACCTCTTCGACCCCTCCCGGACCCCTCCTTCCTGGAGACGCGGCATGCCGCGTCTCCAGGAAGGCAACACATTCTGTAGAGACGCAGCGTGCTGCGTCTCCCAGTAGGCAGAGGATTTGTTCCTGTCGACCAAGAGACGCAGCACGCTGCGTCTCTACAGAGGGGAACTGTCGGCAAACGAGACTGTAGAGACGCGGCATGCCGCGTCTCCCGGTAGGCGATGCCGCGTCTCCCGGTAGGCAAACACAAAAAAAAGAGACGCGGCATGCCGCGTCTCTACGGTTGGGGGCCTTGGGCAGCCGAGGGGACTGCCGAAGGGGTTTATTTCAGGTAGTATTCGACGGTGGTGACGACGCGGACCTTTTTCACCTGGGGGGTGTTCTCGTCGAGGTCCTCCACCTCGAAGTAGCCCTGCGAGGCGGTGCGCATCTTGCCGATTTTGCTGTGGCTGTTGTTGGCGAACTCGTCGGCGGCAACGCGGGCGTTCTCAAGGCTCTCGCGGATCATCTCGGGTTTGATGTCGTTGAGGCCGAGATACTGGTAGTCGGCGTAGCTGTTGGCCAGGATGTTCTGGTTGACGAGGTCGGTTTCGAGGGTCTGCTGGAGCTTGCGCACGAGGTCGAGGTTCTTGGTGAAGACGGTGACCGTCTGGTTGACCTGGTAGCGGAAGGTGATCTGGGAGACGTTGTTGCTCCAGTTGTAGCGGTCGTCGTAGCTGGCGTTGGCCACCTTGATTTCGTCCTCGGCGAAGCCGGCGTCGCGCAGCGCTTTGACAATGACGTCGTTGTTGCGGCGGATGGTGTTGCGGAGGTCGGCGAGGTCGTTGCCCTTCTCGCTGTAGCTGATGCGCCAGACGACGCGGTCGGCGGGCACCTCTTTCTCGCAGAGGCCGCGCACTTTGACGGTGTTGTCGTAGGACTTGAGGGTCTTCACAGTCCAGACCATGCAGAGGCCCAGCACCAAGGCCGCGAGCACGATGGCGCCGCCCTGGATCATGTTTTTCTTGAATGGAACCATTTTTGACATATCTTTTCAGTTGTTATTAGTTTCGGGTTATAACGCGGCTGTCGGGTGGTTTATTGTGCCGCGGTACATTAATTTTGTCTCACTGGCCGTCCCGTTCTTGCAGCAGGCGGTCGATTTTCTGCTCCAGGATGTCGAGTTTGGCCTTGACGTCGTCGTTGTTGTCGGCCGCCAGGGCGTCGACGAAGATGGAGTTGATGAGGGACATGCCGATGATGCCTCCGCCGATGAGCAGCAGGCAGAAGTAGAAGCGGATGATGTGGGTCCAGACGGGCGAGAGGTCGCCCACCACGGCGTTGGGTATCTCGTACCAGCCCTCGACGGTGAAGAGCTGGAAGACGGAGTAGATGGCGTCCAGCGGGGTGTCGAAATACTCCGGCGCCACCTTGCCGAAGAGGGCGCTGTTGAACATGGCGATGACCACGATGACGATGAAGTAGCCCAGCAGGAAGCCCGCCGACTGGCGCAGGGCGAGCTTGAATCCGGACCATATCTCGGTCAGGTTGGGGAAGCGGCGGGCCGTGCGGAAGAGCTTGAAGACCCTCAGGGCGCGGAAGATGATGATGGCGTTGATGCTGGCAATCTCGGGGATGAGGTAGGCCAGGAGGGCGGGAATGGAGAGGATGGTGACGATGCCGTCGAGGGCGTTCCAGCGGTCGCGCCAATAGCCCTTCGGGCCGTACTCGATGTGTTTCACCACCATTTCCACGACGAATATCAGCGTGCAGACGATGTCGACCAGACTAAGGGCCAGGTGGTCCACGCCGCACTCCTGGATGAATATCACCACCACATTCAGTATGACGATGGCCAGGAGCAGTTTCTCGTTGAGCAGTATTTTCTTCATAGTAAGGTTTTTATAGTACAATTACGTTTCATGGTCCGGATTGCAAAGGTACGAAAAAAAAATTCATTTGTTATTCCAAGTTTTTTTTGTACCTTTGCAGTCGGAATAATTTTTTTCGAGGGGGTGTCAGATTGCGGTCGGGAAATGTGTATTTGATTATAAAAGGCTATGATGCGTCGAAGGTTCATAATGCTGTTGTTGCTGGCCGTGGCCGGCACGGTGTCGGCCCAGCAGGTGCTGGTGCTGAAAGGGCGTGTGGTGGACGGCCACGGCGGTGTTCCCTACGCCACGCTGCAGCTGACGGGCGGCACCATCGGCGTATGCTGCAACGACCAGGGCGACTACGAACTGAAGGTCCCCGCCGGGCACACGGGCGACAGTGTGCTGGTGCGGTCGGTGGGCTATGAGCCATTGCGCCTCAGCGTTGGCGACCTCAGCCGTCGCAGCCGCATCCGCCTCAAGGCGCAGACCATCGAACTGAAGGAGGTGAATGTTTCGCGCTACCGCCACGGCCTGGACCTGATGCTGGACGTGCTGCTGAGCCTGGACAGCGCTTTCCTGCAGGAGACGGCCTACTCCACCTTCTTCTACCGCGACTGGCGCAGTGTGGACGACGAGATATACCTCTTCGACGAGGCCGTCATGGAAGTGGAGCGCGGCCCTTACAGCCAACACGCAGGGAAGCTCAGCTACAACTTCAAGTCCCCCGACCGCCAGCTGGAGAGCAACTTCAAGACCCTCCTGCGCCACCGCCTGCTGGTGAGCGACCGCCGCCTGCTGGAAGAGAAAGTGGGCAAGAAGGACGGCATCGACGAGATGTTGCAGTATGCCGACGAGGAACAGTTCTACGACCCCGTGGCGGCACCCAACGCCAGCTACGGCCTGTCGAAAGGATGGCTTATGCGCCAGCGGTTCCTGCCCCTGATGGAATTCGACGACGGCGGCGAGGGCTACTACCTGGTCCGTTCGGTGGGTGCCAGCCGCCGCTCGCGCGAAACGAACTACGAGTACATTATCCGCAAACGCGGTCTGGCGCCGGTGCGCATCACCTCGTGGATTGCCAAGCCCGTCAAAGGGATGGCCCCCGAGGAGGCATGGGTGAAGACCTACTTCACCCACATAACCTACGAGACCGACTCCACGACATGGATATACGACGAGCGCGACGGCAAGCTAACCCTCGCGCGGTACTATTCCACCTCCACCCTCCGCCTCACCTCCCGGGGACGCGGACACGACAAGGAGGAGCAGGTGTGGCGCCACAGCGTGGACTGGACCCTCACCGGCTTCAACCGCGAAGCCACCGCCCCCGAGGGCGAGACCCTCGGCAACCGCCCCGTGGCCCTCGACCGCGCCTTCGGACAGAGCGACTTCACCCCCGCTTTCTGGGGCAGCTACAACACCATCCCCATCGACTCGTACGTGGTCCGGCTGTTGGAAAAGAAACTTTTAAAACAATGAATACCTGGAGCGCCGGCGTCCCGCCGGCAAAACAATGGCAAAGAGTGGCTATGCCGGCAAGATGCCGGCGGTCCATGGTTTTCCTGCTACTGATTGCCGCCACGCTGGCCTGCCACGCCCAAACGGACACCATCGCCGTTACAGGCACGGTGTATAACCAGCAAAGTCAGAAGCCCGAGCCCTACTGCCTGGTGCAGCTGCTGCAGGACAGCGTGGCCAAGGCCGTGCGAGTGTGCGACGAGGATGGGTTCTTCTTCATCGACAGCCTGCCGACGGGCAACTACACACTGCGCGTGGGCGTGGGCCGCGTGACCCTTTTCCAGAACGACATGGAGCTGCGCGAGTACGCCAACCTGAGCATCTACGTAGACACCCTGCAACTCATCAACCTGCGAGCCGTCTCCATCAACGCCCGCCGCTGGGTGCCGCCGATGCCGATGCACAGGCTGGAGGAGCAGCACCTGCTCGTCAAGGATGCCAACGACTACCGCCTGTGGAACTTCAGCGGCAAAATGACCGATTCCGGCCCCGCCTGCGCCGACCTCTCGCGGGGCGACAACGCCGGCCTCCAATACCAAGCCGAAGTGGAAAAGAAGAAGTCCTACAACCACCTATGGTACACCCCTCCCATCCCCGCCACGCCGCGCCGGAAAGCCCGCACAGCACCCTCCGACAGCACTGCCGGATCACAGAAGGATTGAAAAGATAAAGCCACGGCCGGGCGGATGCCCGGCCGTGGCTTTGTTTGATAGGTATTTTTTTTAGAACAGGCCTTCCAGCACCGCGTCGTCGACGAGGTTGGGAAGGGTGACCTTGAGGTCGGGGCAGATCTCCATGGCGCGCTTGATGGCGAACATGGCGCCTTCGTTGCGGGCCCAGCTGCGGCGGGAGATGCCATTGTTGACGTCCCAGTGGAGCATCATGTGCAGGCGACGGTCGGCCTCGGGGCTGCCGTCGAGCACCATGCCGAAGCCACCGTTGATGACCTCGCCCCAGCCTACGCCGCCGCCGTTGTGGATCGAGACCCACGTGGCGCCGCGGAAGCTGTCGCCGATGACGTTCTGGATGGCCATGTCGGCGGTACGGTTGGAGCCGTCGTAGATGTTGCTGGTCTCGCGGAAGGGGCTGTCGGTACCGCTGACGTCGTGGTGGTCGCGACCGAGGACGATGGGGGCGCTGATTTCACCCTTGCGGATGGCCTCGTTGAAACGGGCGGCAATCTTGGTGCGGCCTTCGCAGTCGGCATAGAGGATACGGGCCTGGGAACCGACAACGAGGTGGTTTTCCTTGGCACCGCGGATCCACTGGATATTGTCGTGCATCTGCTGCTGAATCTCGGCGGGAGCGGTCTTGGCAATCTCGCCCAGCACCTCCATGGCAATGTGGTCGCTCTTGTCGAGGTCCTCGGGCTTGCCGCTGGTGCACACCCAACGGAAGGGGCCGAAGCCGTAGTCGAAGCACATGGGGCCCATGATGTCCTGCACGTAGGAGGGATAGCGGAAGGCGGTGTGGTCGGCATTCCAGATGTCGGCGCCAGCACGCGAGCTTTCCAGCAGGAAGGCGTTGCCATAGTCGAAGAAGTACATGCCACGGGCGGTGAGCTTGTTGACGGCGGCCACATGGCGGCGCAGGCTCTCCTGCACCTTCTCCTTGAACAGTTCGGGCTGTTCGGCCATCATCACCTTGGCATCCTCGAAGGTGACGCCCACGGGGTAGTAGCCACCGGCCCAGGGATTGTGCAGCGAGGTCTGGTCGCTGCCGAGGTCCACCTTGATGCCCTTCTCGGCGCAGTATTCCCAAAGGTCAACCACGTTGCCCTGGTAGGCGTAGCTGCGGGCCTCTTTCTTCTCGATGGACTTATTGACAGCGGCGAAGAGCTCGTCGAGGTTCTCGTGCACCTCGTCGACCCATCCCTGCGAGTAGCGCTTCTGCGTGGCGGCGGGGTTGATTTCGGCGGTGATGGAGACCACACCGGCGATGTCGCCAGCCTTGGGCTGGGCACCGCTCATGCCGCCGAGACCGGCGGTGATGAAGAGCTTGCCGGCCGTGCCGCCGCCGAGCTTGCGGGCAGCGTTGAGGACGGTGATGGTGGTGCCGTGGACGATGCCCTGCGGGCCGATGTACATGTAGGAGCCGGCGGTCATCTGGCCATACTGCGTCACGCCGAGGGCGTTGTAGCGCTCCCAGTCGTCGGGCTTGCTATAGTTCGGAATCATCATGCCGTTGGTGACCACCACGCGCGGAGCGTCCTTGTGGCTGGGATAGAGTCCCATCGGGTGGCCGCTGTACATGACGAGGGTCTGCTCGTCGGTCATCTCGCTGAGGTATTTCATCACCAGGCGATACTGGGCCCAGTTCTGGAACACGGCGCCGTTGCCGCCGTAGGTAATCAGCTCGTGCGGATGCTGAGCCACGGCGGGGTCGAGGTTGTTCTGGATCATCAGCATGATGGCGGCAGCCTGACGGCAACGGGCGGGGTACTCGTCGATGGGGCGGGCGTACATCTTGTAGGTGGGACGCAGGCGATACATGTAGATACGGCCGTACTTCTTCAGTTCCTCGGCAAACTCCTTGGCCAGCATCTTGTGGTGCTTGGCGGGGAAATAGCGCAGGGCGTTGCGGATGGCCAGCTTCTTCTCGGCGGGCGTCAGGATGTCCTTGCGCTTGGGCGCATGGTTCACCGTGGGGTCATAGGGTTGGGGTTCGGGCAGCGGATCGGGGATACCGAGGCGCAATTCGTTCTGGAATTCTTCGAGTGTCATAATATTATATTTTTATCTATCAATCGTTTACCAGTACGCATCGCCCACTGGGCACAACGCGTACAACGCTGCAAAGATACGACTTTTTTCTGATTCGTGCGAAAAAAGAAAAAACACCGCCTGCCACCCGTTTGACATTTTCACCTATTTTACACCCTTCCAAAGCCCGATTTCAACCCTATCATCTCCTACGATGGTAGGAGTTGGTAAGGAGTTGATAAGGACTTGGTAAGGGCTTGGTAAGGACATAATACTTCAGAAAGCATTAAAAGACAGTTGTTTAAAGTACACCATAGGCTCTTACGGCCCTTTTAGAGGGGTTTTATTTGACAAAAAGTCGTTTTTTCGACCCTGTTCGGGACACGCAAAAAAGAGAAAAGCCCCCATTCGCAGTCGGGCTGCGGAATGGGGGCTTTGTGTCAAGCAGAATGCTAGTAGAGCACCTGGACGCCGATGACGAGGCGCGGCAGGAGCACCTTGCCGGCGTCGGGGCCGGAGCCGATGCCGTTGAGGCGCAAGCGGGCGTAGATGCCAACCCAGTCGTAGGTGATGCGGGTGGAGACGCCGAAGTTCCACTTGTGGGCGCTCAGGGCGTCGATGTCCTTCCAGGTGGTCTCCACGTAGTCGGCGGGCGAGCCGGAGAGCATGGTGCCGCCGAGGGTGTAGGAATTGGGGGCGTAGGAGCCGTAGACGCCGAGGTCCCAGTGGAGGCCGTTGCCCATGAGGCCGAGGGCGCGGAGGCGCACGCGTTGGAAGAGCTCGAGGGTCCACTCGGTCTGTTCGGCGCGACGGGTTTCGACTTTCTTGAAGTTGCTGTGCATGGTCTGGACGATGGGGACGAGGGATGACTCGAGGTCGTTGATGTCCTGGTCGACGAAGTTGTAGTCGTTGAAGTGCACCTCGGCGCTGAGGCCCAGGCAGTAGACCTTGCTGAAAGCACGGAGGAAGCGGAAGCCGAAGCCCCATTCGGGCGACCAGGAGTCGGCCTGCATCTCGATATTGTCGGCGGACAGCAGGGAGCCGAATTCGATGAAGAAGTTGAAACGGTACTTGCTGTTGCTGCCCCACTTGGAGGGCGTGTTCTCGAAGTCGGGGTTGCGGAACTCCTCGCCCGAGACGAGGCCCGCGCCGCTGAGGGTGCCGAAGGCGGTGCCGCCGGCATAGGCGGTGGAGGCGATGCTGTCGGCGTAGCCGTCGAGGCTGACGACGAGGTTGCGGTTGGCGGGGACATCGAAGAGGATGCGGCCGGCGGTGTCGGGCAGGATGGCGTTCACCTTGCCGTAGCGGTAGATGTGGCCGTCGCCGGAGGTCTCCTTGTAGAACACCGGTTTGCCGAGCACGGAGGCCGTGGGAGCCACAGCGATGGTGCCGTTGGGCTGCACGGCGAAGCGGAAGGTGGGGCTGACGGACTGCTTGCCACCGATGAAGAATGCGGCCTGGGGCACGCCGTAGCCGTAGCTGTAGTCGGCGTAGGGGTAGAGGTCGGCGGAGCGCTGGATGAGGTCGAACATCTGCATGGCGGTCTTGCCGGGCGAGGCCTGCCAGGCGCAGGCGGCGAAACCGGCCACCAGAGGGCAGGAGAAAGAGGTGCCGTGGACGTAGTGGTAGGCCTTGTCGCTGCTGACGTTGGCCGTGCGGGCATAGCCGAAGGCGCAGACGTTGGGCTTCATGCGGCCGTCGGCGCTGGGACCATAGGAGGAGAAATCGATGTGGTTGTACTCGGTGAGGCTGTTCTCGATGCCGCCGATGCAGAGCACGCTGTCGGCGTCGGAGGGGGTGATGATGGTCTTCCACTGCTTGTCGTCGCCCTCGTTGCCGGCGCTGTTGCAGACGAGGATGCCCTTGCGGGCGGCGAGGTTGCCGGCCTTGGCCACATAGGAGGTGCCGTCCATGTCGGTGGTGTAGTGGCGCTCCTTGCCGTAGCCGAGGGAGGAGGAGATGATGTTGGCGCCGTTCTTGTCGGCCCATTCCACAGCCATCTGCCACCAGACTTCCTCCTTGAAGGGCTCGGAGTTGATTTCGGTGCGCGCCAGGAGGAACTCGGCGCCGGTGGCCAGGCCGAGGTCGACGCCGTTCATGCGGCCGGCGATGCAGGAGAGGGTCATGGTACCATGAGAGTTCCAGCCGTAGACATCCTCTTTGTCCTTGGGAAAGTTCCAGGTCTTGATAATCTGGCGGTTGTCGCGCAGGTGGCGGAAGGCCTCGTGGGTGTTCACACGGGGGAAGCCGCCGTCGAACACGGCGATGCGCACCCCGCGGCCGTCGATGCCCTTGTCGCGGAAGGCCTTGCCGCCCATGCGCACCAGCTGGGCCTCGAGGGGGCCGTCTACGGTGGCAATGTCGAAGAGACCGTCCAGCGGTTCGACGTCGTTGCAGTCGGCCAGCTGCATGCCGTTGCCCTCGATGGGCTGCACACGGAGCACATAGGGCAGGGCCTCGATGGCCAGCACCTGGTCGGGCGTGGCCATGACGCCGAGGGCGTTCATCCAGCGGCTGGCGCCGATTTCCTCGGTGGCCAGGGCGCTGACGCCCTGCTCGTAGGCGGCACTGACGGGGTAGTTGGTGATGTCGTAGAGGTCGGCGCCGCACTGCTGGTAGCGCTCGATGGCCTTGGCATCGAAGTAGGTGTAGGGGTCGAAGGTTGTGCCTGCCTTGTCGGCGAGGAACACCCAGTAGGCCTGCTGGGCCGAGGCGGAGAAGAGGCACGCCAGGGCGAGGGCCAGGATTGTGATGTGTTTTTTCATGTTATTTCAGTATTGTATGTAATATTTCGTGGCTGTGGAAATGGGCAAATCCGCTCAGATGGAGCTGGAAGTATGCGATGAGGGCGTCGAGGAGGGTCAGCCGCTCCTGCAAGGACACAGTAACAGGGTGGCTGAGGGACTGAGGGGCTGAGGAATCGGGACGGGATGAGGATAGGTATTCGTGGAGGGTCCGGGAGAGGGCGGCCGGGAGCGTGTTCTCGTCGGGCTCGCTGACGAAACGGCCTTCCTGGAGGTCGAAATAAGGTTCGCGGTGCGAGTGGTTGTCCAGCGGTTCTATGCCCATGTGGTAGGCCACCTTGAGCATGAAGGTTACCGGAACATTGGCTGCAGGCTCGCTTCCGACAGACGACTGACAGTCCACATAATCCCATAGGGCGGGCATGGGTTCGGCTTCGCGCAAGGCTTTGTAGAGCACCTCAGTCATGAAGAAGCGCAGGGAGTTGGTCACCGGTTCGGAGGACTGGCCGGGGTTGCGGGGGGTGAGTTCCTTGATGTAGTTGAGGTCGGTCCGGGGGTTGTCGTAGACCACCATGTCGAGGCTCGACAGGGGTTGCAGCAGGTTCTGTTTGACGCGTCCCGAACGGCCGCGGACCCCCTTGATGATGTAGGAACGCAGGCCCAGCTGGCGTGTGAACACCTTGGCCACCACAGAGCTTTCGGCATAGGGGGTGGTGTGGAGCACTAGACCTGGCGTGGAGAGGAGCATTTTTTCAGGTATATGGTGTGAAGTATGAGTTAGCGGACGATGAGGATTTTGGCCACGGCGCGGTTGTCGCCCTGATCGTCGGAAGCAAAGACATAGTAGACCCCGGAGGCCACCTTCTCGCCCTCGAGGGTGCGGCCGTTCCAGATGGCCTGGCCGCCGTTGGCGGTGGTGGAGAAGACGGTATGGCCCGAGGCGTCGGTGATGTGCACCACGCTGTTGCGGGCGAAGCCCTTGATGGCGATGGGGCCGTCGTAGCCGGGTTTGACGGGGTTGGGGAAGGCATGGACATCGTCGAGGGGACGGCTGACGGCGTAGGTGGCGGTGCCGCGATAGACCTGCAGGCCGCGGTCGGTGCCGATGAAGACCTCGCCGGTGCGTTCGTTGATGCCGATGGTGATTATCTTGTCGGAGAAAAGAGGGCTGTTGGCCGTGGTGAAGTGCTCGAGCTGTTCCATGCCGTTGGCCGAAAGGAGGTAGATACCCCCGTTGGCAGTGCCCACCCACTTGCGGTTGGCGCCGTCGACGGCAATGGCGGTGATGCTCTCGTAGGCCATGAGGTACTCGGCAAATTCGCCGTTGGTGATGGTGATGTTGCTGCAGTTGACAGGGGCCAGCTCGCCGTTGCCGCCGTTGTTGAAGGCACGGTAGCCGTCGTAGATGACCTTGAGTCCCTTGTCGGTGCCAAGCCACAGGTTGCCGTTCTGGTCTTGCGCAAGGGCGGTGACGGTCGACGTCTCCAGCTTGCTGCCACGGTTGGGGTCGACACGCGCCATGAGATCCTTGCCGTTGTGGACATAGATGGCGTTGCGACGACCGAGGAACCAGATGTAGTTGTTGATGCTGTCGTAGACCATCTGGTCCACCTCGAGGTTGGACCCCAGGGGGGTGGTCTGGAAACCCGTCCACTCTCCGTTGCGACTGCGGCGGGCAAGGGCATGGGTGCTGTGCGAGACGAGGACCCACAGGTTGCCCTGGCGGTCGAAGGTGACGGCGCCGGTGTTGAGACGCGAGTAGCCGCTCAGCGAGTAGGGCACCAAAGCCCCGTCGGTGTTGTCGGCGTCGTAGAAAGCCTGCACGCTGTTGTTGCGTATGGATGCCACTCCGTAGCCCCAGATGGCTGCCATGGTCTCGTTGGTGTCCATGGGGTTGACGGCAGCGTCGACCAAGTCGGTCATGCCGCCCAGCAGGCCGTTGCCCTGGTCGAGGACCGTCCAATGGCGTCCCGTGGACGTGAGCAGGTTGGGGTCGATGTAGGCGCTGGCATAGGTTTCGGTGTGGCCACCGGGGCAGAGCATCATGCGATAGTTGAAGGGGCGCAGGCGGAAGCAGCGGTCATAGGAGAAGGGGCCGTCGGGACGAAAGGTCTTGTCCGTACCGTCGGCGAAGAGTGCCAACAAGCCTTCCCAGCCGTGTCCCACCCAGAGGGTGCCGTCGTTTCCGCAGACGGCGTCGAAGGCCTCCAGGGCACCCCAGGTGAAGGAGTCGTAGGAGGCGATGAGGGTCAACGTTGTGTCGAAAAGGCGTACAACGCCGTCGACACTCACGGCCAGACGGTTGCCGTTGACCTGCAACGAACGCAGCTCGCCACTCATCATGGCGCTGTATCCCTCGGCGGTCTGCCGATAGAGCGTGCTCTGGAAGGCGCTGGTGCCATAGCCTACGGCCAAAAGCCTGTTGCCCACCATGCAGAGCTGGCTGACGGTGAGGGTGTCAAAACGATGGTCCGTATGCCAACGGTCGCTGATGCCGGGGTGACGTTCGCCGACCGGAAGGTGCTTCAAGCCTTCGCCCGTGGCGGCATAGATACTGTCTCTGCCGAAGGCCAGGTCGTGGACCGGCGTATAGCCTCCGCCGGCGCCAAGATACCATGTTTCCTTGATTTCCATGCGCTGCAGGTCGAGCACCACCACCCCGAAGCCCGTGGCCAGATAGGCGTTGCCCTTCCAGAAGCGGACATGGTAGATTTTCTTGTCGCCCGATATTTCGCTGCGCTTGATGTCGGAGAGGTTGTAGGTGACCCCTTCGTTGATGATGTCGATATTGGAATTGTTGTAGGCCACGACAAGGCTCTGTGTGGCGTCGTCGTAGGCCATTGTGGCGATGCCCACGTCGTTCAATCCGTCGCCCTTGCTCATGGGCGTCAACGTGCTGTTGCCGATGTCGTAGCAAAACACACCGCCGATGGCTCCGGCATAGATGCGGTCGCCGGCATAGGCCAGATGTGTCACCCTCGAGTAGTCGAGACACGAACGCCATTTCCCCACAGCCGTCTGCGCCAGCACGGAGTTGCACACAAGGAACTGGATTGCCACGAGCAGCGCCGCGCACAACAATCTCCGCCTTCCGCCCTCAAGCTTCTCGAACTGTTTTTTCATACCGTTGTCTCCTTCTTTAAAAATATATACTGGTACAGCACCGCCAGCAGCGTGGTCACCAGGGTACTGGCCACCGTGGCCAACAGTACTCCGCCAAAGCTGCGGAAGCCGAAGAGTTCCAGCGTGAAGAAGACCAGATAGAAGGCGGCAAGCATCAGCATGAGGTAGCTGATGAAATACTGCGGCGTGACGCTGTAGATGCCCGGGGTGTCGATGGTGACAGGCTCGCCGCGCGTCAGTATGCGGTCGGCGAAGAGGATACGCAGCATGGCCACCACCGTGCAGGCCAGGGCATGGAAACCCAGAATATTGTTCATCACGTCGACTATCAATCCCGTGCCGAAAGCCGTCAGCAGCATGGGTATGCGCTTCATGTCGGTCGGCAGCATGAGTATGAACAGTACATAGAGCATCGGCATCACGTAGCCGCCCAGGTACACATGGTTGAGCACAAGCAGCTGCAATGCCATCAGCAGCACAAAACGTCCAATGTTTCTCCAGACTATTTTATTCATTTTCTTACACCTTCAACAGTATAACCCTGTGCCTCGAGCATCTTCAGCACTCCGCGCTCGCCGCAGAGGTGGAACGCGCCAACCACGAAGAGCGTGGGCTTGGCTTTCATAATCTCCGGCATCTTCTTCACCCAATCGGCGTTGCGGCCATAGATGAGTTTCTCGTTGTCCTCGGGACTGGAGCATTCGTCCTCCTGTTCTTCGAGGTTCAGTTCCTCGAGCTGTTCCAGGTCCTGGGCAAAATAGGCCGCCGTGATAAACTCGGCCATCTCCACGCCGTCCTGGAAGTTGTCCACAAAGCACATCAGCGACTTCACCTGCTTCTCCAGCGAGGCGCCGTAGAGCACCTCCATCTGAAAGTCGGCCGTCTCCAGTCCGCCGATGCCCTTGCCCTTTTTCACAGCCTCCTGCTGGAAATAGTTGTCTATAAGGGAGGTGACGTCGAGTGTCGGCATGTTCTTCATGTATACCAGAAGCGAAATCTGAGTCTCCAGCGTGGAAGGCGACAGCTTGTCCAGCTGTGCAGCCACGGCCTCGTTGGTCATGTCCACACCCATCACCTCGCGCAGCAGGGCGTTGAGGCGGTCCATCTGCTCCTTGTCCAGCAGCGACGACAGCGTCGTGCCCTCGGGCAGCATCATGACCTTCTGCATCTTCTCCATGTTCTCGGGCTTCAGGGTCTCCAGCATGTCCACTTCGCCATACACCTGCTCCACGGCATCAAACGCCGCACGGGCACCGGGAATGCTGTCCACAAATGTCGACGGCGCCAGGTGGTAGGTGCCGACAATATAGCTGGGCTTCTCCAGTCCGTTGCCGCCAATGCGGTAAAGTATCTGTGCCTGGGCTACCGTGCAGGCCAGCACCAGCATCAGGGTAGAAACAATCTTTTTCATATATCCTTTTATTTAATATTCGTGTCCAATAAACGTCAACCCTCATTTTTCTCCGTTTTCGCCATCAGCTCCTCCTGTTCCTCGCGGAAACGGTTGTTGATGACGTACACATGGTCCAGCTTGTTGAAGTCCGTGGCAAGGCGTATCTTCACCTTGTAGAAACCGCTGCCGCTCAACGGCTCGGCCTCCACCACATAGCCCACCGGCACCCCTTCGGGGAAGTCGTTGGCCAGGCCGGAGGTGATTATGGTGTCGTTGTCCTCGAACTGGTGCGTCGCCGGCACGTCGACCACCTGCGCATAGCGGTAGTCCAGTCCGTCCCACACCAGCGAACCGCTGATGCCCGTGCGTTTCACCTTCACACTGTTGCGGCTGTCGCTGTGCAGCACAGGCATGATGGTGGCGAAGTTCTTCGACACCGACATCACCACACCCACAATGCCGTCGGGCGACACCACAGCCTGGTCCACCTTGATACCGTGCTTGCTGCCCTTGTTGATCATGATGAAGTTGTTCTGCTGGCTCCACGAGTTCTTGATCACCCGCGCCTCTGTATAGCTGTAGCGTTGCTTGTAGGTGGTGTCGTTGACGGTGAAAACACTGTCGGTATAGCTGATGTACGACGACTCCAGCTGTGCCTTCAGCTTGGCGTTCTCCGCTGCCAGGCGGTCGTTCTCCCCCTTCAGGTCGAAGTATCCGCCCACACTGTGCACCCCCTGGTACCAGCCTCCCGCCACGGCGTTGGACCACGCCACCAGCTTTGAACCCTGGTAGTAGCTCGTGCGCGACATCAGCACCGCGCTCACCACCACCAGCAGCAAGAAGACCACCACGTAGTCGTATTTCTTCAGTACCCCTATCAGTCGGTTCCTGTTCATCTCCTGTCTCTTAACTCCTAACTCTTAACTCCTGACTGCCAAGAAATCCTCTATCACCCTGCGCGTCTCGGCGACGGCGCGCTGCAGGTCGTCGTTCACTATGGTCACGTCGAAAGCCGGGGCCTGCTTCAGCTCTTCGGCGCTGCGGGCCAGACGCTTCACGATGGCCTCCTCGCTGTCCGTGCCGCGACTGCGCAGGCGCTGCTCCAGCACCTCCACACTCGGCGGCATCACGAAGATGCTCAGCGCGTCGCCGCCGAAGTACTTCTTGATGTTGCGGCCGCCGTTGACATCGACGTCGAATACAATCACCTTTCCCTCGTTCCAGATGCGCTCTATCTCGCTCTTCAGCGTGCCGTAGCATGTGCCGCTGTACACCTCCTCCCACTCCAGGAATTCGTTCTTCCCCACCCTCTGCATAAACTCCTCGCGACTCAGGAAGTAGTAGTCCTTGCCGTGCTGCTCCTCGCCGCGCGGGGCGCGCGTGGTGGCCGAGATGCTGAACGTCAAATCCTTCGGGTCCAAATGCTCGCTGGCCTCCGACCCCATCAACTCGTTGATGATGGTCGTCTTGCCGCACCCCGACGGTGCCGAAAACAATATCGCTTTTCCCATGATTTTTCCTTTATAACTTTAAAACTCTAAAACTCTACGACTCTACAACTCTACAACTCTACGACTCTACAACTCTACGCCTCTAAAACTTCTTGTCGAACACCTTGTAGAACGACTGCACGGCCAGCGAACTCTCGTCCCAGTGGTACTGGGCCGACACCTCGCTCACGCACAGCAGGGCCTCGTCGCGCGTGTCGATGGCGTTCAGGCGCAGGATGAAGTCGTTGTAGGCCTTCATGTTGTTGTGGAACAGCTCGCTCATGAAGCTGAACTTGTCGTTGATATTGATCACCGTGCGCAGGTCCGACACCTTCTTCGTCAACACACTCTCCACTCTCCGTTCAGCGCTCTCCGCGCCGCCCAGGCTCTCGCCCAGCGTGCGCACCGTGGGCTTCTCCTCCACGGGACGCTTCAGGTAGTCGAGCAGCGACGCCTGCGTGCCGGCAGCCTTGTGCTCCGGCTCCGCCGCGGCCTTGGGGCTCTCGGCGGGCGCCGCCGTTTCCTCGACGGCCGGGGTATCTTCCTTCTCTTCGGGAGACGCGGCATGCCGCGTCTCTACGGCCGGGGCGGGCTCTTCTTCAACGGCCGGGGCGGGCTCATCGATAATCACCTCGTCGAAGAGCAGGCTGTTGCCGTTGGACTCCAACTCTTCCATGGCGGGCATGGGGGCAGGTTCAGGCTCGGGCTCGGCCGCCACGGTCTCCTCGACGGGCGCCACGGTCTCCTCGGCAGGCGCCACCGTTTCCTCGGCGGGCAAAACCTTTTCCTCCTGTAGAGACGCATGCGTCTCCCCGCTGTCCGGGGTATCTTCTGTCTCCTTGGGAGACGCAGCACGCTGCGTCTCTACGGCCGGGGCCGGCTTCTCCACGACAACCGGGGCGGGCTTTTCCGCCTCCGTCGGGGTATCCTGTGCCTCGGCCACCGGCGCCGGGGCCATGGCCGCCATCGTGGCCATCACCGTCGACGACAGAATCTCGTCGTCGGGCATTGCCACTCGCCGCTCGCTGCTCTCTGCCCTCCGCTCGCCGCTTTCCTCGGCTCCCAGGCAAAGCGCCACATCGTAGAGCTTGCGCAAATCCTCCAGCAGCAAATCGCGCTCTATCGGGCTCACCTCGTCGCCGTGAGCCACTATCCGATTCGCTATGGCACACAGCCGCTGCATGCCCTCGGTCAGTTCTTTGATACCCTTTTTCATCTTGATGATATATATTGTTTTTAATACTTAACCGTTAATAATCAACACCATGCACCACTTCCGCAGTGCATCTTTCCGAATGTAAAAATACAACATTTTTCCTCATCCCGCACCGCCAATCAAAAAAAGTTATCAAACCCACCCGTTGAAAACTCCGCAAACCCCCTCCACTCCCCACTCATAACTCTTAACTCATAACTCTTAACTCCCCCCTGGGAGGGGTCAAATTCGGCCCTTCT
>DFIZ01000032.1:0-6648 GCA_002372855.1 Bacteroidales bacterium UBA3684
AGAAGGGCCGAATTATGTACCAGTTATGAGTTAGGAGTTATGGGTTAAGAGTTATGAGGTGGGAGTCAGGGGTTGGATTAAATAGTATAAAAAAAACCGGGTCGTCTTGATGGACGACCCGGTTCGTTGTTGTTCGAAGGCTGTGCTTCAGGCTCTCTTATTTGAGGAGCTTGCTGCCGGCTTTGAACTTGGCCACTTTCTTGGCGGGCACTTTGACGGCTTTGCCGGTGCGGGGGTTCTTGGCGGTGCGGGCTTTGCGCTTTGCAACGCTGAAGGTGCCGAAGCCAATGAGGGTCACTTTCTCGCCTTTTTTCAGCTCTTCCTGAATGGCGTCGAAGCAAGCGGTCATAGCTTGTTTGGCGGCTACTTTGGTCATGCCGGTCTTTGCGGCCATGGCGTTAACAAGTTCAGTTTTGTTCATAATGATAATGTTTAAGGGTTTGTAATTCTGTGTTTCTCTTTTCGGTGCAAATGTAAGACTTTTTTTTGATACGAAACAAATTTTTTTTTCGTTTTTTTTCGTTTTTTTTTGAGACGTTTTTCTATGCTTTTGTTTTCCAGCCTGTTAGCTTGTTGCCGCGAAGAAAATCTTCGACGGAATTTTTTCTTTTTCCGCTCATTTGGAGACTCAAAATCTGGATGAAACCGTCTGCTACACCGATTTTTAAGACCTTTTTTTCGTCGCAAACAAGGGCTCCCGGGGTGCCTTCGGGGTCGCTGAGGGCGACGGCGTCGAAGACTTTGAAGAGGACTTCTTCGCCCTGGGGGTTGACGAGGGTGAGGAGGGCCGCGGGGTAGGGCGAGAGGCCGCGGATGAGGTTGGCCACGCGCTGTGCGGGCTGGTGGAGGTCGAGGAGGCAGAAGTCCTTGAAGATTTTGGGTGCCGCCGTGGGGGTGCCTTCCTGGGGATGCGGGGTGAGGGTGCGGTCCTGGATGCCGTCGAGGGTGCGGACGACGAGGTCGCGCCCCATGAGGGCCAGGCGGTCGTGGAGGGTGCCGGCGTTGTCGTCGGGGCTGATGGGGGTTTCGGCCTGGAGAAGAATCTGGCCTTCGTCGATCTGGTGGTTGAGGAGGAAGGTGGTGACGCCGGTGCGGGTGTCGCCGTTGATGATGGCGTGGTTGATGGGGGCGGCGCCGCGGTAGGCGGGCAGCAGCGAGGCGTGGAGGTTGAAGGTGCCGTGGACGGGCATGTTCCACACGGCTTCGGGGAGCATGCGGAAGGCCACGACGACGAACATGTCGGCTCCGAAGGCGCGGAGGGCGTCGAGGAATTCGGGGTCGCGCAGGCGTTCGGGCTGCAGGAGGGGCAACTGGTGGTCGAGGGCGTACTGCTTGACGGGGCTGAAGACGATTTTCTGCCCGCGGCCGGCCTGGCGGTCGGGCACGGTGACCACGGCGCAGACCTCGTGGCGGGACTGCATGATGGCGTCGAGGCTTTCGACGGCGAAGTCGGGGGTTCCGAAATAGACTATCTTCACGGCAGTGATACGGCTTGGTCGGTGAACTGGAGCATCTTCAGGGCGGTGATGGCGCCTTCGACGCCTTTGTTGCCGTGGCGTCCGCCGGCGCGGTCGAGGGCCTGTTCCATGGTGTCGGTGGTGAGGACGCTGAAGATGATGGGTTTGTGGTTGGCGAGGGCCACGTTGGTGAGGCCTTGCGATACGGCCTGGCAGATGAACTCGAAATGGCGCGTCTCGCCCTGTATGACGCAGCCGATGCAGATGACGGCGTCGATAGTGTCGAGTTCGGCGAGGGTGTCGGCAGCATAGGAGAGTTCGAAGGTGCCGGGGACGCGGTAGACGCGGATGTTCTCCTCGTGCACGCCATGCTGGCGGAGGGTGTCGACGGCGCCGTGCATGAGGGCGTCGGTGACTTGGGGGTTCCATTCGGCGGCGACAACGGCCACCGTCCACGGGCTGCCGTCGGGCACGGCCGTGGGGTCGTATTCGGAGAGGTTGGTCTTTTTCATGGATGGGTTTTAAAAGTCTTTGATACTGTATGTGTTCGTCGTTTGTACGGCGGGGCGTTTCTTCCCGTTCTTGGTTTCTTTGATGATGCTTTGGTCGGCTTTGTAGTCGAGGGACTGGCCTTTGCGGGGCTGGCGGATGCCGAAGTAGGATTTGTCGAGGTGGAGGTGGCGGGTGCGAAGGGAATAGTTGGAGAAGTCGAGGATCCACTCGGGGTCGAAGGTCTGGTAGAGGAAGCGGCATTCGAAGTGGAGGTGGGGACCGGTGGAGTTGCCGGTGGAGCCTCCGAGGCCTATGACGTCGCCCGCGGCGACGGACTGGTTGGGCTGGACGTTGATTTTGGAGAGGTGGCCGTAGAGGGTTTCGAGGCCGTTGGGGTGGCGCACGACGACGCAGTTGCCGTAGCCGCCCATGCGCGAAGCCACGCGTACCACGCCGGCGAAGGCGCAGCGGACGGGGTCGCCGGTGTTGAGGCCTATGTCGACGCCGTGGTGGCCGCGGTGCCAGCGCCAGCCGTAGTTGGAGGTCTTGGGGTTGCACACGGGGAAGCAGAAGTCGCCGCTGTCGCGGACAAGGCGGAGGTTGATTTCGTCGGGCAGGAGGTCGAGGTTGGTGCGTCCGCCGGGATTGACGCGGTGGTGGGGGAAGGCGTCGTACCAGAGGGGCACGAGGGCGCGGGTGGATTCGTCCACCTCGGTTTCAGGGGCTTTGGCGGCGTTGCGGATGGCGTTGACGGCCTGCTTGCTTTCGGCCTTGTCCTTCGGCGTGGGTTTGGTGTCCGTGGGCTTGGCGGCGGTTTTGGCGGCGGCGTTGCGGCCGGAGACCTGGCGTGATGCCTCGAGGCGGGCGTTGATGAGGGAGTCGTAGTAGGACATCTGGGCCGAGAGGGGGCTGCAGAGGCCTGAGAGCACCACGAGCAGCAGCAGGAGCACACGGCGCAGACGCGCCACGGGGTAGCCCAGTTGCTCGCGGTATTTGGCCACGGTGCGGCGGGCCAGGGGGTAGCCCTGGGAGTTGAGCAGCTGCGCCAGGGCCTCGTCGGAGAGTGGGGCCTGCTTGTCCTCGGCCTCGATGGCATCGGAGAGGCGCTGCTTGATGGTCTGGACCGATATTTCCTCGCCTTCGGTGTTGGCCATGCCCTTGGAGAAGCAGTCCTTGAGGGGGATGGTGCCGAAGTCGGTCTGGAGGTATTTGCTGTTGGCCATGCGCGACACGGTGGAGATGTCGAGGCCTGTGGCTTCGGCCACTTCGCGCTGGCGCAGGGGTTGCATCTGGTCGGGGTCGCCGGTGAGGAGGAAGCGGCGCTGATGCTTGATGATGTAGCGCATGACGCGCACGATGGTGTCGTGGCGTTGCTGGAGGAGGTCGATGAACCCCTGGGCATCGGCCTGTTTGGTGCGGAGGAAGGAGAGGGTCTCGCGTTCGGAGGCTGGGCTCTTGGCTCCATGGCGCTCGCGGTCGGCCTTTTGGGCTTCGAGTTCGGCGAGCATGTCGGTGTAGTAGGTGCTGAGGCTTAGGCGCGGCAGGTTGCCGTCGTTGAGGTAGAAGGAGAGTTCGCCGTCGTGCTGCTGCAGGATGATGTCGGGCGTGAAGGTGGCGGCGGAGTCGCTCTCGGCGTCGGAACTGCCGGGCTTGGGGTTGAGACGGCGGATGAGGGCCGAGAGGCGGTCGAGGGTGGCCTGGTCGATGGACAGGGCGTTGCAGATGCGCTCGTAGCGGTGGTTGGCGAAGTCGTCGAAGTGGTGTTCGAGGAGGGTGACGGCCAACTGCACGTCGGGCTCCTTGGGCATGCGGCGCAGCTGCAGCAGGAGGCACTCCTGGAGGTTGCGGGCGCCGATGCCGGGAGGGTCGAGGCTCTGGATGATGCGCAGCACCTCGAGCACCTCGTCGCGCGAGGCGTCGATGCCTTGGCGGAAGGCCATGTCGTTGGTCACCAGGTCGAGGTCGCGGCTGAGGTAGCCGGCGTCGTCGAGGGTGCCGATGAGCTCGTTGGCTATGAGCTGCTGGCGGTCGGTGAGTCGGCGGGTGATGAGCTGCGAGTTGAGGCGGTCGGCGAAAGAGAGGCTGTCGGAGAGGACGAACTCGCGCCGTGTGGCATTGGGGTCGCTCTCCAGGTGCTCGCGGTAGTCGAAGGCACCGTAGTCGTCGTCCTCGTCGGCATCCCAGTCGGAGCGGTCGTGGTCGGCGGCGGAGACGAGGGTGTCGATGTCCTCGTCGGCCACAGGCACGTCGGCCTCGAGGAGGGGGTTCTTTTCTATTTCCTCCTTGATGGCCTGTTCAAGGTCAGTAACAGGCAACTGCAGCAGACGCATGAGTTGTATCTGTTGCGGTGAGAGCTTCTGCTGCAGTTGCTGTCGCTGGATTTGTTTCATTTATCTGACGATGTCCATTTCCTCGATGAGGTTCTTGGCGCCGGCATAGACGTCGATGACCCAGAGCATGTAGCGGCTGTCGAGGCAGATGCAGCGCTGGAGGTTCTCTTCGAAGTCGATGTCGCCGCTCATGGCCTCGCTGTTGCCGTCGAAGGCCAGGCCGATGAGCTGGCCCTTGCCGTTGATGACGGGCGAGCCGGAGTTGCCGCCGGTGATGTCGTTGTTGGTGATGAAGCAGGTGGGCAGCTCACCGTTCTTGTTGGTGTAGCGGCCGAATTCCTTCTTGGCGTAGAGCTCCTTGAGGCGGGCGGGGACGTTGAACTCGCTGTTCTCGGGGTCTTCCTTCTCGATGATACCCTTCATGGTGGTGTAGTAGTGGTAGGAGACGCCGTCCTTGGGGTCGTAGCTCATCACGTTGCCGTAGGTCAGTCGGATGGTGCTGTTGGCGTCGGGCGACATGAGTTTGCCGTTCTTGTCGTTGATCTGGAGGATACCGTCGGTGAAGTCGCGGATGCCGCGCTCGAGGTTCCCCTGGGTTTCAGCGTTGAGGTGGCTGGCGAGGGAACGGTAGGCGTCGAGGGCCTCGTTGCCGGCCTTGGCCAGCGGGTCGTTGTTGAGGGTGCGGAGGCTGGGTTTCTGCATGAACTTGGCCAGCTTCTCGGGGTTGGCGAAGATGGACTTGTCGAAGAGGTCCTCGGCATACTCGTCGAAGTTGCCTTTGTACTTCTTGTTGGCCTTGAGGAGGAACTCGGGGCAGTATTCGGCGTTCATGTGGTCGACGACATATTTGAACATGTTGGCCACCAGGCGGCGGTCGACGGCCATGTCATAGTCCTTGTAGAAGTTGTCGATGTAGCTCTGCAGGCCGGAGAGGTCGGCTTTGGGGTCGGCTTCGAGCATGCGGGCGAAGGTGTTCTTCACGCGGGCGGCGAAGAGAGGACTTTCGGGGCCGGAGAGGAGGCCTTCGACGAGGTACTGCTGGGCCTCTTCAACGGTGGCGCGCTCGGCGTAGCCGCGCTTGATGAGGTCGAGGGCACGGGAGTACTTGGGGTTGGTCTGGCGCGAGGCCCACTGCATGTATTCCTTTTCGACGTCCTTCTTGACGCCCATGGTGTTGAGGGCCTTGAGGGCCTTGTTCTGCTCGTTGCTGTACTTCCAGTAGTTGGAACAGGAGGCGTACTTGGAGGCGTACTTGATGCGGGTGGCCTGGCTGGCGGCCATCTCCTCGCGGAGGATGTTGATCTTCACGGTGCGGATCTCGTAGCGCAGCTTGTTGGTAATGTTCATGGTCTCCTCGAGGCCGTAGGAGGTGAGGAAGTGGTCGGTAGTGCCGGGGAAGCCCATGACCATGGCGAAGTCGCCGTCGTTGATCTCGCCGGCGTTGACGGGCAGGTGGTGCTTGGGCTGCAGGGGCACGTTGTCCTTGCTGTAGTCGGCGGGGGTGCCGTCGGGGGCGGTGTAGATGCGGAACATGGAGAAGTCGCAGGTGTGGCGCGGCCAGGACCAGTTGTCGGTGTCGCCGCCGAACTTGCCCATCGACGAGGGGGGAGCGCCCACAAGGCGGACGTCCTTGTAGATGATGTGGACGAAGAGGAAGAACTGGTTGCCGTTGAACATGGGCTTCACCTGGGCGTTGTAGACGGTGCCCTTGACGGCCTCGTCGGCAATCTCTTTGGAGATTTTTTCGATGGCGGCCTCGCGGTCACCCTCGCTCATCTCGTCGGTGAGGGCTTCCTTGACCCTGGCGGTGACATCCTCCATGCGGACGAGGATCGAGGCCGTCAGGCCGGGATTGGGCAGCTCCTGGTCCATGGTGTAGGCCCAGAAACCGTCGCGCAGGTAGTCGTGCTCCACCGTGGAATGCTCCTGCAGCTTGCCGTAGCCGCAGTGGTGGTTGGTGGACATCAGGCCCTTGCTGGAGATAATCTCGCCCGTGCAGAAGTGCCAGAAGGGGCTGCCGGCGTTGCCGAGGCCCACGATGGCGTCCTTCAGGCATGACTGGTTGATGGAGTAGATGTCTTCGGGCGTCAGCTTGAAGCCGGCCTTCTGCATGTCGGAATAATTCTTGCCGATCAGCGACAGGAGCCACATGCCTTCGTCGGCGCGCACGCTGTTGGGAAGCAGCACGGAAAGCGCCAGTGCGATAACTAAGGTACGAATTTTCATTGTCTTAATAGCTTTAAATTATTATTGTTTCTATTTGCTTTAAAGTGCAAAGATACAACAAAAACCCGACATGGCAAAATTTATTTTCATTAATCTTCCATCGCCCTCCCCGTCCCACCCGAGAGGTACATAATTCGGCCCTT
>DFIZ01000032.1:6773-27353 GCA_002372855.1 Bacteroidales bacterium UBA3684
AACGATATAAGAACAATATAAGAAATGACCTCTTTGGTAGGTATCGGGTAGGTGTCGGGTAGGTATGAGGCAGGTGGCTGGAGTGGGGAGGTGGGGGTTAGCGGATGAGGGTGACGGTGCCGAGGCCGTTGCGGCGTTCGCCGTAGATGTCGGTGAGGAACCAGCGGTAGACGTAGGCGCCCTGCGGCACGGGGGTGCCGTCGTGGGTGCCGTCCCAGAGGAGGTCGATGTCGTCGGATTTCCACACCAGGAGGCCCTGGCGGTTGTAGACGGTCATCTCGAACTCCTGCACCTCGAAGGAGGTGTGGCAGCCGAAGCGGTTGTTGCTCTCCTGGTCGGGGAAGAAGATGTTGGGGAACCAGACGGAGCGTATCTTGGTGACGAAGACGACGGTGGTGTCGGCGCAGCAGTTGTAGCGGTTGCAGGAGGTCATGGTGACGCTGACGGAGTCGGGCAGGGGGTGCTGGAAGTGGCGCCGTGCGCGCTCGCCGCTGAGGGTGGGGCCGTCGCTGTACTGCCAGGTGGTGTGGTGGCGGTCGTCGGAGCAGTCGTGGAGCATCAGCACGGGGTGGTCGAAGTCGATGAAGGAGCGGTTGCTTTCGATGCAGAGCGCTGGAGGGGGTTCGACGCCGACGGTGATGGAGGCGATGGTGTTGCCCGCCGCGTCGAGGAGGCTGTAGGTGGTGGTCTGCGTGGGGTGCACGCTGACGGGGTTCTGTCCCTGGAGGGCGTCGAGGGCGGGGTCGGCGGGCGCGGCGCTCCAGATGAAGGTGTGGGTGCCTGTGGCGGTGAGGGTCACCTCCTCGCCGGGGCACACGCCGTCGGCGCTGGCGGTGAGGCCTGCGGCTTCATAGCCTACGATGAGCGTCAGCACCGAGTCGCAGCCGTTCTGCGCCGTGTAGCGGAAGGTGTAGGTGCCGGCGAGGGTGATGGCGGTGTCGGCGAAGTGGAGGGTGTCGCCGGCGATGAGGCTCATGGAGAGGGTGTCGCGCACCGATGCCAATACGGTGAGCGTCAGGTGGATGTGGTGCACGGTGTCGTTCTGCGCCCAGTTGGACTCCCGCTGCAGTGTGCCGGGCTGGGCGGTCTCGGTGGCTCTAAGGTAGATGAGGCCCTCGAGGGGCGGGGTGTAGGTCTGTCCGCCGACGGTGAAGGAGGCCGGCAGGCGGTATTCCTGGCTCTGGCACACGGTGTCGGAGAAGTGGATGGTGTCGTGGATGATGGGTTGCACGTAGGGCAGCGGGACGAGGTGTTCGCCGAGGCTGAAGCTGTAGCCGTCCACGTTGCCGATGCCGTTGAGCCAGGCCACGAAGTTTCCGGAGTTGGAGTGGAGGGTGTGCGAGCCCTGTTGGACGGCGATACAGGCGTGGCTGTAGCTTGTGGTGCCGATGGGCTGGAATCGGGAGCTGATGTCGTTGCCGTCAAGATAGATGGCGGAGGGGGAGTCGGTGGCGATGTAGAGGTTCCAGGTGGAGACGATGCGTTCGGTGGTGGGGGTGGCGAAGGAGCTGTGGCAGATGCCGTTTTCGAAGGCGGGGAGCGAGAGCAGTGCGGCGTCGCCGGGTTCGGCGTTCCAGTCGGAGCTTTTGGAGCAGAGTCCTACGCTGACGGGTGCCGAGGAGGAGAGGATGTGGTTGGCATTGGCGGAGATGTCTAATTCCATCGTTTGCCGCGGAGTGAGGGAGAAGGAGTTTCCGTTGTCCATGGTGAGAGTGCATGCGGTGTCGCCTGCCACCACGCGCAGGATGTTGCCCACGGAGCGCTGCACATCGGCCATCACGGGGAAGGTCTTTCCCCAGTATTCCACAGGCAGTGCCTGGTCGAAGATGAAGTCGCCACTGGGTGTTTCGTGCGGCAGGCTGGTGAACTGGTTGCCTTGGAAGATGGCTATGGGGTTGTTGGAGGTGACGACCATGCCTGCCAGCGAGGCGTTGGGGCTGTTGGCCATAAGGGTGAGGGTTTGTCCGGCGCTGCCGAGGGTGAGCGAGGCTTGGGAGCCTGCGGGTGCCGCCGGGGCGTCGCCTGGTATGGAATAGAGCGTACAGGGTGGCGTGTATTGGACGGTGGTGTTGGGCTCTGTGGCGACGATGGTGATGGTGGCGCCGGTGTAGTTGGTGCGGGAGGGGTCGGCGGGGTAGTCGTTGACAATGTAGCGCCGGCGAAGGATTTCGGTGGGCAGTATGTTGGTGGCTCCCGAGGAGGCCAGCTCGGTCTGGAGGGCCACCAGCTGGATGCTGGCGGTGGAGGTGACGTGGATGCCTTTGTTCTCGCCCATGTTGTAGTGTTCGGGTTGTACCCAGTTGGGCAGGGTGATGGTGGTGGCGGAACCGGCGCTGTGGTTGACGGTCTGGCTCCAGGCCATGAGGGGGGCGCTCGCTGTGACGGTGCATGTGGTGTCGCCCGTGATAATCAACGAGGTGGTGTTAGGAGTCTGCTCGCCACCGTTCAGCGGGACAGCCATCCAGAAGTCGCTGCCGCTTCCGTTGGCTCGTTGGCAGGGCACAGTGGGTTCTTCTGCTTCGAGGGCCATTCCGGCGAGGAAGGCGTAGCCTACCCACCGAGAGAGTCCAGACACGGTGGCGTAGAAGGGGCCGACGGTGTTCTCCAGCGTGTGGGCGCCGGGGGCGATATTGTGCTGGTAATAGCAGTAGGGAGTGCCGGCCAGAGGGGTGAAGAGACTGGCGGCGATGGGATTGCCGTCGAGAATCATGCTAGAGGCTGCAGCGGTGGTGGTGACGATGTCCAGATAGTTGTGGCTGGGGTCGATGTATTGTTCGCTCCAGGTGTCGTTGTTGCAGTTGTGCACGGGGAAGGTGGTGCTGCAGAGCCAGTTGTGCACGGGCGGAATGTCGACCGATGCGGGGTCGCCCAGGGAGGTGGCGTTGAACTTGTCGAAGCTGATCAGATACTTGCACACGTAGACAGGTCCTGAGGAGGTGATGTGTGCCGCTGAGTTGGCGGGCAGGTGCCATTCATAGGTTTCTCCGGCGTTGAGGGTGACGGAGCTTGGGGAAGCGGAGGTGCAAGAGATTTGTACTGTGGTGCCGTTGGTGGATGCTGTGATGCGAATTTGGTCGCCTTCGGTGCGCGCCTGCTGGGATACGACGACGAACTCGGTTCCCCACCAGTCGAGGGGTATGGCCTGTTCCACAAGGTGGTCGCGTCCGCGCTGAACATCGGTTGTGCCCACACGGGCGCAGGTGTGGCCTTGAAAAAGGGCGAAAGGCTTGTTGTTGGAGGATATGGTCATGCCGCTGAAGCCTTCGTTTATTCCGCATTTCAGAGCCAGGCTTTGACCGGTGTTGAGGGTGACGGTGTAGGTGCTGCCGGGACTCAGCGAGAGGTTTTCGACATTGCAAGGGAGGGTCATGGTGAAGACGGTGTTGTCTTCGGTGGCCACCAGGGCCAGGCCGCCGGCATAGTCGCTGTTGTTGGGGTAGTCCTGTACGATGTATTGCGAGGTGAGGCGTTCGGATGGCAAAATGTTGCAGTAGTCCCATGAGTCGGCGCGGTAGTTGCTGGCATAGAGCGAGATGTCCTGGGTAGAGGTGACGTGGTAGCCCATGTTGTGGGCCGTGGCCGAGGGAATGGAGGTTGCGTTGGGAAGCTGAATGTAGGTTTTTGTTCCTCCAGTGTGCTCGACGGAGGTGTTCCAGCCCGTCACGGGGTTGGAGACGGTGATGGTGGCATTGTTGAGTCCGGTGGCGATTATGGAGAAGGATGTTTGAGGTACGTTGCCGTTGGGAATGAACGAGACCCAGAAGTCATTGCCGGCAGTGGTGTAGTTGCTGCATGGCGAGTCGGACTGTCCTCGCAATGGAAGCAGACATATCAAAAGAGCGAGAGTAAGTACCAATCGTTTCATTATGAGTTGTTTTTGTTTTGTATAAGAATATCAGTACATGGTGCAAATATAATCATATTTTTTTGTGTGACCAAATTTTTTTTTTGTTCCCTGCCGGGATGTTGTCGGGAAGTGATGGTGACAAGGGGCGGACATTCTGAGGGTGGAAAAAAGTTTTCAACAAAGGAGTTTGTCAGGAAACGACGGGGGCGGTTGAGATGTTGAGCCGTGCCAAAAGGGTTGATTTTTGGGGGTAGCCGGATTTTTTTTGTTGAGCGATGAAACTTTTTTCGAGATTCTTCGTTTAGGGTTATGAACAACAAAAAATGGTTAAAAAAAACAAATAAAGGATTTTTTTGGCAGAAATTGGAAATTTCTTCGTAATTTTACAACCTGAAAAAAGTAGGTAAAAATGGCCTTAATACTTGGAAAAGAATACTGTAAGGTGGACTCGAACGGTCGCTTCAAGTTCCCAATTGCGCTGAAGAGGCAGTTGGAGACTGAGGACGGTCGTTTTGTGATACGCCAGAGTGTCTATGCCGAGTGTTTGGAGCTGTGGACATACGCCAGTTTCAGGGAGGAAGTGGAGAAATTGCAAGAGAAGCTGAATACGTACAATCTCAAGGAGCGCAACGTGCTGCGCAAGCTGACGGAAGGCAACGTGATAGAGCTGGACTCGAACGACAGGTTGCTGGTGCCGGCGGAGCAGAAGCACGTGATAGCGAAAGCGAAGGAGATTGTGCTGCAGTCGACTGGTAAGTTCATAGAGCTGTGGGACCGTGAGGCCTACGAGAAGATGAACAGCGAGAGCGGCGACTTTGCCAAGATGGCGGAGGAACTGCTTGGCACAAATACCAGTCAGAGCGATGGAAGAGAGAAAGAATGAGCGTCAATCGCAGGCTGGCGGCCTGCGTCCCGAATACCATGTACCTGTGATGCTAAGCGAGGCCATCGAGGGTTTGTGCCTTCGCGAGGACGGCGTTTATGTCGACGTCACCTTCGGTGGCGGCGGCCATTCGCGTGCCATTCTGGAACGACTTGGTCGCGAAGGGCGTCTGTTGGCCTTCGACCAGGACGAGGATGCTGTGAAGAGAGTGGAGCGCGGAGAATGGAGCGCGGAGAGCGCGGCACAGTTCACACTGATCAACGAGAATTTCCGGCACCTGAAGAATTTCCTGCGCATATACGGCGTGAGACAGGTGGACGGAGTGCTGGCCGACCTGGGGGTGAGCAGTCACCAGTTCGACGTGGCGGAGCGTGGTTTTTCGACCCGTATGGAAGGGGAGCTGGACTTGCGGATGGACCGCCGCGGCGATGTCACAGCGCGCGACCTGGTGGCGTCGCTGGACGAGGAGGGGCTGGCCAGGATACTGAAGATGTACGGCGAATTGCCCAATGCGCGTCAGATGGCCCGAGCCATAGTGAAGGCCCGTGCCACGAAAGATATAGTGACCACCACGGACCTGAAGGAAGCGGTGAGCCATCACCTGCCCAGAGGGATGGAGAACAAATACCTCGCCATGCTGTTCCAGGCGTTGAGGATAGAGGTGAACGGAGAATTGGAAGCCCTGAAGGAGATGCTGCAGCAGGCGAGCGAGGTGCTGGTGCCTGGCGGAAGGCTGGTGGTGATCAGCTACCATTCGCTGGAGGACCGTCTGGTGAAGAACTTCATGAAGAGCGGTAACTTCGAGGGAAATCTGGAGAAGGACTTCTATGGCAATGTGCTGTCGCCGATGAAGATGGTGAGCCACGGGGCCGTGCAGGCCAGCGAAGAGGAGGTGAGGGAGAACAGCAGGGCGCGGAGTGCGAGACTGAGGGTGGGGGTGCGCACCGCAAGCGATGCGCCGCAAGGCAAATAAAAGAGTAAAGGCGTGCGCGACCTAAAGGCCGCGCCACTGGACAGAGAAACGAGTAATATAGATTAAATAATATAAATAGTATGGGAAACAGGTTTAGGGAGAAGGTGACAGAAGAAGGCCTGGACGGCAAAGAGACGACGGCACGCGAGGCCGCCGCCGAAGCTGCCGCTGTGGAGACGGAGGAGAGAGAGGAGAGGGGTGATGAGAAGGAAACGGCGAGTGACGAGAAGGGAGCCGAGAGCGGCGAGCGACGGAGGTCGGACAAGGTGGCAAAGGGAATATCGAAGGTATTGGGGGGTGATATTTTGGGAGACAAACTGGTCCTGAAGCAAATACCGTTGATGCTGTTGTGTCTGTTTTTCCTGCTGTTGATTGTGGCCAACCGGTACAAGGTGGAAAGTCTGAGCCGGGACAAGATTGCCACACAAGAGCGAATCGACGACCTGAGGGAGCATCGAATCCAGATGCAAAAGCAGTATCAGAAGAGTGTGAAGATATCGCAGATTGCAGAGAATTTGGGAGAAAGAGGCGTAGGCATCACGAGCGGGCCGCCGTATGAAATTGAAAATTGAAAAAAAAATAGATAGAACACAAGGTTTTGAAAAAGGAAGAAAATAAAAAGGACACAAGGATGACGAAGGGGATGACCGCCTTCTATCTGCTGCTCACGCTGGTGGGTGGCATTGCCATCATTGTGAGTATGATAAAGATACAATGGGTTGACGGAGACGACTGGCGTGCACGCGGACTGAAACGAGAGGCCGGCCTGCGCACAGACCCGGCACGGCGAGGCGTCATCTATTCGAGCGATGGCAAGATACTGGCCACCACGGTGACGGAGTGTGACCTGTACCTCGACCTGCTCGACACCATTGTGATGGAAAAAGGGAAGCCGAAAAAGAACTCGAAAGGCGAGCCGATAGAGAGCGGCATCCCCGATTCGTGCTTCAACCGCTACATAGACACGGTGTGCCTGCTGCTCAACGAGGCAGCTCCGCTCTACAGCGCTGCATACTATCGCGAATTGATTACAGCGGAACGTTCGAAGGCCAAACCCAACAGATGTTTCTGTGTGTTGAGGTCGAAGAAAGGCAATCCGATATCCATACCGTATTCCACATGGCTTACCATCAAAAGATTGCCGGGCTGGGGGATAGGCGTGGTGAAGCAGGTGGACGGCCGCAGCGTGATACGTCAGGTGCGTGCCCATATCTACGGTAACATGGCAGAGAACACCATAGGCTTTGTGAATTCAAGTGCCGCAGGCACTTATACAGGTCTCGAAGGTGCTTACGACTCGATACTACGCGGACAGGACGGCATATTCAACTGCCGCCGATTGACGAAGGGAATCTGGCTGCCCGACGAGCCGCGCGAACGCAAAGAGGTGCCCCAACGCACCGACAATGACCGTGTGGACACAATCGTGGTGCAAAACAAAGTGGACGGACAGGATATTGTGGCGACCATCGACACGCGCTATCAAGACATTGCGGAAAGCGCATTGCGGAAAGCGCTGCTGCAATATAACGGCACAGGCGGCTGCGCCATATTGATGGAAGTGGAGACGGGATATGTACTGGCATGTGCCAACCTGGAATTGGACACGGCATCGCATAGGTACCTGGAGCTGCGCGACCGCAACATTGCAGTGAACGATGTGAACCATCCGGGTTCCACATTCAAGAGTGTGGTGCTCACCGCCATGCTGAATGATTCGGGAATAGAGATTGACACGGCCATGATGTTCCGTGTGGGTGAGAAGAACTACCTTGGCGGCCACAAGGATGGCTGGGTGAGGGACGACCACCGCGTTGTGGGCAAAGACGGCAAAGTGAGAGATTCGCTCAACGTCAGAGAGATAATCGAGCAGTCGTCGAATGTGGGAATGGTGGAAATTGGGTGGAAGTACTACCGTATGAAAAAGCGTTCCGATGTGTTGAGGAACATGATGCGCGAGGTTTTCCCGTACGACATGCCCAATGTTGATGTGGTTGCATTGCCGGGAAAAACGAGAATCAACGACGTGAGTTCGGTTGCCGACTTCACAAGACTTTGCTTCGGCTATGCCACCCAGGTGTCGCCCTTGCAAATCATCACCTTCTACAATGCACTGGCCGCCAACGGACGAATGGTGAAACCGCTGTTCTGCCGTGCCACGATAGACGACAAGGGCCGTCGGCGCGAGGTGAAGCCCATTGTGCTCAATCCACAGGCCTTCGACCCGGGAAAGGCCAAGATGCTTAAGGACATGTTGGTGGGCGTTGTGAATAATGGTGGTACGGGTAAGCACCTGAAAAGCGAAAACTATCTGTTGGCCGGCAAGACCGGTACAGCAAAAAAGAGCGGAGCCTATGATGCCTCCTTTGCGGGTTTCTTCCCGGCGGACAATCCCAAGTACACTTGCTTCGCCTTGATAGAGAACTGCCACGCCTATGGTTGGCAGGCTGGCCAGGTGGTGAAAAGCATCGCCGACTGTGTGGTGGCCATGGACAAGGATTTGGACGAATCGGTCAGCGCACGTTTGCAGGCTGACAGTACGAAAGCAGAGCAGAAACCCACATTGGAGAAAGGAAACCAGCGCGGGATTGCCCAAGTTTACAGCCTGCTGGGACAGCCGTACAACTCGGCCGATCCCAATAGCGAGTGGGTCTATTACCGTGCAGCCAACGACTCGCTTCCGGGAAGTTATGTGCCATATGCCCCTGCTGAAGGGAAGGTGCCCAACTGCTATGGTATGAGCGCCAAGGATGCCATCGCCCTGCTGCATTCCATGGGATTCAAGGCCCGTGTCAGCGGGTACGGGAAAGTGGCCTCGCAACAACCCAAGGGTGGAAGTGCTGCCAAAAGTGGCGCAACTGTTGTTTTGAACTTGAAATAGAACTGAGAAATGAAACTGAAAGATATCATAAAAGGAATTGCATGCGACGTACAGGGCGGAGTCGACGTGGAGGTGAAAGACCTCCAGTTCGACTCGCGCAAGGTTGCTGAAGGGACTCTGTTTGTGGCCCAGCCGGGGACCAAGGTCGACGGACACGCATTCATTGCCCAGGCAATCAAGGCAGGCGCCGTGGCTGTGGTATGTCAGCACGTGCCCAAAGATGCACCCGAAGGAGCTGTATATGTGTTAGTGGAGGACAGCAGCAAAGCTCTCGGTGAGATGGCGGCGAACTTCTACGGCCACCCGTCGCGCGACTTGAAACTCATCGGCATCACAGGAACCAATGGGAAAACGACGACCGTCACCTTGCTGCATCGGATGTTCCGTCAGTTGGGCCATCACGTGGGACTTGTCTCCACGATTGTCAACAAGATTGACGAAGAGGAATTGCCCACCGGCCATACAACGCCAGATGCATTGGAACTTAACCAGCTGCTGAGACGTATGGTTGATGCCAGGTGCGAATACTGTTTCATGGAAGTGAGTTCTCACGCTGTTGTCCAGCATCGCATTGCGGGAGTGGAATTTGCGGGCGGAATATTCAGCAATATTACCCATGACCATTTGGATTTCCACAAGACGATGGCCAACTATATCGCTGCCAAAAAGGGCTTTTTCGACGGACTTCCGGCCAATGCGTGGGCTCTGGTGAACATTGATGACAAGAATGGCCGCGTCATGGTGCAGAATACTCGAGCCAAAGTTTCCACCTATGCGTTGAACCAGATGGCCGACTACCATTGCAAGATTCTTGAGGAGGGCTTTGAAGGCATGCACCTTCAAATAGGAGGGAGAGAAATATGGTGCCGCCTTGTGGGGCGCTTCAACGCCTACAATCTTACGGCAATCTACGCTGCCGCAGTGCTCTGCGGTGTCAAAGAAGAAGAAGTGGCCCGACAGCTGTCGACTTTGGAACCCGCGCCCGGCAGGTTCCAATATGTCAGCGGACGTGGTATCACAGCCATTGTGGACTATGCACATACGCCAGATGCGCTGCAGAATGTGATTTCAACAATCGACGCTATCCGTCGGCCGAGCCAGCAGCTCATCACTGTTGTCGGATGCGGTGGCGACCGCGACCGAACGAAACGACCGGAGATGGCCCAGATAGCCTCGAGAGGCAGTGACAAGCTGGTGCTGACTTCCGACAATCCTCGTACAGAGAAGCCTGAGAGCATTCTGGACGACATGGAAGCAGGCCTTACGCCGCAAGAATTGAGTTGCACTGTGCGCATCACCGACCGCCGTCAGGCCATCCGTACGGCCTGCATGATGGCCCGCGAAGGCGACATCATCCTTATTGCAGGCAAAGGGCATGAGAAATATCAGGAGGTGAATGGAGTGCGTAGCCATTTTGACGACGTCGAGGAAGTGGAAAAAGAGTTAAAATCTAATGTTTAAAACAAAAACCTTAAAGTTCAAATATGCTATACTATCTGTTTGAATGGTTTGACAAAGGACTGGACATCCCTGGAACGGGAGTGTTGCAGTACATCTCGGTACGTGCGGCGGCGAGCATGGTGACATCGCTGCTGATTATGTTGGTGTTCGGCAAGCCCTTTATACGCTGGATGAAGAATAAGATGGGGATGATGGACGAAGTGCGTACTGAGCTCGGCCTTGAAGGTGCCGCCCGCAAAAGTCAGACTCCCACTATGGGAGGCTTGTTGATACTTGCTGCAATTATCATTCCCACGCTGCTTTTTGCCAAACTGGACAATATCTATGTGCTCATCATGCTGGGAACCACTGTCTGGATGGGAATGATTGGTTTTCTGGACGACTATCTGAAAAAAACACGTGGGAAGGCTGGTCTGCCGGGGAAATACAAAGTCTTGGGACAGGTGCTGCTGGGATTGATTGTGGGCTTGCTCATTATTCATCATCCCGACATCTCGGGGTCCACTACAACTACCATCCCCTTTGTGAAGAACAATGAGTTTGACTACGCATGGCTCGTTACATGGATGGGCGATTGGGCTGGCGACCTGGTGTGGGTGGTTTATGTTTTAATCATTATTTTTATCGTCACAGCAGTCAGTAACGCATCCAACCTCACCGACGGCATCGATGGCATCGCCACAGGTGTGGCTTCGGTCAACGGTGGTGCCCTGGCCATCCTGGCATGGGTCAGTGGCAACGTTGTTATGGCGGGTTATCTGAACATCATGTACCTTTCCAATATTGGCGAGTTGGCTATTTTCAGTACGGCCTTCGTCGGTGCTACGCTCGGTTTCTTGTGGTTTAATACGCACCCGGCAGAAATCTTCATGGGAGACACCGGGTCGTTGGCCATTGGTAGTATTATTGCCGTTTTTGCTGTGCTAATAAAAAAAGAATTGTTGTTGCCTATTCTTTGCGGAATCTATGTGGTGGAGAACCTTTCGGTCATTATTCAGACTTCATACTGCAAATTGTACCGTCGTCGACACAAACTACCCCCTAGTCAATCTGTGCCAGTTGAAAAACGTCCATTCCTCATGACTCCGCTTCACCATCATTATCAGAAAAAGGGTGTGGCAGAGGAGAAAGTTGTCATTCGTTTTGTCATCATAGCCATTCTTCTGGCAATCTTCACACTTGTAACCCTCAAGCTGAGATAAAAATAACCACTGAACAACATATCAAACCCAATCTTATGACAATAGAAACTTTGGCCAAACAAGGCCGCGACAGAATCCACACTGGGTTGGCCGGTATCGACACCCAACGTCTCAAGGCTATGCGAAACGCTTCACTGCGAGCCTGCTTCAACCGCCTTGAGGAGACCCGCTACCGTATGGAATTTGTTGCCCGAGTCTGTGGCCGCGAATATATCAACGACGCAGCCTCGCGCTCAGTCAATGCAACGTGGTATTCTCTCGAGAGTATACCGGGAGGAATCATATGGATTGCTGACGCGCCGCAAAAGGACGTTGACTATGGTCGTCTTGTTCCATCGGCATTGCGCAAGGTGCGTATGCTTTTGGTTGTTGGAGACAATAGCAAGTGTATGCGCAAAACCTTTGCAGGTGTCATTCCCATCATTGAGGACTGTCCTTCCATTGCGGATGCCTTACAGAAGGCTTATCGTTACGAGGCCGAAGATGTCAAGGTTCTGTTCTCTCCGGCATGCGACAATGGTACCGATGTTGAGGAGGAGGGCGAGGTTTTCCGCCATGAAGTAAACGAATTATAATCATGAAGGTATCAAAGATATTCAAAGGCGATCGTACAATCTGGGTGGTGTTTCTGCTGCTCAGTATTGTATCGCTGGTGGAGGTCTACAGCTCCATCGGTTTATTCGCCTATTCCCGTAGTGGCGGAGGGTGGCCGACGGGTCTTTTCCTGAAACATCTTGTCATTGTTGCGGCCACATGGGGTGTTGTCATTGCTGCGTCGCATGTCAACTACCGTTTCTTTTCTCGCTTTGCCGTGATGGGTTTCTGGATTTCTGTGGTGTTGTTGGCTGTGGTGTTGATGATGGGTGGCCGATGGTTCCGCTTGCCAGTGGTGGGACAGTTCCAACCCTCCGAAGTGGCCAAAGTGATGTTGGTGCTCTTTATTGCACGTCAACTTGCGCTCAAGAAAGATCAAGCTGGCGAACTCGGCACCTTCCTCTCATTGCTCATCTACATTGTCGGGGTTGTCGTTTTGGTGCTCCCCGAGAACTTTTCCACAGCAGCTCTTATCTTTGTATCCTGCTACTTGATGATGCTCTTTGGCGGTGTCAACCGCAAATGGTGGTGGCGACTCATGCTCGCCGGCCTGTTGGTAGTGGTTGTCGGGTTGGGTGTTACGTATGTTCGCTATGATAAAAGTCTTGATACTCAAACTGAGCAGACGGAGCAGCTCCTCGAGCGTTCAACCACATGGGGGCATCGAATCCACTCTTGGATAAAACCCAATCCTGACGAACTCTCCCAAGAAAACATGGCCCGAATGGCCATTGCCCGTGGTGGTTTCTTCGGTGTGGGTCCTGGCAATACTGTCCATGCACGTCTCATGACTCAGGCCCACAACGACTTTATATATGCTATCATTATTGAAGAACTGGGTATGTTGACGGGCATCATTGTCTTTGTACTATACAGTTTTTTCTATTTCCGTTGCATCCGACTGGCCTGGAGATGCAAAGGCCGTTTCGGCGCCTTGTCCGTGGCAGGTTTCGGCACCATGATATATCTCCAGGCGCTTGCCAACATGTGTGTGGCAGTGGGTGTGCTCCCGGTCACCGGACAAACGCTCCCCTTCATTTCTTATGGCGGCACGGCTTATCTGTTCATGGGATGTGGCTTGGGAGTCATTCAGTCGGTGGCTGCCGACGTTTACGATAAAGAGGCGCAGGAGAAAGCCTTGGCAAAGGAAACGGAATCGGAAGAAAATGCAGAGGCAACGCCCCGGGAACAAATAGAAAACGACAATAACAACGATAATTAATATGAAGATAATCATCAGTGGAGGAGGTAGCGGTGGACACATTTTCCCCGCAGTGGCAATAGCCAATGCTGTTAAGGCACGTTGGAACGATGCCGACATCCTTTTTGTCGGTGCAGAAGGCCGCATGGAGATGGAAAAGGTGCCGGCGGCAGGGTATAAGATTGTGGGATTGCCCATAGCGGGACTGCAGCGCAAACTCACTCCGGCCAATATTGTGAAAAATCTCCAACTTCCCTTCCGCATCTTGAAAAGCCGTCGCAAGGTGAAGAACATCATCGCCGATTTTGCTCCAGACATCGTGGTGGGTGTTGGAGGTTTCGCCAGCGAGCCTACCCTCAAGGCTGCTGCCGCAATGGGCTACAAGACGCTGCTTCAAGAACAGAATTCCTATGCCGGACTGACCAATAAAATGTTGGCACGCAAGGCGCAGAAGATTTGTGTGGCCTATGAGGGTATGGAGCGATTCTTCCCCAAAGAAAAGATTGTCTTCACCGGCAATCCAGTACGCGCCGACATTGAGCAGATGGCGGCAACAACTACCGAAGGTCGCCAATTTTTCAACCTCGAGCCCGAAGGACGTGTCTTGCTTTCCGTGGGTGGCAGCCTCGGCGCCCGTAGTATCAATGAGATGATTATGGGCCATCTCCATTTCTTCCGCGAGAACCGTATTCAGCTGCTTTGGCAAACAGGCCGTTGGATGTACGACGAGGCTGTGGCAGCCGTCGAACGTGCCCAGGTTGGCCAGTGGGTCAAGGTCCACCAGTTCATTCAGCGCATGGATCTTGCTTATGCTGCTGCCGACATCGTGGTGTCGCGAGCCGGCGCCATTGCCATCAGCGAACTTTGTCTTGTCGGCAAACCCGTAGTGCTCATCCCGTCGCCCAATGTGGCCGAGGACCATCAGACAAAAAACGCACTGGCTCTGGTGGACCGTGGTGCCGCCGTGATGGTGAAGGATGTGGACTGCGGCAGCCAGGGACTGGCAGCGGTCAAGGATATCTTCGACGCTCCCGAACGACAGGAGGCCATGCGTGCCGCCATTGCCAAGATGGCCGTGCGTGGCGCCGCCGACAAGATTGTGGACCAAATTGAGAAACTGATTAAAACCGACATACAATGAACTACTATTTCCTTGGCATCGGAGGTATCGGTATGAGCGCCTTGGCGCGCTTCTTCCATCGTCGCGGCGACACCGTCAGCGGCTACGACCGTACCCCGTCTCCTCTTACCGACGAACTCCGTGCCGAAGGTATCGACATCCACTTCGACGACAATCCCGACCTCATTCCCGCTCAGGTCGACTTGGCTGTCTACACTCCTGCCGTCCCTGCCGAAACACTCGAGTTTCAATCTCTTGTTGCTCGCGGAGTGAGAATGGAAAAACGTTCGCAGGTACTTGGCGAGGTGACCCGTGGCAAACGTTGCATCGCCGTGGCCGGCAGTCATGGAAAAACCACTACGACAACCATGATTGCCCACCTCCTTTCCAAGGCTCCGTGCGGCTGTAGCGCATTCCTTGGTGGGATAAGCAAGAATTTTGACAGTAATCTTCTGGTCAATCCCGATAGCCAATATGTTGTTGTCGAGGCCGATGAATACGACCGCTCTTTTCTCCAGCTTCATCCCTTCATGGCTGTCATCACAGCCACCGACCCCGACCACCTCGACATTTATGGCACCCATGAACACATGATGGAGGCCTATCTCCAGTTCGCCAACCAGGTGGAACCCGATGGCCGTCTTTTCCTCAAGGAAAACATCTTCCTCACCGCCGACGGCGAACCCTTTGTCGAATATGGCGCTCATCATCACCACGACCATGAAGATCACCACGACCATGATGAAGAGAAAACCCTGACAGGCAACGTCTCGACCTATACCGCCCGTGGCATCGAGGCCGACTACTATGCCATCAACGTCCGCAACTATGGCGGCAACCTTTTCTTCGACCTCCGTACCCCCGACGGCGTACTCTACGACCTCGAGCTCCAGGGGGCTCCGCTTGTCAATGTGGAGAATGCAGTGGCTGCCTCGGCGGTGGCCCTCGCTTGCGGTCTGGACCAATTCCAGCTGCGCAGCGGTCTGAAGAGTTTCGCCGGCGTGCGTCGCCGTTTCGACTACCGTATCCGCGAAAAGGATCTGGTCTATATCGACGACTACGCCCATCATCCCAGCGAGCTCCAGTCCACCATCGAGGCTGTGCGCTACCTCTATCCCGGCAAACGGGTGGTGGGTATCTTCCAGCCCCATCTCTACACCCGAACCCGCGATTTCGCCGACGATTTTGCCCGTGTGCTGCAAACCCTCGACGAAGTAATCATGATGCCCATCTACCCTGCCCGCGAAAAACCCATCCTCGGAGTCACGTCCAGCATGGTGTTGCGCAAAATGGACACCATGTCCAAATACCTCTGCACCCCCGACCAGGTCCTCGAGCTTGTGCCCGCCCTGTGCCCCGATGTGGTGTTGACCCTTGGTGCCGGCGACATTGATCGTCTCGTGCCGCGTTTAGAAACCGTTTTGAGAGAGAATCTGTTATGAAACCATTGAAACGTTCTGCCAAGATTATGCTCATCGTCCTGGGCGCTGCGGTTCTCGCCGTGTTGGTCATTGTGGCCAATGTGGTGCGCTCCCGCTCGCAGGTCAAGGGGCTCGAGGTGGTGATTCGCTACGGTGACACTCCGCAGCTGGTCGAGGACCAGCAGGTGAAGGACACCGTCTTGCGCCGCATCCCCAACCTGCTTCAGCTCAGCGTGAAGAACATCGACTGCCCGCGCGTCGTCTCTGCCGCACGCAGGGTGCCCTATCTGGAAAATGTTTCCGCCTCGGTGAGCGTGGGCGGCAAGGTGGTGGTGCGTGCCGACCAGCGTCGCCCCATCATGCGCCTCTTCTATGGCAACCGCGAGTTCTATATGGATGCTCATGGCGCTCTCTTCCCCCCGTCGTCTACGGGCTTCTGCGATGTCTTGGTGGCCGGCGGCAACTTCACAGAACCGCTGCGCCTCGACAGTCTCAACGCCCAGGCCACCGCCCTCTGGAAGGTGGCAACCTTCCTCGACAACGAGGACGACTATGCTCCCCTCATCGACCAAATCTTCGTCGAACGCGACGGCGACATCATGATGGTCCCCAAGGTGGGCGACCATCTGGTCGAACTTGGTTCGCCCGACGACCTCGACGCCAAGTTCTCCAACCTCCTCGCCTTCTACCGCAAGGGCATGCCCCGCGCCGGTTGGAACACCTATTCCCAAATCAGCCTTAAGTTCAAAGGCCAAGTAGTATGTACGAAAAAATAAATCAAAAAAAATATAGCATTATGGAAAACGAAATCATTGTAGGACTCGACATCGGTACCACCAAAATTGCCTGCTTCGTCGGCATTCGTGGCGAGAATGGTAAAGTGAAAATCCTCGGCTTCGGCAAAACCGACAGCAAGGGCGTCGAGCATGGCGTTGTGAAAAATGTCTCCGACACCGCCGACTCCATCCGCCGCGCCGTGAGCGATGCCGCCGACCAGGCCGACGTCGACATCGACGAAGTCTATGTCGGCATCGCCGGACAGCACATCAAGTCCCGCCCCAGCCAGGGCAGCGTCATGATTCCGGCAGACCATCGTCTCATCGAGCAGGAGGATGTCGACCGGCTCATCAAGGAACAGTACAACACGCTCCTTGAGCCTGGCGAGGAAATCATCCACATCTTCCCCCAGCAGTTCATCGTCGACCGCGAACCCCTCGGGCGAGAGGTGTCGCCCGTCGGCGTGCCCGGCAAGAATCTCATGGCCAACTTCCACATGGTGACGGCCAACGTCCAGAACCTGCAGTACATCAAGTACGCCGTGCAGGATGCCGGCTTGAAAATCAAGGGCGTCGTCCTCGAGCCCGTGGCTTCCGCCAAGGCAGTCCTCGACGACAGCGACCGCGACGCAGGCGTGGCCATGGTCGACATCGGAGGCGGCACCACCGACATCGCCATCTTCCACGACGGCATCATCCGCCACACCTCCGTCCTGCCCCTGGCCGGCAACGCCATTACCAACGACATCCGCGAGGGTTGCAACATCCTCAAACGCCAGGCCGAAAGCCTCAAGGTGAAATTCGGCTCCTGCCTGGTCCAGGCCGTCAGCGAGAACGATGTCATCTCCATCCCCGGCATCCGCAGCCAGGCCCCACGCGAAATCTACGTCAAGACCCTCGCCGGCATCATCAACGCCCGCACCAAGATGATTCTCGAACAGGTCGACTACGAAATCAAACTCTCCGGTTTCGACAAGAAACTCATCGCCGGCGTGACCCTCACCGGCGGCGGCGCGCAGCTGAAAAACATCAAGGACCTCTGCGAGCTCATCACCGCCACCGACACCCGCATCGGCATCCCCAACGAGCACCTCGAGCCCGACAGTGTCTCCTTCGCCGAGCTGGCCCACCCCATGTATGCCACTGGCATCGGCCTGGTGCTCTATGGTCTCGAGCAGGCCGAGGCAAGCCACGACGATTCCCGCGACGAGGAACAGGAGCCCGCTGCCGAGACGAAAAGCTCCGATGCCGCCAGCAAGGTCGACATCTTCGCCGACATGGGCATGGAACCCAGCGAGGACCCGACTCCCGCGTCCGAAGCCATCCCCGAGAAAGCCGACAAGAAAGAGAAGCGCAAGGACAAGAAAGGCAACTTCGAAGAGACCGTCAAACTCTTCTTCGGCAAGGTCTTCAACGAGGGAATTGACGACTAGTGTGCATAAGTTGTTGAAAACTAATCAGTAGAAACGCCATTAGTTTGGATGATTTTTAGTAATTTTATACTGCCAAAATTATTGGGAACATTATTATAACGAATTCTTATACAATAAGATAGAAATATACAAGCACATGGAAGAAGACGCAATTTTCACTTTCGACTCGCCCAAAGGCCAGTCTTCCTACATCAAAGTCATCGGTGTCGGCGGCGGTGGCGGCAATGCCGTCAACCACATGTTCCGCCAGGGCATCAAGGGCGTGGACTTCATCGTCTGCAACACCGACATGAAGGCCCTCAACTCCTCCCCCGTGCCCAACAAGATCACCCTTGGCGACCTCGGCCTCGGCGCAGGCAACAAGCCCGAGCGCGCCCGTCAGGCGGCTCTCGACAAGGCCGACGACATCCGCGATGCCATCAGCCATAACACCCAGATGCTCTTCATCACCGCCGGCATGGGCGGCGGCACCGGCACCGGCGCCGCTCCCGTCATCGCCGAAATCGCCAAGAGCATCGACCTCGACAACGACGAGAACAAGAAAATCCTCGTCGTGGCCATCGTGACACTCCCCTTCGGCTTCGAAGGTCGCCGCCGCAGCGAGCAGGCTGTGAACGGCATCAAGGAGCTCAGCCAGCATGTCGACTCCATCATCGTCATCAACAACGACAAGCTCCGCACCTACGGCAACCTGCCCATGTCCAAGGCCTTCGCCATGGCCGACGACGTGCTCCTCACCGCCGCCAAGAGCATTGCCGAAATCATCACCAACAACGCCTATATCAACATCGACTTCCAGGATGTCAACACCGTCATGGAACACTCCGGCACCGCCCTCATGGGCGCCGGCTCGGGTGCCGGCGAAAACCGCGCCATTGACGCCATCACCGCCGCCACCACCTCCGTGCTCCTCAACGACAACGACATCCGCGGCGCCAAGAACGTCCTCCTCTATTTCTCCTACTCCTCCGAGCACGAGCTCACCATGGACGAGCAGGCCGAAATCACAGACTTCATCCTCGACCGCACCGGCAACGAGGCCGACTTCATCTGGGGCGCCGGCGTCGACGACGACCTCGGCGACGAACTCAAGGTTATCCTTATCGCCACCGGTTTCGAGAAGTCGAACCTTGTTCACGAGGAACCCAAGGTCATCCAGCTGCCCAAGGACGATCCCAAACCCGAACCCGTCCCCGAAGCCAAGGCAGAACCCGTGGCCGCCGACGAGCCCGTCATCATCCACAAGGAGGAGCCCGCTCCCGTCGCCCAGCCCGTGGCCGAGATTTTCCGTCCCATCGAGAAGGTCGCCCCCGCGCCCGCTCCTGCCCCTGAACCGCAGAAGCATGTCTTCACCCTCGAGGACGAGGAGCCCGTTGCTGTCGCCGCCCCGGTGGTGAAGCAGGCCGCCGAGGCCGACGTGCTGGTGGAGGAAATCCACCTCGTCGACACCCTCGAGTCTGCCCCTGCCCCCAAGGCCGAGGCCCCCAAGCCTGTCGTCGAACCCCGTCAGGAACCCGTTGCCAAGGTCGAACCCGCGGCTCCCAGCCAGCCCTTTGGCCGCACCGAAAACCCCGGCCGCAGCGCTTTCGAGAGCGACAACGACGTGAAGACCGTCGCCGACCGCATCGCCTACATCCACAACCTGCTGCGCAACAACCCCAACGGCGCCGACGTGGTGCAGCGCATGCCCGCCACCGCCTACGCCGACGGCGAACTCTACGAAGGCCGCCCCTCCAACTCCCGCGAAGCTTCCTCCTATACTATGCGTGCCGACGGCACCGTGACTAAAAACGCCTTCTACGACGACCAGCCCGATTGATGAATAAGAAACTGATTGGTATCCTGTGCGCCATTGGCGCTGCGGTGTGCTACGGCACCAACCCGTTAGCCCGCTTCCTATACGCCGAGGGGATGAACATCCCCTCGGTACTCTTTTACCGCTTCGGCCTGGCATGGGTCATCGTGGCTGTGGTGATGATGTTCCGCAAGGAGAGCCTGCGCGTCAACCGGCGCGAATTCCTCACCCTCTCGGCCCTCGGCGTGCTCTTCATCCTTTCCTCCACCACGCTCTACACCTCCTTCAATCTCATGCCCTCCGGCATCGCCTCCACCATCCTTTTCACCTACCCCATCATGACGGCGGCCATCATGACCCTCGTCTTCCGCGAGCGGCTCACGCTGCTCACCGTCCTCTCCATCGCCCTCTCTCTTGTGGGCGTGGCCCTGCTGTCGTTCAACGACGACGGCACCACCTTCAGCCTCCTCGGCATCGTGCTGGTGCTCATCTCGGCACTCACCTACGCGCTCTACATCATCGTCGTCGACAAGAGCCCGTTGCAGATGTCGTCGTTCAAAATCAATTTCTATGTCCTTTTCTATTGCGCCTTGGGCAATGTTGTCTATGCCCTCGTCAGCGGCCAGCCGCTGATGCTGCCGCCGTCGCCCACGGCCTGGTTCTGGGTGTCGTGGCTTGCCGTCGTGCCCGCCATCATGGCCCTGGTCATGATGGTCTACGCCGCCAAATACCTCGGCTCCACCCCCACGGCCATCCTCGGTGCCCTCGAGCCCATGACGGCCGTCCTCATCGGCGTCTTCGTCTTCGCCGAGCCTTTCTCCCTGCGCCTCTCCCTGGGCATTGTCCTCATCCTGAGCGCTGTCACCATGGTGGTCCTCTCCAAGGCCAAGCGGCAGGCTTAGTCCGCCCAAACACCCTTCCAACACCCACCCGAGAGGGACATAATTCGGCCCTTCTCATATAGTTCCTATATACTTCTCATATACTTCTTAT
>DFIZ01000032.1:27438-49479 GCA_002372855.1 Bacteroidales bacterium UBA3684
ATATAAGAAATGCCGAATTATGTACCTCTCGGGTAGGTATGAGGTGGGGGGTGGAAGGGGGGAGGTGAGGGGGTAGGGGGAGGGAGGTTAGGGAGTGGGGGGAAGGAGGTGGAAAGGGGGTGGGCGGTCAGCGGACAAGGTTGCGGCGGTAGGTGCGGGCGGCGAGGAGGGCGGCGGCGAGGAAGGCCAGCAGGAGGAGCAGGGCGCTGACTATCAGCTGCATGGTCGAGATGCCGAAGGGGAGGCGCAGCACTACGGCGGCGGGCGCCGAGAAGGGCACGAGGGTGAGCCACTGGGCCAGGGTGCCGTCGGGGTCGGGGACGAGCAGGGGGATGAGCATGAGGGTGACGAGCAGCGGCGAGAGTGTCAGGAGGACCCACTGGAGGGCGTCGGCGTCGCTGTCGAGGCGGGCGGCGAGGGCGGCGAGGAGGGCGCCGTAGAGCAGGTAGCCCAGCAGGAAGAAGGCCAGGAAGACGCCGGCCACCAGCGGCAGGTTGATGGCTGTGAGGCCCTGCACGGTTTCGTCGACGAGGGTGACGGAGGTGTTGTATTGCGCTGTGGCGTCGGTGCCTTTGGTGGCGAGGGTGCGGGCGGTCTGCTGCTCGCGGGCCTGGGCGAAGAGGTCGGGGTTGGCGCGCTGGATGGCGCCGATGGCGGCGGTGGCCAGGAGGACCCACAGGACGAGCTGTGTGATGGCCGTCAGGGCCACGCCGCTGATTTTGCCCACCATGAGCTGCACGGGGTGCACCGAGGCGGCGACGACTTCGGCCACGCGCGTGGATTTCTCCTCCTGCACGCTGCGCATCACCTGCACGCCGAAGACGACGAGGGCCAGCACCATGAGCACGGCGAGCACGGCGGCCAGGACGCCTTTGACGCGGGCGAAGCTTTCGTGGCCTGTGGCGGCGTCGCGGGTGTGGAGTTTGATGTCGGTGTTGGCCACCGAGCGGTAGACTTCGGGGTCGAGGCCGTAGACGTCCTCGAGGATGGCGTTGCGGAGGAGCATCTGCAGCTGTGCGGCGATGCTTTGCTGCAGGGCCAGGGGGGGCTCGGAGGAGCGGTGGTAGAGGAAGGCGTCGCGGGGGATGGTGGTTTCGCGGGCGGGGATGTAGAGGATGGCGGCTATGCGGGAGTCGTCGGCCATGTGGTCGTGGGCGTAGTCGAGGCTGGGCATGCGGCGGAAGGAGAGTTCGTCCGAGGAGCGCAGGGAGCGCTCGAAGAGGCCTGTTTCGTCGACCACCAGCACTTCGGCCTGCCGGGCGTTGCGGTTGGCGGCCATGACGGGCAGGGCATAGAGTGCGGCCAGCAGCAGGGGCACGAGCAGGGTGAGCACCCAGAAGGAGGGGCGGCGGAGGCGCAGGCGGTATTCGCGCGAGAGGATGAGGAGGATTTTTTTCATAGCTGGAGGGTTTTGTGGCAGAGGCTGGCGGCGGCCTCGCGGTTGTGGGTGGAGAGGAGGATGGCGGTGCCGGAGCGGCTGAGGCGCTCGATTTCGGTGCGGAGCATGGCGGCGTTGTCGGCGTCGAAGCCGGAGAAGGGTTCGTCGAGGATCAGCAGTCGGGGGCGGTGCACCACGGTGGAGATGAACTGCACTTTCTGCTGCATGCCTTTGCTGAGGCGGTTGGCGGGGCGGTTCCACCAGTCGGCGGCGCCGAGGCGTTCGAACCAGGCCCGGGCTTCGCTGCGGGCGTCGGCGCGGCTCATGCCTTTGAGGCGTGCGAGGTAGACCACCTGCTCGCCCACGCGCATGCGGCGGTAGAGGCCGCGTTCCTCGGGCAGGTAGCCCACGGCGGCAAGGTCGGCGCGCGTCATGGGGTGGCCGTCGAAGAGGAGGGTGCCGCTGTCGGCCTCGAGGATGAGGTTGACGATGCGCAGCAGGGTGGTTTTGCCGGCGCCGTTGGCACCGAGGATGCCCACCACCTCGCCGCAGTCGGCGGTGAAGCTGATGCCGTCGAGGACGCGGTGGGCGCCAAAGGACTTGCTGAGGTTGTCGGCTTGCAGTAGCATGGTTTTTGTGTTGCAGGGTTACTGGGTTACGGAGTGGCTGGGCGGCTGGGTGGCCGAGTGGCGGGGTGAGGTTTTCCTGGTGATTTTCAGCAGGAGGGTTTCGGCCAGCAGGGCGGCCAGAGCCAGGAGGATGCACCAGTGCCAGAGGGGTGTGCCGCCTTCGCGGGAACGTATCTCCTGGTCGAGGGGTTTGGCGGCGTTGCGCACCAGGGAGTAGCCCGGGCGGCCGTCGAGGAGGCCCTCGATGTCGCTGCGCGAAAGGAAGTCGAGTTGCGATTCGAGGCGCGGGTGGTTGAAGGCGAGGTGCTCCTGGTTGCCGAGGAGGTAGATGCCGTCGGCGGAGAGTTCGCCGTGGAGCATCAGGGCGCTGCGGCCCGCGAGGCGTCGCAGGTCGGGCAGGAAGGAGGTTTCGGGGTTTGCGGCCAGGGGTCGGAGTTCGGGGGGAGTGGCGGTGGGGTCGTAGGAGCCCTGGAGGAAGATGGGGTTGCGGTCGCCGAGGGTGTGGGCGACGTCGGGTTGCGGACGGCTGTAGAGGGCCATGTTGTAGAGCGTGGGCACGAAGAGGGCCTGCGCCACGAAGGAGGTCCATTCGGCGGTGAGGGGCGCGGTGAAGAGGTAGAGGCGGCCGTCGCCGAAGGGTGTGGAGCAGAGCAGGGGGGTGCCGTCGGCAAGGGTGATGATGCTTTGCAGCACGGCGGTGCCGGTGCCGAGGGTGTAGTGGCCTTGCACGGAGGGCATCTCCATGTCGCTGCTGGTGCCGTTGAAGACGCCGCGGTAGAGGCTGCTCTGGTAGTCGACGGCGTTGGCTTTGGCGGGGCGTGGCTGCCAGCGGTCGAGGGTGGGCGACTGGAGGAGGGCGAGGAGGGTGTTGAGGTCGTCGGGCTTGGCGTTGGCGGGGGGTATGACGGTCAGTGTGCCGCCCTGCTCGACCCACGCGGCGAGGGCCTGGGCCTGGCCGGAGGGGAGGGTGCGGGGCTCGTTGAGAACGATGAAGTTGAACGGCGAGAGGTCGGAGGGAAGGGGGGCGGCCTGGTAGGCGAGGGCGGAATCGTCGGCGAAGAGGCGGCGGAGGTTGTCGTTGGGGGTGCCGGCGTCGACCTGCAGCATGCCGATGCGGCTGCCGGCGAGGAGGGTGAAGTGGTAGCGGTCGTCGAAGGTGATGGGGTAGTCGGTGATGTCGACGCTGCCGTCGAGCCATCCGGCGCTGTCGATGGTGAAGTGGAGGGTGGCCTTGGCGGAGGTGCCGGCGGGGATGTCGAGGGTGGCGATGGCGCGTTCGCGGCCGCCCACGGTGAGGCGCACGGGCAGTTTTTCGGCGTCGGTGGTGCCGCCGTTGCGCACGGTGGCTTCCACGCTGACGCTGCCGCCAACGAAGTAGGCCGGGGCGTCGAGGCGCAGGGTGTCGATATAGAGGTTGTCGGTGGCCACGCCTTCGAGGGGCACGAGGGTGAAGAGGGCCAGGCTGTCGTCGGGCAGGGCGTCGAGGTCGGCGGCGGAGCGCTGGAAGTCGGAGACGAGATAGGCGTGGCGGTTGGCGGCGCCGCTCTGGCGCATGAAGTCGCTCTGGCTTGCGGCCACCTCGCTGAGGCGGCGGCTGGCGGGGGTGATGGCCAGGAGGTCGACGGCGTCGAGGAATTCCTCGCGGCTCAGCCAGCGGTATTCGTCGCCGGACATGGCGTTGGAGAGGAGCTGGTAGCGGTCGCCGGGGCGGTAGGCGGCGGCGATTTCGCGGGCCTTCTGTTTGGCGGCTTCGAGCTGCGAGCCGTCGCTGGTGCTGTTCTCCATGGAGAAGGAGTTGTCGAGGTAGACGCTGACGACGGTGGCGCCGGAGCGTAGTTTCTGTCCGCTGCCGGGGAGCGAGGGTTGGGCGAAGGCCAGCACGAGGAAGACGATGGCCAGGCAGCGCATGAGGAGCACCAGCCAGCGGCGGAGGTTGCTCTGGCGGCGGCTCTCGGTCTGGAGGGATTCGAGTCGGTCGACGTTGCTGAAATAGACCTTGCGGTAGCGACGGAACTGGAAGAGGTGCACCGCGATGGGGATGGCCAGGGCCAGGAGCCCCCAGAGGAAGAGAGGGGCGCCGAAGATCATTGGGTGCCTCCTTCTTTGGCCTGTTTGAGGTTATAGGCGCAGAGGTCGGCGAGGAAGCAGGAGCCGCAGCGGGGCTTGCGGGCCTGGCAGACGTAGCGGCCGTGGAGGATGAGCCAGTGGTGGGCCGTGGAGAGCTTGTCGGCGGGGATGTGGCGGACGAGGGTGCGTTCGGTTTCGAGCGGGGTCTTGGAGTTGCGGGTAAGGCCTATGCGGTTGGAGACACGGAAGACATGGGTGTCCACGGGCATGGCGGGGAGGTCGAAGACCACGGCGGCGACGACGTTGGCGGTTTTGCGGCCCACGCCGGGGAGGCGCTGGAGGGCGTCGATGTCGGAGGGCACCACGCCGCCGAACTCGGCGTCGAGCATGCGGGCCATGTCGGCCAGGTGGCGGCTCTTGCTGTTGGGGTAGGAGACGGAGTGGATATAGGTCAGGATGTCGTCGGCGGAAGCCTTGGCCATGGCGGCGGCATCGGGGTAGGCGGCGAAGAGGGCGGGGGTGACCATGTTGACGCGTTTGTCGGTGCACTGCGCCGAGAGGATGACGGCCACCAGCAGCTGGAAGGGGTTGGCGTAGTGCAACTCGGTCTCAGCCACGGGCATTTCCTGCTCGAAGCGTGCAATCATCTGGTCGTATCGGTCTTGTATCTTCATATCGTATCGTTGAATTCGAGGGAGACGAGGACGGGGTAGTGGTCGGAGAGGTCGGTCTTGATGCGGCGGTAGCTGAGGGTGGAGAAATGGGGGGAGCGGAAGACCATGTCGATGCGGAAGCGGGGGAAGCTGCCGTTGTAGGTGGTGCAGAAGCCCAGGCCTTTGTCGCGATAGGTGTCGGCGAGGTAGCGGGTGATTTGGGCGTAGAGCCATGAGGAGGGTATGTCGTTCATGTCGCCGGCAAGAATGAGGGGCAGCGAGCACTCGCTGACGAGGGGGCGCAGCTGGTCGTTCCACTCGTTCTCGTGGCGGATGACGGTCTCCTTGGCTTTGCTCATGGTGCGGCGCGAGGTGGAATCGATCTTCAGGCGTGCTATCTGCTCCACCTCGGCGCGGTCGTCGAGGTCGAAGGCATAGCTGTCCATGTGGACGCAGAGGATGCGGAAGGGACGGTCGCCGTTGAGAATTTCGACGAGTATCTTCTGCTGGTCGATGCGTTTGACGAAGGTGATGGGCAGCTTGGAGAAGACCACGGTGCCGCTGGGGGCAGTGTTGGAGCCGTGGGCGCCGAAGTAGTGGTTGTAGCCCATCAGTTCGAGGCTGTCGGTGATGCTGAGGCCTTTGATGGCTGTGTACTCCTGCAGGCAGAGCACCATGGGCTGGTGTTCACGCAGCAGGTCGAGGAACTCGTAGGCAATGCTGTCCTTGGGCGTGGATTCGTACTTGTTGCCGCCGAACATGTGCAAGTTGTAGCTCATCAGCGAGACCATCGTGGGGTGCTCCTCGGCGGGAGGGATGGTGGAGGTGCCGCCAATCTGGAAGAAGAGGCCGATGAAGGAGTAGCGCGCGGCGATGGCGGCAACAGAAAGGAGAAACTGCCATTTGCCCATGAAAAGCCATAGGATGACGAACAGAATGTTGATGCCGAGCATGGGAAGATAGCCGTAGGCCAGCACCGACGGCAGTATATTCTTGGACGGAGCGATGACTCCCGCCAGCGTGGTCGCTATGAGTCCCAAGGCCGCGAGAATGTTGAGTATCAGTAGTATGATTCTTATTACTTTCATAATTTAAAAATGCAAATGTACTTATAAAAATTGAAAATTGAAAATTGAAAATCGAAATTTATTATTTTTTTAGTATTTTTGCATCCTGTTATGAAGCGATTTGCATTGATTGGCAGGCGTCTGGGACATTCCTATTCCCAGCAGTGGTTCGAGGGTCTTTTTGCCCGGCTCGGACTCGTTGACCATGTCTATACGCTCTGCGAAATGCCCTCTTTGGAGGGACTGCGCGAGTGGGTGGAAAACGAGGGGATATGTGGTTTCAATGTCACCGTGCCCTACAAGCAGGAGATTATCCCCCTACTGGATGTTTTGGACGAGACGGCCGATGCCATCGGCGCCGTGAACTGCGTTACCGTCGAGGACGGTCGCCTGGTGGGCCACAACACCGATGCCGGGGCTTTCCTCCGAAGTCTTGAGAACACGGGATGGCCTGTCCGGCAGGCTTTCATTCTCGGCACAGGCGGTGCGGCACGGGCCGTGGCCTTTGCCTTGCGGCAGATGGAGATTCCGTATCAATTCGTCAGCCGCCATCCCCACGGAGAGAACCAGCTGGGCTACGAAGAACTCGCCACTCGCCATTCTCCGCTACCCACGCTCTTCGTCAACGCCACCCCCGTCGGCATGTTCCCCGATGTGGATGGCACACCCCTTCTTGATTTCAATTTTCAATTTCCAACTTTCAATTTGTACGACCTCACCTACAACCCCTCGCCCACGCGCTTGATGCGCGACGCTATGGCCCGGGGCGCCCAGGTGAAGGACGGCCTCGAGATGCTCCACCTGCAGGCGGAGATGAGTTGGGACTTCTACCGCAAGGTTACTTGTGGGTGACGGTCGACACGTCGCTCGTCGGGCAGTTCACCACCACCGGACGGCCGATGTATACCAGGCTGCTGGCGTTCTTCACCGGCACATGCATGCGCTCCGTGCACCACAGGATGGCCTTGCTGCCACCGTCGATGGTGCCCTCGATGCGTTTGGCTTCCAGCTTTTCGGCGTCCAGGCTTGTGGCCTCTATCATATTCAGTTCCATCTTGATGAGGGCGCGGCCGCGCAGCTCGGTCGTCGAGGATGCCGAGAGGTTGAGGAATATGTTGTCCACCGCCACGTGGGCCTTCAGGTCCGACGCGCCGGCCTGTTCGATGCTCATCTGTTTGCCCTCGAAGTTCCCCCGAAGGGTCGACTTCCCGGTGAGGTACACCTCCAGCGCCTCCCGTTGTATCTTGCCCATCTGTAGGTTGGCAGCGCCGTTGAGTTCGATGTACGACACACTCATCCTTGCGGGAACCAGTATCCGCGGACGTTCTTTCGTCTTCAGCTTTACGTCCCTCCGCATGGCGATGCGCAGCGTTCCCTTCTCCTGTTCCACGGCCAGGTGTTTGTATACTGCCTCCGGCGCGTAGACGCGGATGTCGCGCACCGTGTCGCTTAGCACCACGTCGAGGGCGGCGTTGACTATCAGCTGCCCGTAGTCGCCCTGCAGGGCTATCGATTTGTATTTCTCTTTCGGCGCCGCAAAGCCCGCGGTTGCCATCGCTACAACCATCGCGGCCACAAGGAAAAGAATCTTCTGTTTCATATCATTGATTGTTTTGTATGTCCGAATCATTCGCCGTTGAACACGTAGCGCACAATGTTGCTCCCCATGCGCAGGGCCTTCTGCCGTGTGGCTTGGCTGTCGTTGTGCACGTCGGGGTCCTCCCAGCCGTCGCCGAGGTCGCACTCCCACGTGAAGAAGCACACCAGCCGACCCTCCCATATCAGACCGTAGCCCTTGGGCGGCAGGTTGTCGTGCTCGTGTATCTTGGGCAGACCGTTGGGGAACTGGTATTTCTGGTGGTAGATGGGGTGCGAGAAGGGCAGCTCCACCCATTCCAGCTCCGGGAACACCTTCTTCATCATGGGCATGATGTATTCCTTCATGCCGTAGTTGTCGTCGATGTGGAGGAATCCGCCGCCGACGAGGTAGCTGCGCAGGTTCTGCGCCTCGCGGTCGCTGAAGACCACGTTGCCGTGCCCCGTCATGTGCAGCAGGGGGTAGTTGAATATCTCCGCGCTGCCCACGTCCACGGTGGCGTACTGCGGCTTGAGGCCCATCTGCTGGTCCTGGTTGCAGAAGGCAATGAGGTTGGTGAGCGACGTCGGGTTGGCGTACCAGTCGCCCCCGCCGCCATACTTGAGCAGGGCTATCTGCGGCTGGGCGTTTGCTTTGCCTATAAGCCCCATAAATCCTATAAGTACTAAAAGCCCTATATGTTTTATTCTTCTCTTCATTGTTTGCAGTCATTGGTTATGCTGAACGCCACAGCGGCATACAGCGCCGCCGTCTCGGTGCGCAGGCGGCTCGGCCCGAGGCTCACCGGGCGGAAACCGCACGCCAGCGCCAGGTCTATCTCCTCCTGCGAAAAGTCGCCCTCGGGACCTATCAGCACCACCGCGTCGCGCCCTGCCTCCAGGGCCGTGGCCAGCGGTGTGCGCGGCTGGTCGGCTTCGCAGTGGGCAATGAATTGGAGCATCGGCGTCCCGTCGGCAAAGGTGCGCAGCCACTCCCGCAGCTTCACGGCCGGATGGATGCGCGGCAGCGTCAGGTGCAGGCTCTGCTTCATGGCGCTCAGGGCCAGGCGTTCCAGGCGGTCGGTCTTCAGAAACGACCGCTCCGAGTGGTCGCAGTCCAGCAGCGTGATTTCGCCCACGCCCACCTCCACGGCCTTTTCCACCAGCCACTCCATGCGCGACGGGTTCTTCGTCGGCGCCACCGCCAGATGTAGAGACGCAGCGTGCTGCGTCTCCTCAAGCGACATCGGCATCTGAGACGCAGCACGCTGCGTCTCTACGGTGCAGGCCTTGTCGCAGGCATCCACCACCCGGCACTCGTACAGGTGCCCCTGCCCGTCGGTGACGTGCATTGTGTCGCCCTCGCGCAGGCGCAGCACGCGCACCGCATGCCGACTCTCCTCGGCATCCAGCGTGGCGTAGCCCTCGGGCGTTATATCTTTGCAGTAGAATAGTTGCATGTCCAATCTCAGTAACCGTTAATCATTGCCTCCACCCACAATCATGCCCGTGGCCAGCACCAGGTGGGCCTCCTTGTCGTAGATGGTGGCGTACTGGCCGGCGGCGATGCCCTGTATCGGCTCGCCGCTCTCGATGACGACCAGCCCGTCGTCCGTCCGGTGCAGCACTCCGGGGTGGAACTCCGGTGTGTGGCGTATCTTGAACGTCACCTCCACCTCGCCTTCCGGCAGGTCGTCCAGAAGCTCTCCGTTGCTGCTCCCCTTCTCGAGGGGAGCTGTCCGAAGGACTGAGGGGTTGGGCCACTTCCCGCTCAGCAGGTGGAACCCCATCAGGCGGATGCGGTTGCCGTACTGCTCTTTGGGGTCGTAGCCTTGCGACACATAGAGCACGTTCTCCTCCACGTCCTTCCGCACCACGAACCACGGCCCTCCGCTGAGGTAGAGCCCTTTGCGCTGCCCGATGGTGTGGAACCAGTAGCCCTTGTGGGTGCCGAGCACGCGGCCTGTCTCCAGCTCCACAATCTTGCCCTCGCGTTCGCCCAGGTAGCGGCGGATGAAGTCGTTGTAGTTGATTTTGCCCAGGAAGCAGATGCCCTGCGAGTCCTTGCGCGTGGCGCTGGGCAGGCCCGCCTGGGCGGCAACGGCCCTCACCTCGCTCTTCATCATCCCCCCGATGGGGAACATCAGCTTCTCGATCTGGCGGTACTCCAGCTGCGAGAGGAAGTCCGTCTGGTCCTTCACCGGGTCCTTGGCGGTGGCCAGGAAGACAGTCGGCCTCACCCCAACCCCTCTCCCGGGGAGAGGGGCGGCTGCCGCATCCTGTTGGAGGCGCTCCCCCTCTCCTTGGGAGAGGGGCAGGGGTGAGGCCTTCTCCACTCTCGCATAGTGCCCCGTGGCGATACGGTCGTAGTCCTTGCCGCGGCGGTCGTTGAAGGCGCCGAACTTGATGAGCTTGTTGCACATCACGTCGGGGTTCGGCGTCAGGCCGCGGCGCACGCTCTCGATGGTGTAGCTCACCACGTTGTCCCAGTACTCCTTGTGCAGGTTCACCTCCTCGAAACGGCAGCCGTAGTGGTGCGCTATCCACTGGGTAATCTCTATGTCCTCCTCCGCCGGGCAGTCGATGTAGCCCTCCTCGTCCTCCATACCGATGCGGATATAGAAGATGTCCGGCGTGATGCCCTGCTCCTTCAGCAGGTGCACCACCACCGAGCTGTCCACGCCCCCGGATACCAATGCAGCAACTTTCACTTTTTTCCTTTTCTTTTTTCCCATTAACGGCGCAGTGCGAAAAATATTGTCTCCACCGCCCACAAAAATCCCCCCGCCGCCAACCGGGAGACGCGGCATGCCGCGTCTCTACATTGGGGGACAAAAAAAAAGGAGCCCTTGCGGGCTCCCACACTATGAAAAAAATTAAAACCTTTTCTATTTCTTCTTGCCACGGTGGTGGCGTTTGTTGGCGGCTTTCAGCTCTTTGCGCTGCTCGGGGGTGAGCACTTCGTCGATGCGGACCTTGGTGGCGTACATCTCGCGCGAGACTTGGGCCTGGAGCCTGGCTTCGCGGTCGAAGAGAGGGTAGAGCGCGCGGCTCTGGTCGCCGTCGAGGTCCATGTAGCGGCCGATGCTGTCGCGGACGGCTTTTTGTTCTTTGCGCAGTTTGTCGACACGTTCCTTGCTTTCGGCGGTGATGGTTTCCAGTTTGCGTTTCTGGGTGGCGTTGAGGTCGCTGACGAGTTCCGTGATGTCGGCCCGCGGCTCGGGTTTGCCGCCTTCGCGGTGGGGGTGCTGGGCCAGGGCCGCGGAGAGCTGCATGCCCATGAATGCCGCCAGGGCCAGTGCGATGGTTTTCTTCATTTCTATCGGTTTTTTTGCGGTTTTATTCGGTTGTTTCGGCGGTTTCGTCGTCGTAGAGGCACTCGATGGGGTTGACGGCGGCGGTTTCGACGGAGGCGTAGTAGTCGTAGTCGGAGACGTAGGCCATCATGCGGCCGATGCCTTCCTCGTCGTAGGAGCGGAAGGAGGCCACGTTGAAGACCACCACGGCGGCGACGGCGGCGACAGCGGTGAGCGCCACGGTGCGCCAGAGGGCGGTGCGGTGCGCGGGGCGCAGGTAGGGCTTGCAGCGCACCTGGGCCATCACGGCGTCGACCACATCGACCTGCTTGGGACAGGTCTGGCGCGACAGGATTTGTAGTTGTTCTTCTATATTCATCTCGTTTTCGTTATTGTTTCACTTCTTTGGCCAGGTTCTTCTTGGCACGGAAGATGAGCGATTCCACCTTGGCGAGGGTGCACTGCATGACGTCGGCGATCTGCTGGTAGGAGAAGTTCTCGAAAGTGTAGAGCACCAGGGCGGTGCGCTGTTCGTCCTTGAGGTGCCCGATGGCGGTGCGCAGCTGCTCGAGCTGTTCGCGGTGGATGATTTCCTGCTCGGCGTTGCGGTCGGGCGAGGGGTCGTCGGGGCGTGTCTCGTATTCGTCGGTGCTCACGTAGCGTTTGCTTTTGTTGAGCATCTTGCAGACGGTGTTGACGGTGATGCGGTAGATGAAAGAACTCAGCTTCGAATCGAAGCGGAAGCGCGGCAGGGCCATGTAGAGCTCAACGAAGACCTGTTGGGTCACTTCCTCGGTTTCGAGGCGCGTGCCGCAGAGTTTGTACGTCAGGTTGGCCACTATTTGCTGGTAGCGCCGCACTATTTCGGCGTACTGCTCGGTGTCTCCGGCAAGGATCTTCTGGACTATCTCTTTGTCTTCCACTGGCTCGATTCGTTATTAGGTACGGGATGAATATGTTTTATTGCACTTGTTTCGGGAAAAATATTTTTTTTTTCGGAATTTTCCCTACACTTCAATATAAGTTTCTTATTTTACGACAACATTGACAACAGGGACAACCTGCACCCCGCAACATGCGGTGTGCTCTGGACTGCGTCAGCTGTTGTTTGTGTTGTCATTGTTGTCGTCACTTTAAACCCTAAACATTAAACATTAAACATTAAACATTAAACCTTAAACCTTAAACCTTATTCATATTTGAACTTCTCGATGTCGCGGCGTTCGCGTTTGGTGGGGCGTCCGACGCCGCGGTCGCGTTTCTCGAAGGCGTACTGGCGTGCCATCTGTATGCGCTCGTATTCCTCCTGCGGCGTGCGGTCGATCATGAAGCCCTGAACCAGGGGGGCGCCGACGCGGTTGGGCGGTATGGCGAGGACCTCGATTTCTTTGTGCAGCTGGTCGATGTTGAGGCTGTAGCGTTCGCCTTCCTTCACCTCGTGCGAGGGTTTGAGGCTGCGGCCGTCGGAGGTCATCGAGACCTTGCCGCACTGGCAGGCGTCTGCCGCCAGCGACCGTGTTTTGTAGAGGCGCACCGCCCAGAGGTATTTGTCGAGACGCATTTTTAGTGTTAAGTGTTAAGTGTTAAGTGTTAAGTGTTTAGTGTTATATTTTGAAGATGTAGGTGATGGTGCCGATCTGCTCCTCGGGGGCGAAGGTGGAGGCGTTGAAGCGGGCGCGTTTGGCGGCCGCCTTGGCCTGTTCGACGAGACTGCCGGTGGTGATGGTGGAGCCCTGGTAGGGGGCTTCGGTGCGCACCACGCGGCCCTGCTGGTCGACCCAGATGCGAACCACTATCTTGCCCTGCTGGTTGGAGTTGTATTCGGGTTTGGGGAGCACGACGGCACTGCGCCCTTTGAGGTTGTAGTTGCCGTTGCCGCCGCCGTTGCCGGTGTAGTTGTTGCTGGTGGGGGTGCCGTTGGGGTTGCCCTGGTTGCCCTGGCCGGTGCTGACGCCCTGGCTGCCGCCGCCGGAGGTCCGGTTGCGCTTGCCGGGGAAGAGGGCGTTCTTGTTGATTTCGGGTTCCTTGTTCTCCACCACAGGCTGTTCCTGCGCGGCGGGGTTGGTGACGTTGCCGGGGTTGGGGCTGGAGGGTACGGGCACCGTGGGTTCGGTGCGCTGGGTGACCACCTGCTGCTGCGATGCCGGAGGGGCGTAGTTGGCGGCCTCGCTGGCGGGCTCGGGGCTGTCGCCCTGGCCGAAGTCGCTGTCGCCGAGGTTCACCTCGACGCCCTCTTCGGGTATGGGCGGGTCGGGCGGCGTGTAGGCGAAGATGTTGAGGCTCATCAACAGCACAGACAGCAGGACGATGACCGCGGTGGCTATTCCGGATTTAAGCTTTGCATTCATGGCGTTTTACTGTTTGGGGGACGTGGCCAGGATGACCTTGTGCTTGGTGCCGGTGGCGTTGTTGATGTTGTTGACGGCGTCGATGACGTTGACGACGTCCTGCACGGGCACCTCCTTGTCGGCGCGGAGCACCACGCAGGCATCCTCGATGCCGCTCTCGATGCCGGCGGCGATGTGCTGCTGCAGCTCGCTGACGGGCACCGCCGTCTCGCCGACGTAGAAGTTGTGCTCGGGGTCGATGTAGACGGTGACGTTCTGCTTGGCCATGGTGCGGCTCGAGCTCTCGGGAAGCATGAGCTTCACGGCGTTGGGGGCGATGAGCGTCGAGGTGATCATGAAGAAGATGAGCAGCAGGAACACCAGGTCGGACATCGACGACGAGGAGGTCTCTATCTTGATTTGATTGCGTGTCTTGATCATTCAGTTTCAGTTTTTAGTTTTAGTTTTCAGTTATTGCGTGCGCTATAAACTTAAACTTTTAACTTAAACTCACGACTCATGCCGGTTCGTGCAGGAGGTCCATGAACTCGTTGGCGCGCACCTCGAGTTCGAAGACGACCTTGTTGATGCGGGTGACGAGGAGGTTGTGGAGGAAGTAGCAGACGATGCCGACGATGAGGCCGCCGACGGTGGTCACCATGGCGGTGTAGATGCCCGAGGCGAGCATCTGGATGTCGATGTTGTTGCCGGCATGGGCCATCTCCTGGAAGGCGGAGATCATGCCCACCACGGTGCCAAGGAAGCCGATCATGGGGCCGAGGGATGCCACGGTGGCCACGAGGGAGACGCGGCGTTCGAGGTTGGCCACCTCGAGCTGGCCCTCGTTCTCGATGGCAGCCTGGATGTCGGGCAGCGGACGGCCGAGGCGCGAGAAGCCCTTGTCGATCATGCGGCCCAGGGGGGTGTTGGTCTGCTTGGAGAGGCTGCGGGCCTCGTCGATGTTGCCCTGGTGGACATATTCGCGGATATTCTTCATGAAGACGTTGTCTTCCTCGCCCTTGAGGGCGGCGCTGAGGGTGAGGTAGCGCTCGATGAAGATGTAGATGGCCAGCACCAACAGCAGGGCCAGCACAAGCATAATCCAACCGCCGCTGACGGCCATATCCCAGATGGTGATGTTCTCGGCCTTTTCGGTGGCGTTGGCAACGGTTTCGGCGGCAGCCTGCGCTGCGGCAGGGTCGCTCTGGATCAATAAGAGTGGGTTCATCATGTGTGTTTGCTTTTTGTTATTATGCTTCTATTAACGTGTTATTGTCTTATTTATTATGTGCACAGGGCATCATTTTTTTTCAAAACGAGAGGGTGAGGCCCACGGTGGGCTGCCATCCAGCGAGGGTGGGCTGCAGGCCGGGGCTGACGGCGAGGGTGAGGTCGTCGTCGATGCGGAAGTCGTAGAGATGGCCGAAGACGTAGGCATCGACGAGGTTGAGAGCGTAGATGCCAGCGGCGATGATGACCATCAGCTGGAAGTTGCGGTTGTAGGAGTTGTAGAGGCTGTAGATGCTCGAGGTGGGATAGGAGGCGTAGTCGGCCAGGTTGGTGGCGTCGTTGTTGTTGACGCGGTAAAGGTACTCGTCCTTGAACATGACCATGCGGTCGTAGTTGTAGTAGGCATAGTAGCCCACGCCGGCCAGGGCGCCGTAGATGATGGGAATTTTCCAGGCCTGGCCGTTGTAGACCTGGCCGCCGCCGGGAAGGATGGACCAGAGGAGGGCCTTGGTGGCCGAATGCTCCTCGGGGACGGTGACGGTCTTGGTGCTCACCGGGTCCTCGAGGCCGACGACCCGCTGCGCCTTGGCCGAGGGACAAAAAGAAAAGAGGAGAACCGTGCCGATGCCTAGCAGCAGCATTGTTCTCCCCATTCCTCTTTCCGCTCTCATGGTTGCGCTATTTCTCAAGGAGTGAGACGATGCGCTCGAAGTCGCTGTCCGAATTGAAGAGGATGGTCAGCGACCCTTTGCCGCGCTGGGAGCGTTTGATTTCGACGGCCGACTGGAGGCGCTCCTTCAACCGGCTCTGGGCGGCGGCGTGCACGGCAGGCAGCTCGCCGCGCTTCTTGACGGGGGCCACGGGTTTCTTCTTGGCGTTCTTGGCCATCTCCTCGGCCTGGTGGACGGAGAGGTGGCGGTCGATGATGGCATGCAGAATCTCGAGGTGCAGGTCGATGTCCTCGACGTTGATCAGGGCGCGGGCGTGGGCCATGCTGATCTGGTCGTTGCTGAGGGCCAGCTGGGTCTCGGCCGGCAGGTTGAGCAGGCGAAGGTAGTTGGTGATAGTGGAGCGGTTCTTGCCGACCTTCTCGCTGAGCTGGTCGTGGGTCAGGCGGCATTCCTCGATGAGGGCCTTGTAGGCCAGGGCGACCTCCATGGCGTTGAGGTTCTCGCGCTGGATGTTCTCCACCAGGGCCATCTCCATCATCTGGTTGTCGGTGGCCACACGCACGTAGGCCGGCACCTCCTTGAGGCCTGCCAGCTGGGCGGCGCGGCAACGGCGCTCGCCGGCGATGAGCTGGTAGGTGTCGTCCGGCATCTTGCGCACGGTGACAGGGGTGATGACACCCTGCTGACGGATGGACTGCGCCAGTTCCTCCAGGGCCTCGGGGGCGAACTCCTTGCGCGGCTGGTAGGGGTTGGCGACAATCTTCTTCAGGGGTATGGTGCTGATGGCGGCGGTCACGGTGTTCGACATCTCGAAATCCTTCGTGTCGGGCAAAATGGAACTCAAACCGCGGCCCAAGCCTCCGCTCTTCTTGTTAGTCATAGCTTTTTATTTACTGTTTCTTTTAAGAATCTCCTGCGCCAGGTTGAGGTAGTTGACGGCACCCGTCGACGCGGCGTCGTGCATGATGATGCTCTTGCCGTAGGACGGCGCTTCGGCCAGCTTGGTGTTGCGGTAGATGAGGGTGTCGAACACCATCTGTTTGAAGTGTCCGCGCACATCCTCCACCACCTGGCGGGCCAGGCGCAGACGGTTGTCGTACATGGTGATGAGCAGGCCCTCGATGGAGAGCTTGGGGTTGAGGCGTGTCTGCACGATGCGCACCGTGTTGAGCAGCTTGCCCAGGCCCTCGAGGGCGAAGTACTCACTCTGGATGGGGATGATGACCGAATCCGACGCCGTGAGGGCGTTGATGGTAATCAGACCCAGCGACGGCGAGCAGTCGATGATGATGAAGTCGTAGTCGTCCCTCACCGGCTCCAGGGTGCGCGCCAGGAACTGCTCGCGGCCCTTCTCGTTGATCAGCTCCACCTCGGCACCGACGAGGTCGATGCGTGTGGGCAGCAGGTCGAGGTTCGGTGTGTCGGTCTCGACGATGACATCTTTCACCTGAGCCTGCCCGAGGATGCAGTCGTAGACGCTCTTCTCCAGCTCGTCGGGGTTGAAACCGAGGCCGGAGGTGGCGTTGGCCTGCGGATCGCAGTCCACCAGCAGCACCTTCTTCTCGAGCACTGCCAGCGAGGCGCTCAGGTTCACTGCCGTGGTGGTCTTCCCCACCCCGCCTTTCTGGTTGGCTACAGATATTATCTTAGACATTTTTGTTTAGAACTTAAAATCGATCTCGTCCAGTTTACTCTCAGTGTCGTTGTGCCAGTTGTCCTCCACCACCACGGGCGGCGGCACGATGCCGGTCTCGATGAACGAGAAGGCGTTGTCCAGGCCCTGGCGGAACTTGTCGAAATCCTCCTTGTAGAGGAACATCTTGTTCTTCTCGAAATAGACCTCGCCGGTGTTGTTGTCGAAAAGCTTGCGGCTCTCAGTAATGGTGATGAACTTGTCACCGCCACGGGTTTCTTTCACATCGAAGAAATATCTGCGCTTTCCGGCGGGGATGGCTTGACTGTAAAGTTCTTCTTTTCTTTGCTCTTTGTTGTCCATAAACTCTGCTTTATTACGTTAAAATTCGAATTGCAAAAATAGATATTTTTTCTTTATCGGATGGGTACAGCTGAATAAAGTTATCAACACGACCCGGTTAAAGTCATTTATTTCTTGTGTGTCATGATGTCAAGAATCATGTCGTCGGTCTGGTTCATGCCGTCCTTGCCCAGGCGGCCAAGGTTGTGGATGCTGCAGTCGATGTCGCTCTCGCTGAGGCCGTCGGTGCGGTCCACCACGCGGTCGTGCACCGCCAGTTCGGCGCACACGAAGGCGCTGTACAGGCCCACGCTCATCTTCAGTGCGCAACTGGGCTTGGCGCCGTCGCACACCATGCCGGCCAAGGTGTTGATCATGTTCTTCATGGCGTAGCACACCTGTTCGAACGAGCCGCCTTCCAGGTAGGTCAGCGCTGCCGAGACACCCATCGTGGCGTTGACGATGCCGCACAGGGCGCTCAGCCTTCCGATGCCGCGCTTGATGTAGATGGACATCAGGTGGCTCATGGTCAAGGCGCGCAGTATCTTCTCGTCGTCGCATCCCTTCAGCTTGCCGTAGTAGAACGGCGGCAGCGTGCAGGTGATGCCCTGGTTGCCGGAACCGGAATTGCTGTATACGGGCTTGGTGCACCCGTCCATGCGGGCGTCGCTGGCGGCCACGGTGCGGGCCACCACGGTGTGCACCGTGTCGCCGTTGCTCTGTTCCATCAGTATCTGGCCCGTGTGCAACCCCATGCCTCCAAGTCCAATCTCCGAGGCGGCGCTGTTGTATTCAACGGTCTCCTTCAGGAACGCCAGCTCCTCCAGAGGGGCCGTCGTGGCGAAGTCGTACACCATGCGGGCCGTCATCTCCAGCCGCTGCTTGTTCTCGTTTTCGGGGTCGGTGTCCTCCTCGGTCTGTTGGAAGAGGCCCTGGTTGTGGTCGAGGAGCACTTCGTCGTCGCGTTTGAGGAAGATGAAGTTGGTATGGCGGCAGGCTATGACGGCAACGGCCGTGTGGCCGCCACCGCTGCAGCGGCACTCGATGTAGAGCTTGTCGCTGGTTTCCTTCACGCCAATCTCGATTCGGTCGCCGTTGTTGGCCAGCCACCGCTTGGCATCCTCCACCTCGCCCTCGGGGAGCGTCAGCACCTCGAGGCCGCGGCTCGAATTGCCGTGGGTGACAGCCATGGCCACCGCTATGGGCAGGCCTATCATCCCGGTGCCGGGAATGCCCACGCCCATGGCGTTCTTGTAGACGTTCTTGCTCAGCCTCAAGGCAATGTGATCGGGCTCAGCACCCAACGTCTCGCAGGCTTTGGCCACACACAGGGCCACGGCTCCTGGCTCCGTGCAGCCCGTGGCCAGCACCACTTCCTGCTTCAGAATCTCTATCAGCTCTTTGCGAAGTCTCTCTTCCATATTATTAAACTCTTATCTCATAACTCTTAACTCATAACTCCCCTAGAACGGCACATCGCCGTCGGGGGCCATGCCCAATCCGTTGTCCTCGTTCATCTTCGAGTCCACAATCATGCTGCCTCCCTGCTGGTCGAAGCTGGCGTTCTGGGGCATTCCCATGCCCATACCCTCCATGCCCAGCTGCGGGGGATTCTCGAAGCGGGCAAACTCCTTGACGAAGCGCAGGCGCACATCGCCCGTGCCGCCGCTACGGTGCTTGGCGATAATCAGGTCGGCCATGCCAAGGGTCGAGCCGTGGTCGTCCTCCTGGATGCCGTAGTACTCCGGACGGTAGATGAACATCACGATGTCGGCGTCCTGCTCGATGGCGCCCGACTCGCGCAGGTCGCTCAGCTGCGGCTTGTTGCCCACGCGGTTTTCCACGGCGCGGCTCAGCTGCGACATGGCCAGCACCGGTATGCCGAGCTCCTTGCTCAGCGACTTCAGCTGGCGGCTGATCATGCTGATCTCCTGCTCGCGGTTGCCGTTGCGGTTGTCGCTCGACCCGGAGGACATCAGCTGCAGGTAGTCGATGAATATCATCTGTATGTCGTACCTCTGCTTCAGCCTGCGGGCCTTGGCGCGGAGCTCGAAGATGGTGAGCTGCGGCGTGTCGTCGATGTAGATGGGGGCATTGTTCAGCGGCTGTGCACCGCGTTTGAGCTGCTCCTTCTCGTAGGGTTCCAGGTGGCCTTTCTTCAGCTTGTCGCCGGGCAGGCGCGCCTCGCTGCTGATGAGGCGCATGGCAAGCTCCTGGCCCGTCATTTCGAGCGAGAAGAAAGCCACCGGCTTGTGGAAGTCCACAGCCATGTTGCGGGCCATGCTCAGGGCGCAGGCCGTCTTACCCATGGCGGGACGCGCGGCGAGGATGATGAGCGTGCCGGGCTGGAAACCCGCCGTCATGCGGTCCAGGCCTATGAAGCCGCTCTCCAGGCCGCTCAGGCCGTCGCTCTTTTCGCCGGCCTCCTTGATCTGGTCCATGGCCATCGACACAAAGTCGCCCATCGGGTGGTAGTCCGAACGGAAATTCTTGTCGTTGATGTCCATCAGGCGCTGCTCCGTCTTGTCCAGCAGGTTGACCACGTCGGTGGTCTCGTCGTAGGCCTCGGTGATGGTCTCCGTCGAGATGCGGATCATCTCCCGCTGGATGAACTTCTCGCTGAGCACGCGGATGTGGTACTCGATGTGCGCTGCCGAGACGACGTTCTCCGTCAGCTTGGTGACGGCATAGGCACCGCCGGCGGCCTCCAGTTCGCCGTCCAGACGCAGACGCTCCACCACCGTCATCATGTCCACCGGCTGGCTCTGTTCGAAGAGCTTGCGGATGGCACGGTACACGGCCTGGTGCTCGGGCTTGTAGAAGTACTCCACATGCAGCGTCTCGATGGCGTTGATGAGGGCCGTCTGGTCGAGCATGAGCGCACCAAGCACACTCTCCTCCAGGGCTATGGCCTGGGGGGGAGTGTTGCCGTTGATGTCAAACGCCTGTGCGTAGGTCAGTCTGTCTTTCCGCCGTGCGGTTGCTGATGTTGGCATGTACTGGTCTCTCCTCTCACATTGGCGTCAAACCAGCTGGACATTGCCAGCATCCTCCACCATCGCGGACGAGCCGCGGTAGGCGGGGCAGGTGTGGTGGGTGCATCCCACTGCCACGACAGCGAGCAGAGCCACCACTGCGAAGGTCAAAACTCTCTTTTTCATCTTTCTTTATTTTAAGAGGTTACAATCCAATCTTTTCGTTGACCATCTTCAGGATTTCGGCTTCCTGGCGGATGGCTTCGTCCTCGATGGCCTGGGCGCGGGCCAGGATGTCGGCCTTGAAGGCCTCGTCCTTGAGCGAGGAGGCGTTGATTTTCACATTCAGGTGGGCTCCCATGACGGCCGAGCGGGCGGCCAGGGTTCCCACGCCGCCGTCGGTGACGCTGTTGGGGTTGCCCCATTCCACCATGGCGCGGCACACCTCGAAGGCCTCGAGCGAGCGCTGCATGGTGCGGAAAGGCACCTCGGTGGCGAACTTGGTGGCCTCCTGGATGGCGGCGCTGCGGGCGGCCTTCTCCTCGTCGGTCTTCTTGGGCAGGCCGAAGGCGTCCATAATCTTGTTGAAGGCGGCGGTGTCCTCGTCCACGAGGTGCAGCAGCTCCTCCTTCAGGGCCTGGCCCTTGACGGCCACGTCGCTGAATTTCTCCCATTCGTCGTCGTAGGCGGCCTTGCCGCCGGTGAGGTTGGCCACCATGGTGCCGAGGCTGGCGGCCAGGGCGCCCATGTAGGCGCTGACGCTGCCGCCGCCGGGAGCGGGGCTCTCGCTGGCGGTCTCGTCGCAGAAGCCACGGCAGGTGAGGTCGACAAGTTTCTTCTTCGAATGGTCCTCGATGAGGTACTCGATCACTTTCTCCTTGGGGTCGAAGGGCTTGAGGTCGTCGAGACCCATGCTCTTGATGGCCACTTTCATGATTTCCTCCTCGCTGACGCCGAGGGAGCGCTGCTGTTTGGCCAGGTAGTACTTGCCGGCGTCGATGAGCACGCTCTTGGGGATGAGGCCGACGATTTCGCATCCGGTGACGCGCAGGCCGCGGTTCTGGGCGCAGCGGCACACCTCGTCGAAGCACAGGTGCACGGGGGCCACCTTGATGGAGGTGATGTTCATCGACACCTGGGCGATGCCGTAGTCCTCGATGTACCAGCCGATGGCCTTGGTGCCCTTCAGGGTGCCAGGGATCATGATGGGCTTGCCGTTCTCGTCCTTCATGGGCTTGCCGCTGGGCTTGCCGCCCTCGCGCATGGGACGGCCCTTTTCGCGCACGTCGAAGGCGATGGCGTTGGCGCGGCGCGTGGAAGTGGTGTTGAGGTTGTAGTTGATGGCCACGAGGAAGTCGCGGGCGCCCACCTGGGTGGCGCCGGTGCGGGCGGTGTGGTCGTTCCAGGCGTTGGGGCCGAAGTCGGGCTTCCACTGCTCGGTGCCCAGGCGGCTGCTCAGGCTCTCGTACTCGCCGGTGCGGCAGTAGGCCAGGTTGCGGCGCTCGGGAATGAAGGCGGCGTTCTCGTAGCAATAGATGGGGATCTGCAGCTCCTCGCCGAGGCGCTTGCCAAGCTTGTGGGCATACTCGACCACCTCGTCCATCGTGATGTTGCTCACGGGGATGAGGGGGCACACATCGGTGGCACCCTGGCGCGGATGGGCGCCGTGGTGCTGCGTCATGTCGATAAGTTCGGCGGCTTTCTTCACCACCTGGTAGGCGGCCTCGAGCACGGGCTCCGGCTCGCCGACGAAGGTGATGACAGTGCGGTTGGTGGTCTGGCCGGGGTCGACGTCGAGAAGCTTCACTCCTTCCACCTTTTCAATCTCGGCAGTGACCTGATTGATGATATCCATATTGCGCCCTTCGCTGATATTGGGCACACATTCAATAAGTTGTTTCATATCTGCATTAAATTTTATTTCTGCAAATGTACAAAATATTTTTGATACGGCAACTTTTTTTTTCTCCACCCTCCCCCGCCCCCATCCCCACCCGAGAGGGGTCAAAGAGGGCCCTTCTCATATACTTCCTATATACTTCTCATATAGTTCTTATATCGCCTATATAAGAAGTATATGAGAAGTATATGAGAACGATATAAGAACGATATAAGAACAATATAAGAAATGCCGAATTATGTACCTCTTCGACCCCTCTTTTTACCTCCCGTTGGCGGCTTGTTGGTGGTAGAGGACG
>DFIZ01000080.1:0-873 GCA_002372855.1 Bacteroidales bacterium UBA3684
AGAGGTACATAATTCGGCATTTCTTATATCGTTCTTATATCGTTCTCATATACTTCTCATATACTTCTTATATAGATGATATAAGAACTATATGAGAAGTATATATGAACGATATAAGAAGGGCCGAATTTGCCCCCTTTCGGGGGGAGTGTTGGAAAATAAATTTTGCTGGTTCCCAATCTTTTTGTATATTTGCAATTTGGTTTAGAAGTTAAATTAAATATAATCTATATATATATCAAATCATTATGGAAGAGAACGTCGCTGCTGAAAAGCAACTGAATTTCCTTGAAGAGATTATCGAGCAGGGCCTGAACGAGGGCAAGTACACCAGCATCCAGACCCGTTTCCCGCCGGAACCCAACGGCTACCTGCACATCGGCCATGCCAAGTCGATATGCATTAATTTCGGACTGGCAAAGAAATACGGCGGCAAGACCAACCTCCGTTTCGACGACACCAACCCTGTGAAGGAGGACACCGAATACGTCGACTCCATCCAGGAGGATATCCACTGGCTGGGCTTCGACTGGGCGGAGAAACACTATGCCTCCGACTACTTCGAGCAGCTCTACGAGTGGGCCGAACTGCTGATTCAGAAGGGTTTGGCATACGTCGACGACCAGACGCTGGACCAGATACGCGAGGGTCGCGGCACCGTCACCACCCCCGGCAAGAACAGCCCGTTCCGCGACCGCTCGGTGGAGGAGAACCTCGACCTCTTCCGCCGCATGCGCGCCGGCGAGTTCCCCGACGGCAGCAAGGTGCTCCGCGCCAAAATCGACATGGCGCACCCCAACATGATGTTCCGCGACCCCATCATGTACCGCATTCTCCATGCCCACCACCACCGCACCGGCGACAAGTGGTGCA
>DFIZ01000080.1:914-4490 GCA_002372855.1 Bacteroidales bacterium UBA3684
ACAAGTGGTGCATCTACCCCATGTACGACTACGCCCACGGCCAGAGCGACTCCATAGAGCACATCACGCACAGTATCTGCACCTTGGAGTTCGATATCCACCGTCCGCTCTACGACTGGTTCATCGAGCAGCTGGGCATCTGGCCCAGCCATCAGTACGAGTTTGCCCGCCTGAACATCAACTACACTGTGATGAGCAAGCGCAAGCTGCTGCAGCTGGTGAAGGAAGGCTACGTCAGTGGCTGGGACGACCCCCGCATGCCGACCATCTGCGGTTTCCGCCGCCGCGGCTACACGCCCGAGAGCATCAAGGCTTTCTGCGAGCGCATCGGCGTGGCCAAGCGCGACAACATCATCGACTACAGCCTGCTGGAATTCTCGCTGCGTGAGCACCTAAACAAAGTGGCCCAGCGCCGCATGGCTGTCCTCGACCCGGTGAAGGTTATTATTGATAACTATCCCGAGGGACAGACCGAGATGCTGACGGCCGTGAACAATCCCGAGTGCGAGGCCGACGGCACACGCCAGGTGCCCTTCGGACGCGAGCTGTGGATTGAGCGCGAGGACTTTATGGAGGTGGCTCCCAAGAAATATTTCCGCATGGCCATCGGCCAGGAGGTGCGTCTGCGCTACGCTTACTTCGTCACGGCGCAGAGCGTCGAGAAGGATGCCGAGGGCAACATTACCTGCATCCACTGCACCTACGACCCCGCCACGCGCGGCGGCGACGCCCCCGACGGCCGCAAGGTGAAGGGCACCATCCACTGGGTTGCCGCCCATAGCGCCATCGACGCCGAGGTGCGCCTCTTCGACCGCCTCTTCGCCGTCGAGGCACCGGACGATGTCGAGGAGGGCCACACCTTCCTCGAGAACCTCAACCCCAACAGTCTGAAGGTGGTCACCGCCAAGTGTGAGCCTGCCCTCGCCAATACCGACCACAACCAGTTTGCCGACGGCATCGCCCGCTACCAGTTCGAGCGCATGGGTTACTTCTGCACCGACCGTGACAGCACCGACGGCCACCCCGTCTTCAACCGTGCCTGCACCCTGAAAGACAGCTGGGCGAAGATCAAATAGTTTAATGACAAAAAGGAATCTCTATTATGAATATATCTTTCGATTGGCTTAAAGAATATGTGGATATTGAGGATATGACTCCTCAGGAACTGGACGACCTGCTGACTTTCTCCGGTTTGGAGGTGGACAGCATGGAGAAGGTGGAGACCATCAAGGGTGGTCTGGAGCATGTGGTGATAGCACAGGTGCTGACTTGCGAGCCGCACCCCGACAGCGACCACCTGCACCTGACCACCGTCGACGTGGGCGGCGAGCGTCCGCTGAATATCGTCTGCGGCGCCCCCAACGTGGCTGCCGGACAGAAGGTGGTGTGCGCCCAGATTGGCACCAAGATATACACCTCGGACACCGAGTACTACGAGATCAAGAAGGGCAAGCTGCGCGGCGCCGTCAGCGAAGGTATGCTCTGCGCTGCCGACGAGCTGCAGCTCGGCACCGACCATGCCGGTATCATGGTGTTGCCGGACGACGCCCCCGTGGGAATGCCCGCCAAGGAGTACTTCCACGTGAAGGACGACTGTCTGCTGGAGGTGGCCATCACGGCCAACCGCATGGATGCCATCTCGCACATCGGCGTGGCCCGCGACGTGGTGGCCGTCCGCAATACTCGCGAGGGGAAGCATCTTAGCATCAAGTGGCCTGAGGCTCCGGAACTTCCAGAACTTCCGGATAACCCGGAAGCCATCCGTGTCACCGTCGAGGAGCCGGAGCTCTGCCCGCGCTATACGGGCATCACGCTGCGCAATGTGAAGGTAGGGGAGAGCCCCGAGTGGCTGCAGAACCGCCTGCGCACCGTGGGCCTGCGTCCCATCAACAATGTGGTCGACGTCACCAACTTCGTCATGATGGAGGTGGGCCAGCCGCTGCACGCCTTCGACGCCGACAAGATCGGCGGCGGCCACGTCGTCGTGAAGCGCCTGCCGCAGGGCACCAAGTTCGTCACCCTCGACGGCGTGGAACGCACCCTCGACGCCCGTGATTTGATGATCTGCGACGAGAACGAGGGCATGTGCATCGCCGGTGTCTTCGGCGGCCAGAAGAGCGGCGTGAGCATGGAGACCACGAACGTCTTCCTGGAGAGTGCCTTCTTCAACCCCGTCAGCATCCGCAAGACCAGCCAGCGCCACACCCTGAAGACCGACGCCAGCTACCGCTACGAGCGCACCTGCGACCCCAACATCACCGAGTGGGCCCTGCGCCGCGCCGTGAAGCTCATCCGCGAGCTGGCCGGCGGCGACATCTGTGGCCAGATGGTCGACCTCTACCCCAAGAAGATTGAGCGTCCGACGGTGGAGGTGAACTTCCGCCGCATGTTCGACCTCGTGGGGCAGGACATCCCGCTGGAGGCCGTGCGCACGGCTCTCACGTCGCTCGACATCGAGATTGTGCGCGAGGACGCCGAGGGCATGACCCTCAAGGTGCCCACCTGCAAGGCCGACGTCACGCGCGAGTGCGACATCGTGGAGGAAATCATGCGCATCTACGGCTACAACAACATCCACATCGGCACCACGGTCAACAGCTGCCTGAGCTACGGCAAGAAGCCCGATCCGCGCAAGCTGAGGAACGCCGTGAGCGACTACCTCACCGACAACGGTTTCAGCGAGATAATGAACAACTCGCTCACCAAGAGCGAATACTACGACGAGAATCCCGACTTCCCGGCCGACCGCTGCATTCCCATCATCAACCCCCTGTCGAAGGAACTCAACGTCATGCGCCAGACGCTGCTCTACAGCGGCTTGGAATGCATCGCGCGTAACATTAATTATAAGATCCACGACCAGAAACTCTACGAGTTCGGCCGCAGCTACGTGAAGACTGACGAGGCCGCCAACCAGGAGCTGCCCGTCACCAAGCGCTTCAACGAGACCGAGCATGTCAGCATCTTCCTCACCGGCAACATGACGCCCGAGAGCTGGAAACAGAAGAGTCCGGAGAGCGACTTCTACTACCTGAAGTCCTACGTGATGACCATCCTGCAGCGTATGCGCGTCAACATGGGCCGCGTGGAGATGGTTCCGACGCAGTACAAGTTCTTCGCCGAAGGTCTCGACATCGTGCTGAAGGACAGCAAAAAGCTGCTGGGCACCATCGGCCGCATCGGCCGCGAGACGCTGAAGCGGATGGACATCAAGCAGCCCGTCTTCTACGCCGACCTCAACTGGACGCTCCTCCTCAAGGGCTACCCGACGAAGGAGGTGCAGTATCAGGAGGTGGCCAAGTTCCCCGAGGTGCGCCGCGACCTGGCCCTCATCCTGAAGAAGGATGTCACCTTCGCCGCCATCGAGCAGGCCGCCATGCAGTGCGAGAAGAAACTCCTCAAGCGCGTCAGCCTCTTCGATGTCTACGAGGGCAAGGGTATCGCCGACGGCTTCAAGTCCTATGCCGTCAGCTTCATCCTGCAGGACAAGGACAAGACCCTCAACGACAAACAGATCGAGTCCACCATGGCCAAAATCCAGAAGACCCTCGAGACCCAGCTGGGCGCCAAGGTACG
>DFIZ01000084.1 GCA_002372855.1 Bacteroidales bacterium UBA3684
ATATAAGAAATGCCGAATTATGTACCTCTCGGGTAGGTCGGAGGTGGGTGGTATGAGGTAGGCGGTGGGGGGAGAATTATTTTTTTGGCGGTATTGAAAAAAGTTGTATCTTTGCAGCATGAAAAAGATAACCCTAGCATTAGTCCTTGCAGGATCCATCCTGCTGAGTTCGTGTGATATACTCACACAAGTAGCCTCGCAGTTCAGCAGCGTGGCCAACCTCGCCAACTGCGAATTCGCGCTGAAGAACGTCTCCAACGTCAGCGTTGCCGGCGTCAACGTGAAGAATCTGACCAACGGCAACCTCTCGGCCACCGACATCGTGAAGCTCGTGGCCGCCTACCAGAGCAAGCAGGTGCCGCTGAACCTCGACGTCAACGTCAACGTGAAGAACCCCACCACCACGCAGGCCGCCATGACGGCGCTGGACTGGATTCTGGCCATCGACGGCTCCGACATGGCCAACGGCGTGTCGAGCAAGAACTACACCATCAAGCCCTCGACGACGACCACCGTGCCGCTGCCCGTGAGCACCGACCTCGGCAAGCTCTTCTCGCAGAAGGGCCTCGACGCGCTGAAGAACTTCGCCTCCAGCTTCACCTCCGAGGGCATCTCCTCCAAGGTGGGCCTCCGTGTGCGTCCCAGCCTCAGCGTCGGCACCACCCAGGTGCCCTTCCCCAACTACATCACCCTGGAGAAGAAGACCGGCACCTCCACCACCACCAACACCACTACCACCCCCACCTCCAATACCAAGAAAGGCAGAATCTGATACATTAACAACCCTAAAAAAAAGAGAAACAGGCAGACGGGATTCCATCTGCCTGTTTCTGTTTTCCAAAGGGGCCTCTTATCCCTCGGTGCAGGCCGTCGCCAGGCGGAAGAAGAGCCGGGCGGCGGGTTCGACGAGGGCGTCGGGGAAGTCGTAGTCGGGATGGTGGAGTTCGGGCTGGTGCTCGCCGCTGCCGATGCCGAACATGGCACCGGGGAACTCAAGCAGATACTCGGCGAAGTCCTCGCTCCAGCGGTTAGGCTCCATCTGATAACGGACACGAAGCGGCACATCCTCTGCCGCTTTTTCTATTGCTTCCACGCAATCGCCGTTGTTCTCGGTGGCGCGGAAAGGTTCGACGAGAGAACGACTGACTTTCAAACCATAACGAGCAGACACCTCGTCTACTACTTGGTTGGCTTCTGAGAGCATTTTTTCCATCTCGTCGTTGGTGAAAGCACGGAGGGTGAACATCACTTCGCCATGCCCCGCCGAAGTGCCGAAGGCCGGCTGCCCCACCCTCACGCATATCAGCGTAGACTGCCGAAACTCCCCATTTTGCCCATTAAACCTATTGAACCTATCAATCATCTCGGCAATAGCCATCCCCGGATTGATGCCCAATTCGGGTGTCGAAGCATGTGTCTCGCGACCGTCAAGGTGGTAGACGACGCCCGTGGAGGCGGCGGCGAAAGTCCTCGGACAGAGTACTACGGTGCCCAGCGGATAGCCCGGAAGGTTGTGCAAAGCATAGAACGACTGAATGTTATACTGCTGGAGAATGCCACTCTCAAGGATGGCCTGTGAACCGGTGCCGGTTTCCTCGGCGGGCTGCCAGAGGAGGAGGAGGTTTTTGTCAGTGTTAAGTGTTGAGTGTTTAGTGTTTAGTTGGCTGTCGCCGTCCCGCGTAGCATCACTACACACTGAACACTGAGCACTAAACACTTCATCTATCAGTTCTGCCAGGCGGAGGAGGATGGTGGTGTGGCCGTCGTGGCCGCAGCGGTGGCCTATGGGCAGGGCGTCGGTGTCGGCGCGGAAGGCGATGGTGGGAACACCCCTCCGCCCTTCGGGCACCTCCCCTTGCGAAGGGGAGGAGTCTTTTGCCATCCAGACGGCGATGACGCCGTAGCCGCCGACGTTGGTGTAGACCTTGTCGGGGTGGAGGCCCTGCAGGTGACGGACAATCATATCGTGTGCAAACTGCTCGTTGCCGGCGGTCTGCGGGTGCTCGTGGAGCTGATGGCGTATTTCCTTGTAATCAATCATAGTTTCAAAATCTGTTCGCGGAAGAAGTCGCCGCGGTGTTCGAAGTTCTTGAAGGCGTCGTAGCTGGCCGCCGCCGGCGAGAGGAGTACTACCCCACCCTGCGGCGTGTGGGCGGCGCACCAGGGGACGATCTTGGTGTAGTCGTCCTCGGTTAAAATTGAAAATTGAAAATTGGAAATTGAAAGTTCTTCGCGAATCCTTCTGCCTGCTTTTCCGACAAATACGACGTTCTTCAAGGGCGTATCCTTCAGGAAGGCAACCAGCGGACTGTAGTCGATGCCACGGTCGAAACCGCCGAGGATGAGGGTGTCGACACGGCCGAGGGCTCGCACGGCGGCGATGGCAGCCTCGGGGATGGTGGAGATGCTGTCGTCGTACCAGGTGATGCCGTGCACCTCGCCGATGCGCTCCATGCGGTGGCGGAGACCTTTGAAAGTGGAGAGCGGAGAGTGGAGAGTGGAGAGCGGCTGGCGCAGGACGAGGGCGGCCACACGGCAGGCCACGAGGGCGTTGCTGCGGTTGTGGTCGCCGCTGAGGGGGCAAGCGTCGAGGAGCTGGCACTCTTCGGCGGTGATGTCGTGGAGGCTGTAGGGATGGAGAGTGGAGAGTGGTGAGTGGTGAGTGGTGAGAGACGAGTGGGCGACGAGGTCGCGCAGTTCGTCGTTGTCGGTGCAGTAGAAGAAGTGGTCGCCCTCCTGCTGGCGCAGGGCTATCTGGAACTTGGCCATTTTGTAGCCGAGGTAGTTCTCGTAGTGGTCGAGGTGTTCCTGGAAGAGGTTGAGCAGCACGGCGATATGGGGTCCGCGATGGATGTTCTCCAGCTGGTGGCAGCTGAGTTCGGCCACGACGAGGGAGTCGGGGCGGAGGTCGTCGAGGATGTCGAAAAGCGGGATGCCGATGTTGCCGGCCAGGATGGAGCCCGGCAGCAGATGATGGATGAGGCTGGCAGTGGTGGACTTGCCTTTGGTGCCGGTGACGCCGATGGTAAGGTCGCCGTAGACCTGCAGGAAGAGGTCGGTGAGGGAAGTTAGGTGAAAAGAGGAGGAACCCCTCAGTCCTTCGGACAGCTCCCCTTGGGAAGGGGAGCAGCCAGTCGGGGCGAGGGAGGGGTCGTATTGGGGAAGAGGGATACAGTGGAAGGTGGGGATGCCGGGGCTCTTGATGACGAGGTCGAAAGGCCAGTCGTCGTGCCACTGGTCGGCGATGTCCTTCCACTTCCCCTTTTCCACCTGCGTGGCGATGGTGACGGGTGCCGAGGGCAGGAGTTTCTTGATCAGGTTCTCGGCGCTCTTGCCTTCGCGGCCGTAGCCGGCGACGAGTATGCGGCGGCCCTGGAGGAGGGCTTTCAGTTGTTCTTCTCTGTACATGCTTGCTGAAGGATTTGGCGTTCTTCTTCGGTGAGGTTGCCGATGGGAGAGATATGCTCCAGGTTTATGATTTGCCGGCGGGACGCCGGCGCTCCATCATATTCCAGGAGTTTGGGGCGGCGGTCTTTGTACCAGCGTTCGACAGCCATCTGGAGGGCCTGGCGCACCTCGCTGACGGTGCCGACGCACTCGAAGGGTTTGGTCTCGGCCAGGCCAAGGAGCTGGCGGAACTCAAGGTCGAGCGTTGTGTCGTCGAGCATCGACTTGCCGAAGATGGCGTTGAGGCGCTCCGGCGCTATGAAGGGCGAAAGGATGATGTAGGCGAAGAGGCACTTGGCGCAGTGGCCGCACCAGATGTCCTCCTTGCTGCCGACGTTGCAGGAGCGGAAGACGTCGTGGTAGGCCGTGAAACGGCTGAAAAGCATGGCTATCTGCAGCTCGGAGAGCGGCCGCAGGAAAGAGAAGTAGTTAAATGAAGCCGCTTCATTTACATAATTACGGAAGTCGTCCTCAAACTCGAGGCTCTTGCTGTACTGATGGTTGACATAGCTGCCTTTCACGGTGCTCTCGTTGGCGGAGCTCTCGTTGCTGAGGGCCACATTGGGGATGCCGCTGAGGGCAGAGGCCAGGCGGGTGTAGAAGGCCAGCATGGCGGAGAAGGGGGTGTGGCCGTTGAGGTAGCCTTTGGCGTTGAGGTCCAGGAGCGTGGGGTCAATCTTGCGGCGGATGACGAGCACCTCCTCCAAGGGGAAGCCCGCCACACGGGCACACTCGCGCGTGGCGCCGCGGGGGTTCATAATCAACGGCCGGATGGTCTTGCCCGCACGGCGCAGCAGCTCGAGCGTCACCACGCTGTCTTTGCCGCCTCCGATGGGGACGAGGTAAGCGGAGAGTGGAGAGTGGAGAGTGGAGAACGGGCTGCCGCCGGTCTGACTGGTTTTGTTCTCCGTTCTCCGCTCTCCGTTCTCCACTCTCCACTCTCCACTCTCCACTCTCAGAAAACCATCCTGGCTTTCCGAGATGCCGTTGGTATAGAAGAACTCGCCGAGGCCGTTCCAGTAGAGCTTGCGCCAGAAGGCCGTCTGTTCGTCGGTGAGTGCGCCGCAGAGTACCTTGACCGTTGGCGGACAGGCACATTTCCAGTAGCTTATCAGTTCTATCATGCCGATGTCGAACACCATGCGGTCCAGCACCTGGGTTGGAACATCACGGGAAAGGAAGGGGCGCGCCTCGATGAGGGCCTCGGGGTGGAACACCACATCGCCCATGCGGAAATCGAACCACAGACGCAGTCCCTCGGCCGTCCACTCGTGGTGGAAGGCCTCGTAGAGAAACTCGGGATAGCGCTCCCGCAACTCGGCGTATTTTGTACTATTGTTATTCATATTGCTATATAACTACATTCGGCGTAAAATATTGTATCCATGCCATACTAAATATTTTTTCACCTCCGATACAATAAAAGAAACCGGGCTCCGTTATGGAACAAGTAACAAAAAAACATACAGAAAAATGACCGATTTTATACTCCTCGACATCGCCAACGGCTGGAAGACCGGCATCATGATTGTGCTGATGATAGTGGTGTTCTACCTCTTCCTCATCCGTCCGCAAAGCCAGAAAACCAAGAAAGAAAAAGAATACCGCGACGGCCTGCAGAAGGGCGACCTCGTGATGACCGCCGGCGGCATCCACGTCAGCTTCGTCAGCCGCGACGGCACATGGGCCATCGTCGAAGCCGCCCCCGGTGCCCGCATGAAAGTGCAGATTGGCACCCTGCAGCCCATCCCCGAAAAGAAACAATAACAAGAGTGCAGGCTCACGTCCTACGTTCCTGTTAAGATTATTTAACACCAAAAACTCCGAAAACCCACGCGGTTTTCGGAGTTTTTTTTGTATCTTTGCACCGCTTTTTTTGCTCAAAAAAAGAGCGGAAACGGAAGACTAAATACTGTTATACAATAGTTTAAACAGAAAATGGCAACAGAAGAAACAAGGGAAAAGATAGTGGAAACGGCGTTGCAGATGTTCAACAGCCGCGGATGCCGGGGGGTGACGATGGACGACATCGCCCAGGCCCTCCACATGTCGAAACGCACCCTCTACGAGACCTTCGCCAACAAGGAGGAGCTGCTCACCGAATGCCTGATGCTGGTGCAGGAGCGCACCAACGAACGCCACCGCAAGGCCCACAGCCAGGTGGACGAGCCGTTGCTGGTGGCCATGTACATGCTGCGCACCAACGCCATGTTCATCCACAAGTATCGCCGCATCATCGAGGAGACGGAACGCTACTACCCCGAAATCCACGACCGCTTCTTCAAACTGCACACGGGCGGTCTGCGTGCCATGATGGAGCACGGCATGGAATATGTGCGCAGCCACAACTACCTGCGTCCCGATGCCGATGTCGATGTGGCCATCGACTTCTTTTGCAACCTCATCCAGCAGCAGCGCATCTCCGAAGTGCCCAACCGCGAGGAGTATGCACGGAGAATCAACGAGATGTGCTTCACCTACCTGCGCGGCCTGATGACCACCGAGACCCTCATGCGCTACGACAACCATGTGGACCGCTTCGCCGAGGTCATTCAGAAACTGGATGCCGACAACGAATAGTAACGAAAATAAAATAAAAAAAATAACAACAGATGAAATTGAAAAGACTGACATTAGCCATTGTGCTGGCAGGCATGGGGCTCACGGCCACGGCGCAGCAGACGCTGCGGCTGTCGCTCGCCGAGGCCCAACAGTATGCCGTCGAGCACAACCAGACCATGAAGAACGCCGACCTGGAGGTGAAGAAAGCCGAGATGGAGCGCTGGAAGACGCTGTCCTCCATGCTGCCGTCGGTGAAGGCCAACTTCGACTACCAGAACATGCTTGGCTACGAGATGGAGATGCACATGGGCGGCAGCAGCGGCCCCGCTATCAAGATTCCCCTCAACCCTAACGGCACCTTCGGCATCAACGCCTCTGTGGCCCTGACGGGTGCACAGATTGTGGGCACAATGCTTCAAAACCTGGCCATTGAGATGACCGACCTCTCGCGCCAGCAGACCGTGCAGCAAACCCGCTCGCAGGTGAAGAACATCTATGTCTCCATCCTCGTCATGGAAGAAACCGTGGGCCTGCTTGACTCCAGCCTGGCCAACCTTGAGCGCCTCGCTGCCACCAGCCAGGCCAGCGTCGACGTGGGTGCCGCCGAGCAGGTGGACGCCGACAAACTGCAGGTACAAGTGGCTTCGATGAAGAGCAGCATCAACAGCACCAAACGCTCACTCCAGATGCTGCGCAACTCGCTGCTGCTCCAACTGGGTGCCGATGTAACCAGCAATGTCGAACTCACTACCCCAATCAACGACATTCTCAGCATCGAAGGGGCTGCTGCCATCCTCAACGAGCCTTTCCACATCGAAAACAACTACAACTACCAACTCCTGGCCAAGAACGAGGAACTGGCCACCCGCCAGGTCAACATGGCATGGATGGACTTCCTGCCCACCGTAGCCCTCTTCTATCAGTACAGCGGCAAGACCTACTTCGGCGAGGACGAAGGCATGAATATGACGCCCCCCAACATGATCGGCGCCAGCATCAGCCTGCCGCTCCTGACCACCGGCACCCGCTACGCCTCCATCAAGAGCGCCAAGATTGCCCAGCAGGAAACCGCCAACAGCCGCCGCCAGGCCGAGGACGGCCTGCGCGTGCAGTACAACCAGCTACGCTACGACCTCGCCTCCGCCCTCGAGACCTACGACATCCAGCGTCGCAACCTCGACGTCACACAGCGCGTTTTTGCCAACGTCACGGAGAAATACAACTACGGCCGCGCCTCGAGCCTCGAGGTCACCACGGCTTCCACCGACATCATCTCCGCCCAGAGCAACTACATCCAGGCCGTCATGAGCGTCATCAGCGCACAGGTGGCCCTCGAAGACCTGCTCAACGCCAACAGCCAGAATTAAAAACACATCAACGAATAAAATAATAAGTACAATGAATAGATACCTCAAAATTGCGACCGTCGTCCTCGCCACCCTCTCCCTCGTGGCCTGCGGCGGCAAGGGTGGCGACAATGCTGCCACCACCACCAAGAAAGAAGCCGAAAAAGTGAAAGTGCAGGTCCTCCAGAGCGAGCGCATCGCCAAGAGCCTCGAACTCTCCTCCACCCTCGAGGGCTACGAGACCATGAACATCGCCCCCTCCGTCACCGGCCACATCGAGCACATCTACGTCGAAGTGGGCAGCCGTGTGCAGAAGGGCTCCATGCTCGTCCGCATGGACCAGACCCAGCTCAACACCACCCGCATCAACCTCGCCTCCACCAAGACCGAGCTCGACCGCGTCACCGCCCTCAAGGCCTCCGGCTCCGTCAGCGAGCAGGTCTACGACCAGACCAAGGCCGGCTACGACCAGCTGGTGGAAAGCGAGCGTTTCCTCGACCAGAACACCTTCGTCAAGGCCCAGTTCGCCGGCGTCATCAGCGCCAAGAACTACGAGGACGGCGAGATGTATGCCGGCCAGCCCATCCTCACGCTGACCCAAATCTCCCGCCTCAAGGCCATCATCAACATCCCCGAAACCTACTTCCCCCTCGTCCGTCAGGGCATGAAGGTCGACATCGCCAGCGACATCTACCCCGACCAGACCTTCCCCGCCACCATCGAGATTGTCTACCCCACCATCGACCCCGCCAGCCACACCTTCCAGGCCAAGCTCAACATCCCCAACAGTTCTGAAAAGATCCGTCCCGGCATGTACGTCCGCGCCACCCTCGCCATCGGCGAAATCGACGCCATCGTCGTCCCCTACCAGAGCGTGCTGAAGCTCACCGGCAGCAATGACCGCTATGTCTTCGTGGCCGACGGCAACACCGCCCGCCGCGTGGCCGTCACCATGGGACAGCGCTTCGACGACCGCATCGAAATCATCCCCGTCGAACCCGGCGCCATCAAAGCCGGCGACCGCCTCGTAGTCACCGGCCAAGCCCGCCTCGTCGACGGCGACAACCTGGAAATTGTGGAAAATTAAAAATTAATAATTAAAAATTAAAACAGCAGAAAAACAACCGGAACATGGCTAACAACACACTGAAAGACAAAAGTCTCCTGTTTGCTGTACGATGCGTGAACCTGTACAAGCTGCTTTGTGACGAACGTAAAGAATTCGTCCTAAGCAAACAGATGCTCCGCAGCGGTACAAGCATCGGGGCAAATATCAGTGAAGCCCTATGTGCCGAAAGCAACAAAGATTTCATCCACAAACTACATATTGCATACAAGGAAGCGAACGAAACACAGTATTGGTTCGAGGTCATGCTGAAATCAAATCTGATTAATGATATAGAATATACATCAATCAACAATGATCTCGCCGAACTCTTAGCCCTCCTTACCTCCATTATAAAAACCTCAAAGAAAAAACAATTATCAGACCAAATTTAATTGTTATCTTATAATTGTTAATTATTAATTTTTAATTATTAATTAGACAACATGGCAATCTATAAAACCGCAATCAACAAGCCCATCACGACCGGCCTCATCTTCGTGGCCGTCATCGTGCTCGGCCTCTTCTCGCTGACGCGGCTGCCCATCGACCAGATGCCCGAGATGGACCCGCCCTACGTCACCGTCATGACCACCTACGCCGGCGCCAACGCCAGCGACATCGAGACCAACATCACCAAGCTGGTCGAAAACTCCCTCAACTCCGTCGACGGCCTGAAGAACATCACCTCCAACAGCCGCGACAACATCTCCGTCGTCACCCTCGAGTTCGAATGGGGCGCCGACATCGACGAGGCGCTCAACGACATCCGCTCCTACGTCGACCTCCTCTTCGACAACCTCCCCGACGGCGTCTCCCGTCCCATGATTCTCAAGCTCAACTCCTCGGCCATGCCCATCATGGTCTACGGCTTCACCGCCAAGGAGAGCTATTCCGGTCTCGACCGCATCCTCGAGGACAACGTCGTCAACGAGCTCAACCGCATCGACGGCATCGGCAACATCACCGTCTCCGGCGCCCCCGAGCGCTACGTCTACATCGACCTCGACCCCAAACAGCTCGACGCCTACGGCATCTCCCTCGAGCAGGTCGGACAGGCCATCTCGGCCAACAACCTCGACCTCGCCTCCGGCACCGTCAAGATGGGCAAGGAGCAGTACCAGATGCGCGTCAAGGGCGAATACGTCGAAAGCTCCGAGATAGCCGACATCGCCGTCACCACCACCTACACCGGCCGCCAGGTCTTCGTCCGCGACCTCGCCACCGTGCGCGACACCATCAAGGACCTCTCCCTCGACGAGAAAATCAACCGCCACGACGGCGCCCGCATCATCATCTCCAAGCAGACCGGCGCCAACACCGTGCAAATCGCACGCGAGGTGAAAGCCGAAATGGAACGCATCCAGAAGACCCTGCCCCCCGACATCGAGACCACCCTCATCCGCGACGGCTCGACCGACATCGTCAACGCCATCAACGGCCTCACCGAGTCCATCTTCTACGCCCTGCTCTTCGTGGTCCTCGTGGTGCTCGTCTTCCTTGGCAACTGGCGCGCCACCGTCATCATCTCCCTCACCATCCCCATCTCCCTCGTCACCTCCTTCATCTACCTCCTCCTCGCCGACTCCTCGCTCAACATCATCTCCCTGGCCTCCCTCACCGTGGCCATCGGCATGGTGGTCGACGACGCCATCGTCGTTCTGGAGAATATCTCCAAGCACATCGACCGCGGCGAGAACCCCCGCGAGGCCGCCATCTGCGCCACCAACGAGGTCTGGACCTCCGTCATCGCCACCACCCTGGTCCTTGTGGCCGTCTTCGTGCCCCTGACCATGCTGCCCGGCATGATGGGCATCTTCATGAAAGAGATGGGCTGGATCATCACCATCGTGGTCTGCGTATCCACCACCGCCGCCATCACCCTCATCCCCATGCTCTCCTCCAAGATGCTCAAGGAGCGCCCCTTCTTCTTCAAGAAGGAGGAAGAGGAAGCCTACAACCGCAAGAAAGAGCACAGCTTCTACAACCGCACCGTCATCCGGGCCTTCAACGCCATCGAGGCCGCCTACGCCAACCTCCTGCGCTGGTGCCTGCGCCACAAACGCATCACCCTCCTCATCGCCCTCGCCTTCTTCGTCGTCACCCTCCTGCCCATGTTCATGGGCAAAATCGGCATGGACTTCATGAAGGAGCAGGACAACGGACAGATTTCCATCACCGCCGAGCTGCAGCGCGGCACACGCATCGAGGAAACCCTCAAGACCGCCCGCCAGATGGAGGACGACGTCTACCGCATCCTCGGCGACGAGGTCATCGTGGTCTCCACCACCGCCGGCTCCAACGACGACGCCGGTTTCGCAGCCCTCTTCAACTCCACCACCAACAACAAGATCTCCATGAATATCCGCACCACCAAGAAGTACGACCGCGACATCACCATCTTCCAGATGCAGGAACAGCTGCGCCAGTGCTTCGCCGAATACCCCGAGCTGGTCACCTATCAGGTCAACCAGGGCGGCATGGGAATGGGCGGCCAGAACTCCCTCTCGGTCGAAATTTACGGCTACGACTTCGACATCACCACCAACTTCACCCAGCAGCTCAAGAAGCGCGTCGAACAGAACGTCCCCGGCGCCCGCGACACCAAGGTCAGCCGCGACGAGGACCGCGCCGAGCTCAAGATTACCTTCGACAAGCAGAAACTGGCCCTCCACGGCCTCAACGGCTCCACCGTGGCCCTCTACGTCCGCAACCGCGTCAACGGCATGTCCGCCGGTTTCCTCAAGGAGGACGGCGAGGAGTACAACATCGTGGTCCGCCTCCGCGAGGAGTACCGCTCCTCCATCTCCGACATCGAGCAGCTCTCCATCCCCACACCCACGGGCAAAATCATCAAGCTCGAGGAACTGGCCAAAGTCGAGGAATACTGGTGCCCGCCCACCATCGAGCGCAAGAACCGCCAGCGCTACCTCACCCTCACCGTCATGCCCTATAACACCTCGCTGCAGGAGCTGGCACAGAGCGTGCAGCATGAGCTCGACCAGATGGAGATACCCTCCGACGTCCACGTCGCCCTCGCCGGCAACTACAAGGACCAGCAGGATTCCACACGCGACATGATGATGCTCGGCATGCTCATCCTCATGCTCGTCTACATCGTCATGGCCTCGCAGTTCGAATCCTTCTCCAAGCCCTTCATCATCATGTTCTCCATCCCCTTCGCCATCAGCGGCGTGGTACTCATGATGTTCTTCACCGGCAACAACATCGACATGGTGGGCCTTCTCGGCCTCATCCTCCTCATCGGTATCGTCGTCAAGAACGGTATCGTGCTCGTCGACTACATCAACCTCATGCGCGAACGCGGCATCGCCCTCAACGAGGCCATCGCCCTCTCCGGACAGAGCCGTCTGCGCCCCGTGCTCATGACCGCCTTCACCACCATCCTCGGCATGATCCCCATGGCCACCTCCACCTCCGAGGGCTCCGAAATCTGGACCACCATGGGCCTCGTCGTCATCGGCGGCCTCACGGTCTCCACCTTCGTCACCCTCATCGTCGTCCCCGTTCTCTACGGCGTCTTCAACCGCCGCGGCGACATCGAAAAGAAGGAGCGCGAACGCCGCAAATTCGTATTCATGAACATCGATCTTAATGAAAAATAAACGTAAGCTGTGAGCTGTAAGTTTTAAGCTGTTAGTGGTTTGCACAACCTGCGTAGCCACTTAAAACTCACAGCTCACAGATTAAAACTCGAAACTTGATATGAAAAGTGTCTTTATAGTCTACAACCAGGCCAACAACGAACGTGCCGAATACATGCTCGACACCCTCGGCATCCGCGGCTTCACCTTCTGGGAGAACATCCAGGGCCGCGGCCACGAGAACGGCGACCCCCATCGCGGCACCCACACCTGGCCCGAACTCAACAACGCCATCCTCACCGTCGTCCCCGACGACCGCGTCGACGAGCTCCTCCAGGCCGTCCGCAAACTCGACAAGCGCAACGAGGAAGTCGGCATCCGCGCCTTCGTCTGGAACATCGACCAGATGGTCTGACCGCGTTGTACCGCAACCCTCCATCCCGCCCCCAAGCAACGACCGATTTCAGTCGTTGCCCCCACCAAAAAAGCCCAAGCAACGACCGATTTCGGTCG
>DFIZ01000021.1 GCA_002372855.1 Bacteroidales bacterium UBA3684
GCGGCGATCTTGTAGATGTTGATGTCCTTGCGGGTGGGCTCGTGGGTGATGCCGTTGGGGTCGTAGATGAGCAGACCGCCGGGCTTCACGCTGGCCTCAAACTTGTCCAGCGACTGCTGGTTGAGGATGATGGCCGTGTCAAACTGGTTGATGATGGGCGAGCTGATGCGCTCGTCGCTGATGATGACGGAGACGTTGGCCGTGCCGCCGCGCATCTCGGGGCCGTAGCTGGGCATCCAGCTGACCTCTTTGTCCTGCATGACGCCGGAGTAGGCAAGAATCTTACCCATGGAGAGGACACCCTGTCCACCGAAACCGGCTATGATGATTTCTTCAGTCATTTCTTTAAAAGTTTTAAGTTTTAAGTTTTAAGTTTTAAGTGTTGAACTCTTGTTGTCGGCGGGCTGCGTAGCCCACTTAAAACTCACAGCTCACAGCTTAAAGCTACTTTTTTTATTGCATAACGGTCAGCGGGTGATCCAGCACGAGGCGGTTGGCATCGATACCCTCGACAATCTTGCCGTCGACTTTGATGTCGCCGATGGGGTAGTTGGGCATCATGTTGTCTTCCATCCACTTGTTGGCGGCCACGGGGGTCATCTTCCAGCCGGAGTTGCAGTTGGAGAGGATCTCGACGAAGGAGAGGCCTTTCTTAAGCTTCTGGTTCTCGAAGGCTTTGCGGATGGCGGCTTTGGCCTTGCGCACGGCGGCGGGGTTCTGCACGCTCTGACGGGTCACGTAGTAGGTGCCGGGCAGGGTGGAGAGAAGCTCCGTCATGCGGAGGGGATAACCGTTGAGGTCGACGCGACGGCCGTAGGGGGTCGTGGCGCTGCGCATGCCGACCAGGGTCGTGGGGGCCATCTGGCCACCGGTCATACCGTAGATACCGTTGTTGACGAAGATCATGGTGATGTTCTCGCCACGGTTGGCGGCATGGATGGTCTCGGCGGTACCGATAGCGGCCAGGTCGCCGTCGCCCTGATAGGTGAACACGAAGGTGTCGGGGTTGAGGCGCTTGATAGCGGTGGCCAGTGCGGGAGCACGACCGTGGGCAGCCTCCTGGAAGTCGACATCGAAATAGTTGTAGGCCAGAACGGAGCATCCGACGGGCGAAACGCCGACGACCTTGTCCTGGATGCCCATCTCGTCGATCACTTCGGCGACAAGACGGTGGGTGGTGCCGTGGCCGCAGCCGGGGCAGTAGTGCATGACGGCGTCGGTGAGCACTTTGGTACGGGTGTAGACCTCCTCGTAACCCTCTTTCAGCAGCTCTTGCTTGCGAGCTTCAATATCTTGATTCATTGTTGTTCCTTTCTTTATTTGATAATCTTGTTTTCAAGAGCCTCCAGGACCTCGCCGGGAGTGGGGATGATACCGCCGAAGCGGCCGAAGTGCTCGGTCTTCACGCCGCACTGGGTGGCGAGCTTCACGTCCTCGATCATCTGGCCGGCGCTCATCTCGACGCAAAGGATACCCTTCACGTGCTTGGCGACCTCGGCGAGCTGCTTGGTCGGGAAGGGGAAGAGGGTGATCAGGCGGAACAGACCCACCTTGATGCCCTTTTCGCGAGCCATCTGCATGGCCTTCATGGCGATACGGCTGCTCGAACCGTAGGCGACGATGATGTAGTCGGCGTCCTCGCAGTTCAGCATCTCGTAGCGCACTTCCTTCTCCTTCATCTCGGCGTACTTCTTCTGGAGCTTCAGGTTGAAGACTTCCTGGCGGGCGCTGTCGAGTTCGAGGGAGGTGATGACGTTGTGGGCGCGGTCTTTGGGCTTGCCCCAGGTGCCCCAGGGGGCGTTCTTGCGGCGCTCTTCCTCGGTCCAGCGGGCCACGTTGTCGCGGGTGTAGAGTTTCTCCATGCACTGGCCGATGGCACCGTCGGAGAGGATCAGCACGGGGTTGCGATACTTGAAGGCGATGTCCCAAGCGTCGAACACGAAGTCGTACATCTCCTGCACGCTGGCGGGAGCGAGGGTGTAGAGCTGGTAGTCACCGTGACCGCCGCCCTTGACGCTCTGGAAATAGTCGCTCTGCGAAGGCTGGATGGTGCCCAGTCCGGGACCGCCGCGCATCACGTTGACGACGAGGCAGGGGATCTCGGCGCCTGCCAGGTAGGTCAGACCTTCCTGCATCAGCGAGATTCCGGGGCTGGAGCTCGAGGTGGCCACTTTCTTGCCGGTGGCGGCGCCGCCGTAGACCATGTTGATCGAGGCAACCTCGCTCTCGGCCTGCAGCACGGTCATGCCCGTGGTCTCCCACGGCTTCTCGGCCATCAGGGTTTCCATAACTTCCGACTGCGGAGTGATAGGATAGCCGAAGTAGCCGTCCGTACCGCTGGCAATCATTGCGCGGGCAATAGCTTCGTTGCCCTTCATCAGTTTCAGTTCTCTTGCCATAGTATTCCTTTCTTTCTTTTTCTTTTAGATTTTTTTCTTGTAAACGGAAATCACGCCGTCGGGGCACACCATGGCGCAGCTGGCGCAGCCGATGCAACTGTCGTTGACGGTATGGGTGAAGTTGTAACCCTTGCCGTTTACTTCTTTCGACAACTCGATGCACTTCATCGGGCACACGGGTACGCACACTCCGCAGCCTTTGCAATGCTCGGTATCGATAATGATTTGTCCTTTAAATGCCATAATTTTAATTTTATAGGATTAATATATATTAATTTTTCCGGTCGATAATTGGCTGCAAAGATACAAAATAAATTTCAATAAATCACCAAAAATGGTGAAATTTTTTGTCCTGTCGTCATATTGTGTTGAAAACGAATGCTTTGATTGCATGTCCGGAGGTCCGCCCCGCTGCCTCCCGTTCCCCATTCCCCGCCAGGGGTGCCTTCCGGGCCTGTGTTCCAAGCCCTCCGCCGAAGTCTGCCCCCCGCCGGGCTTCTCCGCTCGCCGCCTGGCACCCCTCTCGTCCCCCTCGCCCTGCGCCGCCGGAACCCCGAATTCCCCTCCGCCGACACTGCCACCCATGTGTTAACAACTGTTAAATCCCACCTATTCCTCTCCTGCCTAACTCTCACATTTTCAAGCGAGGAGAAGGAGGGGGGATAGAGAGGAGTAAGAGAGGAGTAAGAGGGGGTGGCTTAAAGACCTGATTTTCAAGTGTCATTTTTGAGGTTATGTTAAGTAGAATCGACACCCGGCGGTTGTCGCTGCTGGACTGAGGGGAGACGTAGATTCAACTATCAAGTGCAA
>DFIZ01000005.1 GCA_002372855.1 Bacteroidales bacterium UBA3684
AATGTCCGTTAATTATCCGTTAATAATATCCAGCAAAAAATTAACGGTCAATTACACGGCAATTAACGTAAAAAAGGGAGACGCGGCATGCCGCGTCTCTACGGGAGGGGTCCGGGAGGGGTCGGAGAGGTACATAATTCGGCATTTCTTATATCGTTCTTATATCGTTCTCATATACTTCTCATATACTTCTTATATAGGTGATATAAGAAGTATATGAGAAGTATATAGGAACTATATAAGAAGGGCCGAATTTGACCCCTTTCGGGGAGTGTTTAGTGGTTAGTGTTAAGTGTTTAGTGGTTAGTGTTAAGTGTTAAGTGTTAAGTGTTTAGTGTAGAGTGTTTAGTGGTTAGTGGTTGGTGTGGGGTTGGAAGGGGGTTGGGGTGGGGGAGGACAAGTTTTTTACTAGGAATCAAATTTTTTTTGTATCTTTGCAACGGAATAATAATGCAGTGTAGACTATGTTTGAGAACCTTAGTAGCAAGATAGAGAAAGCGTTACACACCCTTCGCGGCAAGGGGTCGATAACCGATATCAATGTGGCGGAGACCGTCAAGGAGGTGCGCAAGGCCCTGCTGGACGCCGATGTGAGCTATCCCATCGCCAAGGAGTTCACCGACAAGGTGAAGGCCGAGGCCATGGGCCGCAACGTTATCCAGAGCATCGAGCCCGGCCAGTTGATGGTGAAGATTGTGCACGAGAAGCTTACCGAGCTGATGGGTTCGGCGGCGGTGGACATCAACATCAAGGGTCAGCCCGCCGTGGTGCTCATCGCCGGTCTGCAGGGTTCGGGTAAGACGACCTTCAGTGCCAAGCTGGCCAACTACCTGAAAACCAAGAAGGGCAAGAGCGTGATGCTCGTTGCCGGCGACGTCTACCGTCCCGCCGCTATCAGCCAGCTGCAGACCCTGGGCGAGCAGGTGCAGGTGCCGGTCTACACCGAGGAGGGCAGCAAGAACCCCGTGCAGATTGCCCAGCATGCCGTCAACGAGGCCAAGAGCAAGGGTTGCAACGTGGTCATCGTCGATACCGCCGGCCGTCTGGCCGTGGACGAGGAGATGATGGACGAGATTGCCGCCCTCAAGCGCGAGCTGCAGCCGCAGGAGACCCTCTTCGTGGTCGACTCGATGACGGGTCAGGATGCCGTCAACACCGCCAAGGCCTTCAACGACCGTATCGACTTCGACGGCGTGGTGCTCACCAAGCTCGACGGCGACACCCGTGGCGGTGCCGCCCTCACCATCCGCTACACTGTGCAGAAGCCCATCAAGTTTGTCGGTATCGGCGAGAAGATGGACGCCCTCGATGTGTTCCACCCCGACCGTATGGCCAACCGCATCCTCGGCATGGGCGATGTGGTGAGCCTTGTGGAAAGGGCGCAGGAGCAGTACGACGAGATGGAGGCCCGCAAGATCCAGAAGAAACTGATCCACAACGAGTACAACTTCGACGATTTCCTGTCGCAGATTGCCCAGATCAAGAAGATGGGTTCGATGAAGGACCTGGTGGGCATGATTCCGGGTATGGACAAACTGACACGCAATGTGGAGATTACGGACGACGCCTTCGTGCCCATCGAGGCCATGATTGGCAGCATGACGCCCTACGAGCGCCAGCACCCCGGTTGCCTCAACGGCAGCCGCAAGCAGCGCATCGCGGCGGGCAGCGGCCGCAGTATACAGGAACTCAACCGCTTCCTCAAGCAGTTCGAGGACACGCGCAAGATGATGCGCATGGTGACCAAGAACGGCGGCAAGTTGCCGATGAGAAAAAGAAGATAGTTGGTTTAAGGTTTAAGGTTTAAGGTTTAAGGCGAAAGCCGGCGACCGAGACCCTTAAACCTTAAACCGTAAACCTTAAACAATATACTATGCAACAGTTATTGGACGGCAAGGCAATGGCCTTGCAAATCAAAGACGAAATAGCCAACGAGGTGCGCAAGCTGACCCAGGAGGGGCACCGCGCACCGCATCTGGCCGCAGTAATCGTGGGCGAGGACGGGGCGAGCATGACCTACGTCGCCAACAAGGAGAAGTCGAGCCACGAGGTGGGGTTCACCTCCAGTGTCTACCGCATGAGCGACAAGACCACCGAGGCCCAGCTCCTGGAGACCATTGAATTCCTCAACAACGACCCCGACATCGACGGTTTCATCGTGCAGCTCCCCCTGCCGAAGCACATCAACGAGCAGAAGGTCATCAACGCCATCTCGCCCGACAAGGATGTGGACGGGTTCACGCCCGTCAACATCGGCCGCATGGTGCTGGGCGAGGAGTGCTTTGTGCCCGCCACGCCGATGGGCATCTGCACGCTGCTGAAGCGCTACGGCATCGAGACCGCCGGCAAGCATTGTGTGGTGATCGGCCGTTCGAACATTGTGGGTACGCCCGCCGCCAACCTGCTGAGCCGTAAAGGCTTCGACTGCACCGTCACCATGTGCCACAGCAAGACGCAGAACCTGCCGGAGATTACCCGCCAGGCCGACATACTGGTGGTGGCCATCGGCAAGCCGGAGTTCGTCACCGCCGACATGGTGAAGGACGGCGCCGTGGTGGTCGACGTGGGAATCCACCGTGTGGCCGACGCCACGAAGAAGAACGGCTACCGCGTCATCGGCGACGTGAAACACAGCGAGGTGGACGGCAAGTGCAGCTGGGTGACGCCTGTGCCCGGCGGCGTGGGCCCGTTGACCATCGTCAGCCTGCTGCAGAACACCCTGGCCGCCTACCATCGCCACGAGGGCAGGTAGGTCGTCCCGCCGGCTCCCCCCGTGGAGGGGGGCAAGGCAGAGAAACAAAGAAAGCCGCCTCGGGATTGAGGCGGCTTTCTTATGTTTGTGTGTGGATGGGGGTGTTACTGTTCGATGATGTAGTTGATGGGGGCGGTGGCCACGATGCGGAAGGTCATGGGACGGTCTGCGAGGGTGAGCTGGGGCATCCATCCGTCGAGGTCCTGCATGATGATGGTCACTTTGCCGGGCTCGAAGTCGTAGCTCAGGGCCTCGCCGACAATGCCGGTGGTGCCGTCGTCGAACTGCACGGTGACGGGATAGGTGTAGGGGAGGGCGTTCTGGCGGCCTTCGTTGTAGACGTAGGCGTTGACGTTGCCGTCGTAGACCACGTGGTCGGTGAGGACATCCCATTCATAGGTGTAATAGTAATAGTTTCTGGAGTCGGCATTGTCGGGGTCGCCAAAGGGTTCCCACTCGTCGATGTGGACGGTGAATTCGGTGACGCGGGTGCCGGAACTTTCAAGAACCACCTCTCTGTATTCTTTGGTGCAGGAGGTTGCTGTGAGGCCGAGGACGGCGACAAACAGGCTTAAGAGAATCTTTTTCATTATTCTACAATTTTTCTGGTTTCACGCTGCAAAGATACAGAAAAAAACGGTAGGAAAAATCTGTTTTTCGGGAATATTTTTCCTGAAGGTGTGTATCTGGTTGGTTTATAATTCTTTTTGTTGGTAGAATAAAGTTGCCGAAGGCACATTGGGGGCGGTTTTGTGGGTGCGAAATGTTAAAAATGGGGGTTGGCGAAAAAAAAATTCCCGTTGACGTAACATTTTCGAAAATTCTGCGTTATAGGAATAAAATTTGGTGTAAATAAAAGGTGTAGTATGAGACAACTAAAGATTACGCATTCCATTACCAACCGCGACATCAAGTCGTTGGACAAATACTTGCAGGACATCTGCAGCGAGGAGCTGCTGACGCCCGAGCAGGAGGTGCAGCTGGCCCAGCGCATCAAGCAGGGTGACCAGGCCGCGCTGGAGCGCCTGACGAAAGCGAACCTGCGATTCGTGGTGTCGGTGGCCAAGCAGTATCAGAACCAGGGCCTGTCGCTGCCCGACCTCATCAATGAGGGCAATGTGGGACTGATCAAGGCCGCCAAGCGTTTCGACGAGACGCGTGGTTTCAAGTTCATCTCCTATGCCGTGTGGTGGATTCGCCAGAGCATCCTGCAGGCCATTGCCGAGAACAGCCGCATTGTGCGCCTGCCGAGCAACCAGCTGGGCGCTTTGAACAAACTGAAAAAAGAGATTTCCAAACTGGAGCAGCAGCTGGAGCGTCCGCCTTCAGAGGAGGAGCTGGCCGAGCTGCTGGATATTCCCGAAGACAAAATCAAGGCCATCATGGGCATCAGCGGACGCCATGTGAGCATCGACGCCCCGTTGGCCAGCGACGAGGATGTGAACTTTGTCGACGTGCTGCCCAACGAGGACACTCCCCCGACCGACAGCAAGCTGATGCAGGAGAGCCTGTCGCAGGAGATTGAGCGTTCGCTCTCGACCCTGACGGAGTATGAGCGCGAGGTCATCAAGATGTACTTCGGCATCGGACTGCCCCATCCGCTGAGCCTGGACGAGATTGCCATGAAGTTCAACCTCACCCGCGAACGTGTGCGCCAGATCAAGGAGAAGGGCATCAAGCGCCTGAAGACCAGCAGCAAGAGCAAACATCTGAAAGCATATCTCTAATGGATATCATTCTGAAATATTTCCCCAACCTAACAGAGCGGCAGCGCGAGCAGTTTGCCGCTCTGTTGCCTTTGTATGAGGAGTGGAACGCGCAGATCAACGTGATCTCGCGCAAGGACATGGAGCACTTCTACGAACACCATGTGCTGCACTCGCTGGCCATTGCCAAGGTGATGGAGTTCGCCTCCATGACCGAGGTGCTGGATGTGGGCACGGGCGGCGGTTTCCCCGGGGTGCCACTGGCCATTATGTTCCCCGATGCCCGTTTTACGCTGATCGACTCCATCGGGAAGAAAATCAAGGTGGTGAATGATGTAATCGGCCGTCTGGGGTTGACCAACAGCAAGGCGATGCAGATACGCGCCGAGCAGCTGGACGGGGAGTACGACTTTGTTGTCTCGCGCGCTGTCACCACGCTGGGCGAGTTTGTGCCTTGGGTGAAGAAGAAGATCTCCAAGTCGCAGTACAACAAGCTGCGCAACGGCATCCTGTACCTCAAGGGCGGTGACCTCACCAACGAACTCTTCACCTTCCGCCACAAGGTGAAGACGTGGGACATCAGCGAGTGGTTCGAAGAGGAGTTCTTCGAGACCAAGAAGGTGATTTACCTGCCATTGTAGCGGTAGAGCGCGTTCAGCGTTTTGATTTTTATTTTCACATTCCGCACATCGGCCTTGGGGTCGGTGGGGTGGAAGACTGTGCGCAGCGTCTGGCCTTCGCGCAGGTCGACGAAGTTGCTCGAGAAGTGGCCGTTGATGTGCGGGTCGGTGTCGATGTAGACGTCGTAGAGGTCGGCGAGGGCTTTGATTGTCACCACCAGCTTGCCGTCGCTTTGCCACGACTGGCTGATGTTGTACCTGGCCTCGGGATAGGTGCGGTCCTTGGGGTAGACGCTGTAGTACTGTCGCCAGTATTCCATCTTTTTCCCCTCTCCCTCTGGGGAGGGGGTAGGGGTGAGACCAAAGAGAGCCTGTGCACGGTAGTGGAGGGCTTTCCAGTTGCCGTAGTAGTCGATGCTGCTCCACGAGGCCACGGGCCAGCAGTCGTTGAGCTGCCAGTAGAGGGTGCCCATGCAGTGTGGCTGCTGCATGATGTGCTGGAGGATGCCGTAGCCGACGCCCCAGGCCTGCAGCAGCTGGCTGACGTAGGCGTAGTCTTCGAGGCTGAGGGTGCGGCTGTCGAAGCCGTAGTAACGTTGCATGGCCTTGTCGATAATCTCGCGGCCGCGGCCGTGCTTCTGGTGGTTGCGGAGGGTGGGGGAGTCGATGGAGAGTTGGTCTTCGGGGCAGAACTGGCGGATGGTGCTCATCATGGGATAGCTTTGGAATCCGTACTCGCTCATGAAACGGCCGGTCTTCTCCTTATAGACTTCGAATGGCAGCTCGCCCCACCATACGCCCCAGTAGTGGCTGTCGCCGTGGGTGACGCACTCGGGGTGGCCCCAGCCGTAGAGCGGCGAGGTTGTGATGTAGGGGCGCTGCAGCGGGTCGCAGTCGTGGACGGCCTTGGCGAGGATGCTGGTGGAACTGGTGTTGCTCGTCGTGCTGGAGTAGCCGAAGATGGTGTCCATGGCTTTCTCCAGGCGGGCGCGCTGCTCGGGTGTCCAGTTGAACTGGCCCTGCCAGCCCCAGTCTTCCCAGCCGTTCTTCACCTCGTTGTTGCCGCACCAGAGGACGATGCAGGGGTGCTTCGATAGGCGGGCCACCTGCTGTCGCGCCTCGCGGTCGATACTGTTCAGCATCTCCTCGTTGTCGGGGTAGGGGGTACCGGCGAAGACGAAGTCCTGCCAGACCATGAGGCCAAGGGAGTCGCAGAGGTCGTAGAAATAGTCGTGCTCGTAGATGCCGCCGCCCCAGATGCGTATCATGTTGAAGCCGGCCTCCTTGGCGGAGCAGAGGAGGTGGCGGTAACGGGCGCGGTTGGCGCTGTCCAGCACGGGGAACGAGTGCACCGGTATCCAGTTGGCGCCCTTGATGAAGATGGGCTTGCCGTCACGGTAGAATGTGAAGCTTTGGCCGATGGAGTCTTGCTCCTGTCGCAGAGTTACAGGGTGTTCCGGTTTTTCCGGATTTTCCGGAATTTCCAGAATTCCCGGATTTTCTGGATTATCCGGTTTTCTGTTGGTGATGTATACTCTCTTCCAGATGCCGCAGGTCTGCAGCTTGGGGCCCCAGTCCCAACCTGGCTGGTAGGGCGCCATACGTGTGAAAGCACGTCGCTCGGGGAGATCGATACCGTAGCGGACATTCTTCAGATAGAGACCTCTGGACCAGTCGTTGTTCTCCAGAGGCAGGAAACGCACAGTGATGTCGAAACTATCGCCTATGGGTTCAAAATCAATGGCTTTTTCAATGAACATATCATCAGAGAAGTGTTGGCACCACATTACAAAAGATGTGTCGTTAGTGTCTTCCCATCTTCCTTTTATCTCTACCTCGCAAGGGCCTGCCAATCCTTCAAACACAAACCATACTGTGTCGCCAATGGGCAGCGCCTTGCGGTCCACCACGGTGTGGTAGATCCACTGCCGCGCATCGTAAACCCACTGCACGCTGTCCTCGTTGGTGCCGTAGTAGGGGTCGGGGATGAGGCTGTTGGCCATCAGGTCGGTGTGGATGAATCCCGGCACCGTCGCCGGATACCACTGCCCGTTGTATTCAAACTGCCAGTCGGTCAGTTCCACCATTTCGAGCTTTGAACTACAGGCCGCCAACAGCAGCGGCAACGCAAAAATCCATATCTTTTTCATAATACCGTTTCTTCTATTTTGTGGTATTTGCTGATTTCGCGTGTCACCTTCATGTCGAAGTAACCGAGCTCCATCAAGAAACATTCTCCGGCGTGGTTCTTGACTACCAGTGTGGGAAAATCGGTTGCCAGAAGGGAGATGCTGTTCCACGGTAACTCCACCACCAGGTCGCTTGTCTCCATGCCCTGGGTCATCCAGTACCTCTTTTTTCTTTTCTTTGTGTAATCGATGGCGCCGTCCAGCACCAGCTTCTCCGGCCCCACAATAATCTGTGCCTTGAGCATTGAGATACTCTTGCGTAGGATAAATATGAAAATAACAATGCCGAATATGCACACTACATACAACCAAAAGTCAGGGTCGCTGAAAATCAGCCAATACAGCATCATCGCTATGATGAGGCAACTGAGAACAATCATGATCCAGGCGCCGCCGCGGGCCTTGAACACAGTGGTCTTGTCATAATCCTTTAGCTGCGGCTGCTGCCGGTTGCGACTGTCCAGTTTGTTCAGGACAGACCTGACAATCGTCCGTGTTATAAGATAGTTGCTCATCGCACGGTGCTATTTCGTTTTCATGAACGCGAAGAACACCGCCAGCACGATGCAGCCGAAACTCACCAGGTGGTTCCAGCGGATGGGCTCGCCCTTGAAGACGGTGGCCACGATGACCGTGAAGACCAGCAGCGACACACACTCCTGTATCACCTTCAGCTGCATCAGCGAGAAGGGGCCGCCGGTAATCTGGCTGCCTATGCGGTTGGCCGGTATCATGAACGAGTACTCGAAGAAGGCCATGCCCCACGACAGTGCGATGATGGCTATCAGCGGCCAGTCCTTTATGATGTTCATCTGCTGCAGCTTCAGGTTGCCGTACCAGGCGAAGGTCATGAAAACATTGCTCACTACGAGCATCAAGATGGTTATGAGTCCTTTGGGCATTTGTCTTAACTACTTAACTACTGTCTACTTAACTACTAGCTTCATCAACATGGAGAACGCTTGGTTGACCGTGCGGTCGATGTTCTGCTGGCGTCTACGGCCGGGGAAACTCAGCAGCTGGGCCTCTGTGTGTGTGGCGTCGGCCACGGCAATCCACACCGTGCCCACGGGCTTCTCCTTGGTGCCCCCGTCGGGGCCGGCGATGCCGGTGGTGGCGATGGCCAGGTCGGCACCGAGGCGCTTGCGCACCCCTTCGGCCATCTCCCTCGCCGTCTCCTCGCTCACGGCGCCGTGGGCCTCCAGTGTGCTGTGATGCACGCCGAGAGCGCACTCCTTCACCTCGTTGCTGTAGGCCACCACACCGCCCTTGAAATAGGCCGAGGCACCGGCCTGTGCCGTCAGCTGGCTGGCTATGGTGCCACCCGTGCAGCTCTCGGCGGTGGCCAGGGTCAGGCCGCGCTCCGAGAGGGTCTTGTGCACCAGCTCGGCTAGGGTCTCGCAGTCTTCGCCCACGATGTATTGGCCGGCAATCTTATAGAGACCCTGCAGCAACTCCGGAATATCCGGAGTCTCCGGATTATCCGGGGTAATCCGGCAGGTCAGCCGCAGCTTGGTCATGCCCGCCACGGGCAGGTAGGCCAGGCGAATGCACTTCGGCAACGCCAGCTCCCACGGCTCAATCAGATCCGACAGAAACGACTCGCCGATGCCCTGCGTCAGTATGTTCTTGTTGATGATGGTCTCCGTCTGGAAGGTCTCCTGCAGCTTGGGAATCACGCGGTTCGCCATGAGCCACTCCATCTCGTGCGGCACGCCGGGCAGCGACACCAGCACGGTATGTGGAAGGCCGTCCTGCGTAGCCTCTCTTTCCTCTTTCCACTTTCCACTTTCCACTTGAAACCACATGCACGGCGCCGTACCCACGTCGTTGTTCAACACCTCGCAGCACTTCGGCACCAGGGCCTGGGCGCGGTTGACGGGCGTCAGCTCGAAGCCGCGCACGGCGAACAACCGCTTTACATTCTCCAGCGCCACCTCGCTCTCCACCAGCTCGGAGCCGAAGTATTCGCAGAGCAGTTTCTTTGTTATATCGTCCTTCGTAGGACCCAGTCCGCCGGTCACCAGCACGGTGTCCGACGCGTGCATGGCGACATCTACCGCCTGCCAGATGTCGTCGCGGCTATCTCCCACGACGACCGTTTTCCCCACTTCCATTCCCGCCTCGGTGAGCATACGTGCCATCGTCGAGGCATTCGTGTTGACGACCTGCCCAATCAGCAGCTCGTCACCGATATTGATTATCGTAACGTTCATTATCTTAACTGAAACTAATGCTTCATTTTCCTGTCGTACTCCTCGTAGGCGTAGTCCAGGCCGCTCTCTTCGTCGTACATCGGCTCGCCCAGTTTCACCAGCGTGAACTCCGACATGTCGATGGTCGGGAAGTAGACATCGGCCTCGTAGTCGCGGTACACGCGGGTGATATACAGCCGGTTGGCAAACGGCAGCAACGCCTCGTAGATGGCGGCGCCACCCATGACGAAGGCCTCGCCCTCGCAGTCCTTCAGGGCCTTGAACAGGCCGTTGATGCTGTGCACCACCGTCGCCCCAGCGGCCTCGTAGTCGGGGTTGTTGGTCATCACGATGTTCTGTCTTCCCGGCAGGGGGCGCTTGGGCAGGCTCTCCCATGTCTTGCGACCCATCACCACAGGGTGGCCGGTGGTGAGCTTCTTGAAACGCTTCAGGTCGTCGCTGAGGTGCCACAGCAGGTCGTTGTCCTTGCCGATGGC
>DFIZ01000078.1:0-17492 GCA_002372855.1 Bacteroidales bacterium UBA3684
GTGCGCCACATCGAGCACAAACTCGGTATCCACGGCTCGCCCACCTGCGAGCTGACCTACAAGAACGCCAAAGCCGAGCTTTGCGGCGACCGCAAGCTGGGTCTGATCAAATATGTTATGGCCCTGATGAACGGCGCCCGTCTGGGCATCGCCGCCCAGAGCGTGGGTCTGAGCCAGGAGGCCTACAACGAGGGCCTCGCCTATGCCCGCGAGCGTGCCCAGTTCGGCCAGAAGATCATCCACTTCCCCGCCGTCTACGACATGCTCTCCCGCATGAAAGCCAAGCTCGACGCCGGCCGTTCGATGCTCTACCAGACGGCCCGCTATGTGGATCTCTACAAGTGCCTCGAAGACATCCAGCGCGACCGCAAGCTGACGCCCGAGGAGCGCACCGAGATGAAGCAGTACAGCAAGCTGGCCGACGCCTTCACGCCCATCGCCAAGGGTATGAACTCCGAGTACGCCAGCCAGAACGCCTACGACGCCATCAGCATCCACGGCGGCAGCGGCTTCATCATGGAGTACAAGAGCCAGCGCCTCTACCGCGACGCGCGTATCTTCAGCATCTACGAGGGCACGACGCAGCTGCAGGTGGTGGCGGCCATCCGCTACATCACCAACGGCACCTACCTCCAGGTGATGCGCGACATGCTGCAGCGCGAGGTCAGCGCCGAGATGCGCCCCCTGCAGGAGCGCGTGGCCAAGCTGGTGGACCTCTACGAGCAGAGCGTGAAGTACGTCAACGACGCCAACAACCAGGAGATGCACGACTTCCTGGGTCGCCGCCTCTACGACATGACGGCCGAAATCATCATGGCCCTGCTGCTCATCGAGGATGCCAGCCGCGCCGAGGGCGACCTGAAGGCCCGCTTCACCGACAGCGCCAACGTCTACACCCGCATGGTCGAGGAGAACGTCTGCGCCAAAGCCTACTACGTGATGCACTTCAACGAGGCCGACCTTGCTGCTTTCAGGGCGGAGTGATTGTTTTAGTAGTTAAGTAGGAAAGTAGTTAAGTAGTTAAGACAATACCGATTGACAACGAGGGCAACGCGACTTGCGTTGCCCTCGTTTTTTTGCTTAGGGGCGTCTCTTCGAGACGCTGGATGTTTCTTCTTTGCTTTCCTCCCCACACTTCCGTGTGGGGTTATTGAAGGGATGCCTCTTCGAGGCAAAATAAAGAAGTCCATTTAAAACCGTCCAATTCGCTCAATTCGCCGACCCATCCACGCCAAAAGAAAAATACGCATAATTCGCATAATTCGCCGACAAAAAAAAAAGCCGACACATCCGCAGCCCCTATTTCCTCCAGAACCGGGGCAGGAAGAGGACGATGACAGTCATGCACTCCAGACGGCCGAGGAGCATCAGCAGCGAGCAGAACCACATGGCGGCAGGCGAGAAGGCGGCATAGCTGCCGAAGCCTCCCGAAGCGCCGAGGCCGGGGCCGTAGCCTGTGAGGCAGCCCACGGCGGCACCGATGCTCTCCGTGGCATTCACGCCACAGAGCATCAGCACCATCACACCCAGCATCAGCGTGAAGCCATAGACCATGAAGATGACCATCACGTTGTTGATGATATGGCTGGAGACGGGACGTCCGTTCAGACGCACGGGGTTCACCACACGGGGGTGCAGGCGGTTGCGCATAATGCTGCGGGCATTGCGCAGGAGGATGAGCACACGCATGACCTTCATGCCGCCGCTGGTGGAACCGGCCATACCGCCGCAGACGGAGAGTATCAGCAGCACGAAGACCGCCGGGGTCCACCATTGCGTGCAGTCGGCCACGACGCTGCCCGTGGTGGTCAGCGCGCTGACGGTCTGCACGGTACCCAGCCGGAGGGCGTCGCTCCAGCCGTAGCCGCTGTGCCAATGCAGCGTGGCCACCACAAAGGCCACGGCCAGCAGACACAGCAACAGGTAGAACCGCAGCTGGTCGAGTTTATGTCCTATCTGCTTCCACCGCAAGGTGAAGATGAGGTACAACAGCGTGAAGTTCACACCGCTGAGCAGCATGGTCGCCGCCAGAATGTACTGCTGCAGGGGGGTGATGCTGGCAATGCTGTCGCTATTGACGGAGAAGCCGCCGGAGGAGATGTTGGTGAACGTCAGGTTAACGGCATCCCACAGCTGCATGCCGCTCGCCCACAGGGCCACGATGAACGCCAGCGTCAGCGCCAGGTAGACCGCCAGCGTGCGGCGCACGGTGACGACGGTACGCACGGCCGTCTTGCCCGTATTGTCGGCGCCCGAGGCCTCGGCCGTATAGAGCGAGTACTTGTTGATGCCCAGGCGCGGCGTCAGCGCCAAAACCAACAACACGATGCCAAAGCCACCGAACCATTGCGTCATCGAACGCCACAGCAACACCGACGACGGCAACGCTGCCACGTCGGGGAAGACCGTGGCGCCCGTGGAGGTGACGCCCGACATGGCCTCGAACCACGCCTCGGTGAAGCTCCACGTGGCCCCGGTGGTGAGGAAGGGCAGCGTGGCGAAGAGCGACAGCACCAGCCACAGCAGCACCACCAGCAGGTAGCTCATGCGGCGGTCGTCGATCTGCGTGTAGCGCTGGTGGCGGTACCACAGCAGGCAGCCCACGGCAAGAGTAAATGCCGAGCACACGGCCGTGGAACCGGCAGTACCGTCGACGAAATGCCATGCCGGCACCAAGCACAACGCCATCAACCCACCCTCGGCCATCAGCATGATGCCCAGGAAGCGGAGAACTGCTTTTATATCGGTCCGCTTCATCTTCTGCGCCAGTAAGAGGGTGAGACAATGGCTAGCAGGGCGAAGATTTCCAGTCGTCCGGCGAGCATGAGGGTCATGAGGGTCCACTTGGCCAGCGGCGGCAGGAGGGCGTAGTCGAGGTTGGCGCCCATACTGTTGATCAGCGGCGAGGGACCGAGGTTGGAGATGTTGGCGGCGGCATAGCAGAACGCCTCGGAGATGCTCTGCCCACTGAAAGTCAGCAGGAAAGCGCCGCCGATGATAAAACAGATATAGAGGAAGGCAAAGCCGAAAATCTTGTTCACATAATCGCCCGGCACCACGCGGTGGTCTATCTTCACCGCAAAAACCACATTGGGGTGCACCATGCGGGTGAGGTAGTTGCGCAGGTAGATGAACAACGTCATCAGCCTGCGGAGCTTCAGGCCTCCGCCCGTCGACCCCGCCGAGGCACCGACGAGAACAAGCATGAACGTCACCGCCGACACCCAGAAGGGCCACACCGCAGGAGCGTCGGTGTAGAAACCGCAGGTGCTGATGGTGGAGGCTATGTGGAACAGCGAGTAGCGCACCGACTCCCCTACCCCGTTGCCCACGGCCAGAAAGGCCACGGCGCAGCTTGCCGACGCAAAGAGGAAGATGCCCGCATAGAGCACAAACTCATGGTTTATACGCAGTTGGCGCCAACGGAAGGTGAAGAGGTTGTACAGCAAAGCCACATTGACGCCGCTGAGGAACATAAACACCGTCAATATACTCAGCGTCAGCTCGCTGTAGCCACTCAGGCCGTACTGCGCCGTCATGAAGCCACCCGTCGACACCGTGCTCAACGCCAGACAGAAAGAGTCCAACACGCCGTTTCCCGCCAGCACCAGCAACGCCAACAGGATCAGCGTAATAAGGGTATAGATGCGCCACATACGGCTGACGCTCTTGGCTATGTGGGGATGCAGCTTGCGCTGCTGCGTGCCACTGAACTCGGCGGAGTAGAGCTGGAGCGACCCTTTGTTGAGCCGTTTGAGCATGGCTACGATGAACAGAATCAGGCCCAAGCCGCCAATCCACTGCGTGATGGCGCGCCACACAAGCATGCCGGCAGGAATCTCCTCGGGGCGTTCCACCACCGACGACCCCGTGGTGGTGAAACCCGACATCGCCTCGAAAGCGGCATCGGTGAAGGTGCCCAGCACCCCGGTGAAGAGGTACGGCAACGCCCCAGCCAACGGCACCACGAGCCAAGCCACGGAGGTGATCCAGAAACTCTCGCGCTCGCGAAGCTCGTAGCTGACGTTGCGTCCCACGATGTTGCGCAGCAGCAGCCCGATGGCCGTCAGCACCAGTCCCGACAGCAGCAGCCCGTACTGGGCGCCGTCGCCACGGTGCAGCGACACCGCCAGCGGCAACGCCATGGCCATGGCCATCACCAGCAGCAGCATGCCCGAAAGACGGGCAACGAGGCGGAAGTTTATTGTCTTAGGAGTGAAAGGGAGTGTCAGGGAGTGACAGGGAGTGACAGGACGATAGTTCCTGCCAGCACCTTTGCCGACAGACTCCTCCTGAACAACGGGTGTATCCTCCTTATTTCCTTTCATAACAATGTATAAAACATTTGTCCTTTCACTCCATTTCTCTCCCTTTCACTCCATTTCACTCCCTCAGTCAAACACTCTCGCCATAGCGGCCATAGCCTTGGGGAGGGTGAAGACCACCACCTTGTCGCCCTGTTTGAGCTGCAGCTCGCGGCTGGGCAGGATGGTCTCGCGCCCACGGACAACGCCTCCGATGGTGGCCCCGTGGGGGATGTCCAGCTCGCCGATGGGCTTGCGCGTGGCCGGCGACCACTTGCCCACAATCAGCTCGATGACCTCGGCGTTGGTACCGGAGAGCCACTTGGAACTGACGGCATCGCCCTTGACGATGAAACGCGCTATGTAGCTGGCCGTGATGAGTTTCTTGTTGATAATGGTGTCGATGCCGATGTCCTGCGAGATGTCGATGAAGCCGGTATTTTCGACCAACGCGATGGTACGTTTCACGCCCAACCGCTTGGCATGCAGGCAGGTGAGCACGTTGGTCTCGCTGGAGTTGGTGACGCCGATGAAGGCGTCGGCATTCTGCAGACCCTCCTCCTTCAGCAGCTCGATATCGGTGGCGTCGCCATGGATAATGAGGGTGTCGTCCAGCAGGGCACTCAGCTCCTCGGCGCGGCGGCGGTCCTCCTCGATAAGGGTGATGCGCATCTTGTCCTGCAGCGTCATGGCGGCATAGCGGCCTATGCGTCCGCCTCCGGCAATCATGGTGTTCTTGATACTCACCGTCTCCTTGCCCACGGCGCGGTTGATGCCCTCCAGCTGGTTGGCACGTCCGATGATGTAGGCCAGGTCGCCGCTGCGGAACTCCGTGTCGCTGTGGGGGATAATGGTGTTGCCGCCACGCAGCAACGCCACCACACGCACCTGCAGGTCGGGGTGCATCTGCGTCAGCTCCTTCACGTTGTGGCCCACCACGGGCGACCCCGCGTCGAGCCTCAGCACGTACATCGTCAGCAGTCCGCCGCTGAAGTCGAAGAACTCCGTGGCTACGCTGTTGTTCAACAGGTTGGTAATCTCCTTGGCGGCGATGCGCTCGGGGCAGACCATCTCGTCGACCCCCAGGTCGCGGAACATTTCCTTGTGCTTCGGAGCCAGCAGCTCGGCATTGGTGATGCGCGCCACGGTCTTCTTGGCTTTCAGCTTCTTGGCCAGGATACAGGTGACGAGGTTGATGCTCTCGTCGTGCAACACCGAGAGGAAGAGGTCGCAGTCGGCCACGTTGGCGTCCTTGAGCACCTGCGGCGACGTGCTGTCGCCGGTGATGGTCAGCAGGTCGGTCTCGCTCTCGAGGCGCTTCAGCAGCTCCGAATGCGGGTCCACCACCGTGATGTTGTGTTCCAGTTCCGTCAGCGACCGTGCCAGGTGCACACCCACCTCGCCGTCGCCCGCTATGATAATGTTCATTTTCTTACATTTTTATTAGCGTAATTCGTCCAAAATTGTCCCGCGTAGCATTAGAGTAATTCGTTCCCAATTGCCCTGCGTAGCATTCGTACAATTCGATTCATTCGCCGTTAAAATCCATTCATTCGTCGTTCAATTAACTCATTCGCCGTCCAAAAACGGGCTGCAAAAATACACAACTTGCCCGACATGGCCAAATTTATTTGTTTTCTTTTTAAAAAAGCACTATCTTTGCAGAACGATACACAAACCAAACAACAAACATAAAACGCTTAAAACCAATGAAGAAACACCTCACAACCCTCTTCCTCGCCCTCATGCTGGCCGCCGTTGCCGCGGCGCAGGGCGGAAAAATCAGAATCGAAGGCACTATCGACAGCAAGAAGTGGGACGGCAAAAGAGTAATCCTTTTCTCATACGGCCCCACCATGAAGAGCGACAAAATCAAACAGGGCAAATTCATTATAGAAGACTCCGTCTATCAGCCCCGGCTTTCGAACTTTGATGTTCATGGTGACAATGATCCTCAAGAGTTTTATTTCTCTTATCTCGGCCCACGTTTTTCGGACAGCCCCATAATTGGCAACGATATTCTTATCCTCGAACCCGGCACCATCCACATGGAATTCCACGATGTGAATGGGAAACTGGAATGCACCACCATCAGCGGCACCCCGCTGAACGACCGTCTGCAGGGCTACTATAATCAGAACCTCGCCGAGATACCGTCCCCCGACGACCCCCTCCGCCGCATGATAGACATTCGCAGTTGCCAAGTCGAACCCAATAGCATAGAAGAAGTTTGGGCAACGGAAAAACCCATCACCTATTACTATGCCAAACTATTGATGAACAAGACAAACCGCCTATGGGACCTCTACCATGCCAACGAACATAACCCCCTCGGATTATATGCGATACATGAGCTTTTGGGTATGGACCACAATTGGGCCAGAAAAGACTTTGCCGACAGCATTCTCCGCACCACCGACCCATGGGTTGCCCAAACCATCCGATACAGACTGGACAATCACGCCCCCTACTTCTATCCCAGCGACCGCATGCTCGACTTCAAGGGCAACGCCATCCGCAAAATCGAGGGTTCCAACAACTGGTCCGAACCTTTCCCCACCTCATTCAAGCAGCTGCATTCCAAACGCATGAGCATCATCTACTTCTGGGGATATGATATCAACAACAACGTCCGCGACGAACTAGTCCAGCTGCGCTCACTCCTCGACAGCATCGGCGCCAAGGATATCAACTTCATCGGCGTCTACTCCTCCGACTACGAACTCCACAAACTCCCCGAACGCCTCAACAGCACGGGCATCGACTTTCCCGTCTTCATCGACACCGACCACCAAATCGCGACTCTCTACAATTCCCGCGAACACCACCACGGCTTCCTCCTTGTCGACCCCGACGGCATCATCCTCGTAAGCACATTGCACAGCTTTTTCAACAACGACACCAAAAGAAACCTGAGAGCATTCCTGCAATAAAAAAGGGCTCCGAAGGCTGTTTGCTCTACCCTCCCTCCACCTACCAAATTCTTCCGGAGAAGAGGATGGTAGGAAGCGGGTATGAACGTGGTAAGAAGATGGGAAGAAGATGGTAGGTTAACAGTACTGATTTATAATATTTTAGAAAATCAGTAATTTTTATTGTAAAACGATAAGGAAATATAATAAACCGAGCCTTCCGGCGGAAGGGTGGTATACAGGTGGCAACAGGGCAATGTTAAGACTTTTTATATTTATTTTCAGATGTTTCAATTTATTTTCGTATTTTTGCACCCTGTAAGCATAACACATTTCACATGGAAAGCAACACCGACAAGCCTATAAACCAACCAATTGTACACCTGGAAAACCTCACCATCAGCCATGAGAACGGCATGCTGCTGACGGGTGTGAACCTAGACCTGCAGGAGGGCGAGTTCGCCTACCTCATCGGCAAGAGCGGCGCCGGCAAGACCTCGCTGCTGCGCAGCCTCTACGCCGACCGTCCTATCGACAGCGGCATCGCCACGGTATGCGGCATGGACGTGGTGAACATCAAACGCCGCCGCATCCCCCAGCTGCGCCGCCGCATCGGCATCGTGTTCCAGAACTTCCGCCTGCTGGAGGACCGCAATGTGTTTGCCAACCTGGAGTTCGTTCTCCGCGCCACGGGATGGAAGAAGAAGAACGAGATACGCAACCAGGTGGAGAAGACGCTGGTGGCTGTGGGCATCGCCGACAAGGCCTACTCCAACCCCCTGCAACTGTCTGAAGGCGAGCAGCAACGCGTAGGCATAGCCCGCGCCTTGATCAACAATCCCGCCCTCATCCTGGCCGACGAGCCCACGGGCAACCTCGACCCCGTCACCTCGACGGAAATCATGCAGCTCCTGCTCGACATCAACAGCCAGACACACACCACCATGCTCATCTCGACACACGACTTCATGATGATCGACAAGTTCCCCGCCCGCGTGCTGGTGTGCGAGAACGGCACCGTGGTGGATACCGAACACGCTGCACAATAAATTGCAAGTTTCGCCGTTTAGAAGATACTAAATGAACAGTAAAACCCAAGAATAGAATATGAAAAGAATCGTCAGCCTCATACTCATCGGACTACTCGTTGCCAGTGGCGTCGACGCCATGGCCCAAAGCAAAGACAAAAAGACCTCCCGCAAGGGCAAGAAGACGACCTCCATGTATGTGGAAGGCCGCCAGAAGGTGCGCCAATCCGACTATGCCACTTTTGACAAGTTCACCAACTTCAGTTCGAAAGACAACAACGTCTATTACAGCCCCTTCAACTACATTGACATTCCTGGCCTGACGGCCGACGTCAACCCCGCATGGCCCGAGGAAATCAAGCCCGTGATGAACTACCTGGAGAAGGTTTCGCGCGCCACCATGACGCTCTGCGCCATCTACGCCCTCAACCCCGAAATCACCGACCACCAGCAGCGCGAGCAACTCCACAAGCAGGCCCGCGAGGAGGCCAAGGCCTCGCTGGACGCCTTCGAAGACTGGAAAAAGAAGAAGGGCATGAAAAACAAGACCCAGTACAAGGTGGCGGAGATTGACTACCGCTACTTCAAGGGTGCCAACTACTACAACGAACAGCGCGGCGACGACATCATCCACGTGGGCGTGCTCATCTACCTGGGCAGCAAGAAGAAAAGCATCTTCGTCGCCGACACCGGAGTCCACAGCTTCCCCGACATCAAGTTCTTCCCCAACGATGCCACACTCCTCGATTCGTGGAATCCCGTGCTGGACGAACTGGCCGAATACCTGAAGGACAACGACCGCAAGGGCGTACTGCTCTCCGGCTATGCTGACAATCAGGGCACTGAGGCCTACATCACCGGCATCTCGCGCCAGCGTGCCATGGAGGTGAAGAAGGCCCTCCTGCTCCGCGGCATCGACGCCACACGCATCGAGATTATCGCCAAGGGCGACGCCGACCCCATAGGCGACAACAGCACCTACGAGGGGCGCGTCATGAACAACCGGGTGAACATCAAGATTCAGTGACAGACAAAGAAACATACCGCCAAATATGCGAAACAGAGGGAGCGAGAATCCCTCTGTTTCAGCAATATTGGTGGATGGAGACCGTCTGCGCAGGCAAGCGCTGGGACGTGCTGCTCAGCAAAGGGCACGGCAAGGTCTGCGGAGCGTTGCCATTTCTATATGGCAAGAAATTTGGTCTCAAATATATCCTCCTGCCGCAGCTGACGCCGTGGGGCGGTCCCTGGATTGACCCAACCCTGGACGCCAACTCGCAGCATTGGGTTCTGGAGGCACTGGCAGAAGGGTTGCGCAGGCAGAAAGCCGTGCTTTGCATGCAACGCTTCGCCCCGGGCGTGGAGGACTGGAAAGCATTCGAAAAGAAGGGATTCAACCACACGACACGTTTCACCCACCGCTTCGACCCGCTGCCGAAACCGGAGGAGCTGCCACAGCTGGCCGACCGTGGACGCAAGCGCCAACTGGAGGCCGTAAGGCAAGCATATACCATTGACAGACAGGTGGAAGCCGACGAATTTGCAGCCCTGCACACATCCTACTGGGAACGTCGCAGCGGACACGACCTTTTGAGCCGCGATTTCATAAAGCGTGTATGCGGCACCGCCCTCGGCCGGGGACAGGCGTTGCTCTACGGCCTGCGCGATGCCGAAGGCACGTTGACGGCCGCCCGCTTTGTGGTCTACGACAGCCACTGCGCCTACGCACTGATGTCCGCCATGCGCCCCGAAGCCCTGCGCAACTGTATGACTGCGCTGGTATGGGCCATGCTGACAGACCTTTACGGAAAGACAGAAGCATTCGACTTCGAAGGAGGGACCGACCCCGGCGTGGGCCATTTTTATAGCTCGTTCGGCGCAAAGAAAACCGAACTGCATTGCATATACCTTTCCAGGATACCCTTCGGAGAAAAGATTCTACACGTATGAATATCAAATTGATAGTTGTATCCAAAACCGATATCCCCTACCTGCAGACCGGCATCGACGAGTATGTAGGGCGGCTGAAGCACTACTGCGATTTCGAGCTGGTGGTGATTCCAGCGCTGAAGAACCTGGGAAAGGCTTCGGCCGAGGAGGTCAAGGAGCGCGAAGGACAGTTGATACTGAAACAGTTGGAGAAAGTGGACTGCACGGTGCTGCTCGACGAACATGGCAAGGAATACACCTCGGTAGGATTCTCCGATTATCTTCAGAAACAGATGAATGCAGGCACACGGACACTGGCGTTCGTCATCGGCGGCGCCTTCGGATTCTCACCGGCCGTCTATGCCAAAGCAACGCATAAGGTGTCGCTGTCGCAGATGACCTTCAACCACCAGATGGTGCGCCTCTTCTTCGTGGAGCAGCTCTACAGGGCTTTCACCATCCTGCACCACGAGAGATATCACAATCAATAGCTTACAGCTTCGGCTCGAACTCGATGATGGCAAACTGTTCGTCGAAGAAGATATCCTTCAGCGTGATGTGATTGAACAGGGATCCGGCTTGGGCGTTCTTGCTCAGCTGGAGCATGATGCGATTATCCGAAAGGAGCTCGATCATATCGCCCCCCTGTTGGTTTTTGGCCTGGTTGAGGGCCATTTTAACCATGTAGTCGATGCCCGCGCCACCATTGTATGAGAGGAAGATATTGCCAGCCTGGTCGATTTCGTCGACAGTCAAATCGAGGCCGACGCTAGCCGTTTTGAAAAGAACATTGACGTCGTAGCTGATGCGGACAGTATGGGGGCCACCGTACATAATAGGAAGGCGACGGCCAGCCTTGCGTTCAATCAAATCGCTAATTTCGTGATAGGTAAGTCTGAATTGCATGATTCTTTAGTATTAAAATCAGATGCAAAGATACGAAAAATTATTGATTCAGACCTCGGAAATCGGCGTGGATGCACCGTCGGAAGAGAAATGTTTTGTAACGGCAGCGGCATAGCTCTTGGAGACTGGTATGGACTTCGAAGTGGAAGCCAACTCAAGTACAAAGCTGCCCTTTTCCTTTCGCATCAGTTTCACATTCATCACATTGACCATATACCCACGATGGCAACGCAACAGCCCGATACCCGAATATTCTTTTTCGAGGTCCTTGAGGGAGTTGTGGAGAATGAAAGTATCTTCCTTTTCCTCGTTGATATAGTGGATGTTGGTATAGTTGTCCGCCGCTTCGATGTACAGCACATTGGCGATGCGGGTGGAGAACGACAGGCGACCACCCTTGTCGTAGAAATTGATACTTTGGTCCGATGGAACAGCCTGGGCATCAGTGGTAAACTTGCGACGCAATGACACCAGTTCCATACGCATCTCCTTCAGACGGAAAGCCTGGTAGGTGATGACATTGGGAATAAGGAATACCGTCACATTGCCCAGCAAAACATCCGCCGCCAAGGGAGCCAGACGCACCTTGCCTCCGCCACTGATGCTCCATGCCATAATAACCGTGACAGCAACACAGAGGATAAGCTCTATGGACATCCACATGAGCAACCAAAACAGCGACAATTCCTTACGCCGTGACACGAGGACCAGCACGCCGCGGCTGAGTGCCACCATGGCATAGCCGCCGGCAGCCATCAACGCCACCACAGCCAACGGGGAAAGTGTGGTATTACAGGACGTATAATCCAAAATCCCCACCGGCTGGACAAAAACCACCAGTATTACCCCCATCAAAAAGGACAAAACCAAGAAAAGCAAATTCGACTCTCCCGAAGTCAAAAATCGCGCCATCGCTGGCAAATTTATCGTCTGGTCAGTATTCATTTTCTATCAATTTCGCCAAAAATAATCAAATTTCACCCAAAATAACGCCTTTTCACCCATATTATTGTGCAATTTACTTAAATTAACTTTTATATTTAGAAATTTTAACGTTTCTTTGCAACCCGAAAATTAATAATTTTTAACATGAAAATAATAGGAACTGGAAGCGCACTGCCCAAAAAAGTCGTCACAAACGACATGCTGTCGGAGTTTCTCGAAACCAGTGACGAATGGATTACTACACGAACAGGCATCAGGACGCGCCATATTATCACGGACGAAAGATTCGAAGACCTTGCCACCGAGGCAGCGGCCCAAGCAATTGAATCGGCCGGCCTTTGTCCAGACGATATCGACTACATCATCTGCTCCAACGTCTCCAATCTTTACGTCACACCTCATCTTTCGAGCATCATCATGGGCAATCTCGGCATGAAAGGCCCCCTCTGCCCCACTTTTGATGTCAACGCCGCTTGTGTCGGCTTTGTGCAAAGTCTCGATGTATGCGACGCACTGCTCGCCACCGGGCGCGCACGCAACATCCTCCTGGTTGCAGCCGAGGAATGCACTCGCTTCTGCGACTGGACCGACCGCAACTGCTCCGTACTCTTCGGCGACGGCGCCGGCGCTGTGGTGCTGACCAAGGGCGACAGCCTCATTGCCAGCAAACTCACCACCATCCCGATGCCCGACGTCATCGTGTACAAGAACCCCATGGAAGCCACCCCTTTCGAGACCGGCGAAGGCATCGACACCCACAGCCCCCTGGTCATGAAAGGCCGCGAAGTCTTCCGCATGGCCGTCACCTCGGCCGCACGCGACATAGCAGAGGTTACCGCCTCGGCAGGTTTGACGCTGGACGACATCGACCATTTCCTGCTGCACCAGGCCAATCTGCGAATCAACGAAGCCATCCGCGAGAACCTGAAACAGCCGCAGGAGAAATTCCCCACCAACGTGCAGCGCTTTGGCAACACCAGCTCGGCCAGCATCCCCCTGCTGCTCGACGAAGGAATCCGCGAAGGACATATCAAACGTGGCGACACCATCCTAATGAGCGCTTTCGGCGCTGGATTCGTATCGGGTGTCGTCATCTTAAAATACTGATATTATAATAATAAAAGAAAACAATAATAATAACTATGAGAAAAGTATATATTACCGGAGTGGGATGCATCACCCCCATCGGAAACGACATCGAGACTCTGTGGAACAACCTCATCAACGGCGTCTGCGGCATCGATTTCATCACAAAAATCGACACCGCCGACCTCCCTGTGAAGATCGCCGCCGAGGTGAAGGACTTCCACCCCGAAGCCTATGGCATCGACAAGCAGATGGTTCGCCACAACGACGTCTATGCCCTCTATGCCCTTGCCGCCGCCGCCCAGGCCATGGCCGACAGCGGACTGAAGGTGGGCGAAGACGTCGACCCGCGCCGACTGGGCGTTGCCATCGGCAGCGGCATCGGCGGCATCCAGACCTTCGAGCGCGAGCACGCCAACCGCATGCAGTACGGCCTGCGCCGCATCTCGCCGCTCTTCATCCCCGAAATGATCGGCAACATTGCCGGAGGCAACGTGGCCATCACCTATAACGCCCAAGGCCCCAACCTGCCCGTGGTCACGGCCTGCGCCACCGGAACACACTCCGTCGGCGAGGCCTACCGCCTCATCCGCGAGGGCCGCGCCGACGCCGTCATCACCGGCGGTGCCGAAGCCGCCGTCTGTGGCATGGCCATCGGAGGCTTTGCCAACATGAAAGCCCTCACCACCAGCGACGACCCCATGGCCGCCTCGCTGCCCTTCGACAGCCGCCGCCACGGCTTTGTCCTCGGCGAAGGCTCCGGAGTGCTCGTCCTCGAGAGCGAGGAACTTGTCAAGAAACGCGGCGCCAAGACCTATGCCGAAGTCTGCGGCTACGGCAACACCTGCGACGCCCACCACTACACCGCCCCGCACCCCGAAGGACGCGGCGCCGCCGAGTCCATGCGCCTGGCACTGGAAGAGGCTGGCTACAAGGCCGGTGAGAACCTCTACATCAACGCCCACGGCACGGGCACGCCCCTCAACGACAAGGGCGAAACCCTGGCTATCAAGAAAGCACTGGGCGAAACGGAAGCCCGCCGCGCCGTCATCAGCAGCACCAAGTCGATGCACGGCCACATGCTGGGTGCCACTGGTGCTGTGGAGCTGATTATCACCGCCCTGGCACTGAAGAACGGCATCGTGCCCCCCACCCTGCACCTCGACCAGCCAGACCCCGAGTGCGACCTGGACTACACCCCCAACACCGCCCGCAAATACCAGGCCGACATCGCCATCAGCAACACCTTCGGATTCGGCGGCCAGAATGCCACCGTGGCCCTGAGAAAAGCCTGAGGCCTCACCCCCACCCCTCTCCCGGGGAGAGGGGAAACCGACACAAACGAAACAACACATTGAAACAATAAACACATAAAAAAGTCCTCGACCCAAATCCCCTCTCCCACCGGAGAGGGGCAAGGGGTGAGGCCAAATACTATGGAAATAATGAATAGAGATGCCATCAAGACCTTCCTGCCGCACCGCGAGCCGATGCTGCTCGTTGACGATGTGACCATGGAAGGCGACATCGCCATCGCCCACTACCACGTGCGTGGCGACGAATTCTTCCTGCAGGGCCATTTCCCCGGCAACCCCATTGTTCCGGGCGTCATCCTCTGCGAAATCATGGGCCAGTCCATGTGCATCCTGGTGCGCGACGAACTCGCCGCCGGCCGCACCCCGCTCTACAGCGGCATCAAGGAAGCCCGTTTCCGCCAGCCCGTCCGCCCCGGCGACACCATCGAGATCCGCGGCCGCATCACCGACCGCCGCGGCCTCATCTTCCACGCCGAAGCCGAAGCCAAAGTCGACGGCAAAACCGCCGTCAAAGGCGTCCTGTCCTTTGCTCTGATCGACAATAAATAAAGGCCTCACCCCTGACCCTTCTCCCAAGGAGAGGGGAGGCTACGCAGGACAACACGCAATAAAATGGCAGAAGGGTATAAAACGGCTTATCCCGACACTTATGCAACGACAAGGGAGTATGCCAAAAAGAACAGGCTGTTCCCCACTCAGGCGGAAGAAAAACTATGGCAGGCCTTGCGGAAATACCTGCCGGAACACCGTTTCAGACGCCAGCATATTATTGGAGACTACATAGCCGACTTCGTATGCCTAAGGAAAATGCTCGTCATTGAAGTCGACGGCGGATACCACAACACCTGCGAGCAGCAGGCCGAGGACCGCACAAGAACCCTCCAACTGGAACACTTCGGCTATCGGGTGCTGCGATTCACCAACGACGAGGTGATGGGAGACCTCCAACACGTAATCAACAAAATAGCAAAAGAAATAAACAACCATTAAAAAAGTCCTCAAAAAAGACCCGTGCAAAATCCCCTCTCCCTGGGAGAGGGGCAAGGGGTGAGGCCAAATAATTCTATGAACCTGTTGAAAGATAAAATCGCCCTCATTACCGGAGGGTCGCGCGGCCTCGGCCGTCGCACAGCACTGCTCTTCGCCGAAGAGGGTGCCACCGTCATTTTCACCGACCTGCAGGAGAACGACAGCAGCCGCGAACTGCTGGCCGAACTGCAGAAGATGCAGCCGCGCTCGATGTTCATCGCCAGCAACGCCGCCGACTACGAAGACACGCTCCGCGTGGCCGACATCGTGCAGAAAGAATTCGGCCGTCTGGATGTGCTGGTCAACAACGCCGGCATCACCCGCGACAACCTCCTGCTGCGCATGCAGCCCAAGGACTGGGACCTCGTCCTCGAGGTCAACCTGCGCTCCGTCTTCAACTTCTGCAAGGCCTTTGCCCCGATGATGCTCAAGCAGCGCTCCGGCTCCATCATCAACACCAGCTCCGTCGTCGGAGTCAACGGCAACGCCGGCCAGTGCAACTACTCCGCCTCCAAAGCCGGTATCCTGGGCTTCACCAAGAGCCTGGCCAAGGAACTCGGCTCCCGCGGCATCCGCAGCAACGCCATCGCCCCCGGTTTCATCGAGACGGCCATGACGCAGCAGCTCCCCGAGGACGTGCGCAAAGGCTGGATGGAGGACATCCCCCTGCGCCGCGGCGGCACCGACCTCGACGTCGCTAAGACCTCCCTCTACCTCGCTTCCGACCTCTCCGAGTACATCACCGGCCAGGTCATCTGCGTCGACGGAGGCCTCTCCCTCTGAAGAAAATCATCCCATCACGCCCCTGCACCACCGTGCAGGGGCTTTTTTTTTGCCCTTTTGGAGCCTCGGCAAAGCATCACGGGAAGCAACTCAGGAAGCTGCGGAACAACGGCAGCAGCGACCTCCTGAGCCGGTCCCTGAAGCTTGCACGCACCTTTCCGCCGCCGTCGGTCGAGCTGCCCATCATGGCATTCCCCAACAGCTCCACCCCGTGCTGGAGCGTCTTGTCGATTATGTGCGCGTATATCTCTGTCGTCCTGACGGTTGTATGGCCACAAAGCCGGCTGACGACATAGATGTCCACTCCCGCCGAAATCGACAAGGTGGCGAACGTGTGCCGCGACACATGGAACGTAAGGTGCTTCCCGACGCCCGCCTCCTGCGCCCACCTTTGCAAATCGGCCGCAATCACCGACCGCGACCTCAGCCCGAACACCTTCCCTGCCCGCCTCCGCTCCCCCAGCAGACTGAGCGCCACGGCGTTGAGGGGCACGCTAACCTCACGGCCCGTCTTCACCTGCACCTTCACAATCGTCGGCTTGCCTTCGATGTCCACGATGTCCTCCCACACGAGGGTCTCGATGTCCGAAAGCCGCAGACCCGTCTGGCACGCGAAGAGGAAAGCGCGCTTGGTCTCCTCGTGGCCGCAGGGGGTGGCCGAAAGCCTGGCAACCTCATTCTGCGTGAGATACACCCTCTTCGCCCGCTTGCATCCCGGCATCAGGGTCCGGATGGAGGGCATCGGGTTGGCCGCAATCAGACGGGCCGCCACCGCATATTCGAGAATGGCGTGCATCTTCTGCAGATAGGTCCTCACGCTGCCCATGGACACCCTCGCCATCAGGAACTTGGCAAACTCGATGCAGAATTCCTCCGTAATGTCGGCGAGCCGTGGAGTGTCGCCGTAAAACCCGATCAGATGGTGCAGCAGCGCATGGTTCACCCCCTGCGTGTTCGGCCGGTGCTTCGCCTCGCGCATCGACATAAGGTCCGAGATGTATTTCTGAGAAACACACTGTTTTTTTTCGCTGGTTTTCATTTCTGTTTTTCAATTATAGGTTAGAATACTACTATTGTACAATACAAACGGAAAAACGGGATTTGACGAGTGTTTAGTGTCAAGTTTCCGGTGTTAAGTTCGCCCCGTCTGCCGTTCTGCACTAAATATCAGCGCCTTAACACACATCCACCAGCATCTCCCAAACAGGAATCCAAGAGGGGTCGAAGAGGTACATAATTCGGCATTTCTTATAT
>DFIZ01000078.1:17626-25188 GCA_002372855.1 Bacteroidales bacterium UBA3684
GGAAGGATATAAGAAGGGACGAATTATGTAGGTCGTAGGGGGAGGTTGGAGTGGTGAGTGGGAGTATGTTTTTTTTGCAAAAATTAACATTTTATCGTGGTGAATGGATATTTTTTCGTATTTTTGCATTTTGTTTCATAAGGAAAGACTATGATGGAAAAGGATGCAATAGAGGTGATGCTGAATCACCGTTCGATAAGGAAATTCACGGCGGAGCGAGTGGACAAGGCGCTGCTGGCGGAGATTGTCGAATGCGGTCTGCGGGCCTCGAACACGGGCAATATGCAGCTCTATTCGGTCATCGCCACCGAGGAGGAGCCGCTCCGCACGGAGCTTTGCGGGCTGCACTTCGGCCAGTGCGCGACGGCGCCGCTGTGGCTGACGGTGTGCGTGGATGTGAACCGCTACCACCACTACTGCCGCGTCAACGGCTGCGACGAGCCCTACGGCAACCTGCTGTGGTTCCTCTCGGGTTTGGTGGACGCCACCCTCTTCGCGCAGAACCTCTGCATCGCCGCCGAGGCCAAAGGACTGGGATTCTGCTACCTGGGCACGGTGATGTACAACACGGCCAAGATTGCCCAGCTGCTGAAATGCCCCAAGGGCGTGGTGCCTGTGATAGCGCTGGCCATGGGCCATCCCGCCGAGGAGGGCCGCATGAGCGAACGCCTGGGCCTGGACGCCGTGCTGCACAGCGAGGTGTACCACGAGGCCTCCGACGGGGAGATTGTGGCCATGCACAAGGTGCGCGACGAGGACCCCTTCAACCGCCAGATGGTGAAGGAGAACGGCACGCGCAACTACTGCGAAATCTTCACCACCAAACGCTATCCGCGCGAGGCCAACGAGGGCATCAGCCGGGAGCTGAAAGCCTACCTGGAGGAGAATTTTTTTGCCACGTTATAAAAAATGTGTATTTTTGCAATCTAAAACGGAAATAGATATGGCAGAGATTACAAGGACCTTCGATTTGCTGGACCACCTGGTGGAGCACTATCCGAAGGATGACATACTGGCCGGAAAGGTGAACGGAGAGTGGGTGAAATACAGCTCGCACGACTACTACAAGTTTGCCCACTACCTGGCCTACGGCCTGTGCGAGATGGGTCTGAAACAGGGCGACCGTGTGGTGACCATGAGCAGCAACTGCCCGGAGTGGAACTTCATCGACATGGCCCTGTCCATGAGCGGCATCATCCATGTGCCCATCTATCCCACGCTGAACACCGAGAGCTACCTCTACATCCTGCGCCACAGCGAGGCCGTTGCCGTCATGGTGAGCTCCAAAGTGCTGCTCAACCGCATACGCCCCGCCATCGAACAGCTGGACCCCAAACCGCAGGTCTACACCCTGGCCAACATCGAGGGCGAGCACCGCACCCTGGAAATCCTGAAGCTGGGCATCGCCAACCGCGACAAATGGATGGGCGAAATAGAGCGCCGGAAGCGCGAAATCAAGCCCGACGACTGGACGACGATGATCTACACCAGCGGCACCACGGGCATGCCCAAGGGCGTCATGCTGAGCCACCGCAACCTGTGCAGCAACTTCACCGCCCACGCCCAGGTGCAGCCCTGCGACAGCCGCCACCGTTTCCTGTCGTTCCTGCCGCTGAACCATATCTACGAACGCTCGATGAACTACCACTACCAGTACCTGGGCATCAGCATCTACTATGCCGAGAGCATGGGCACCATCCAGCAGAACATGCAGGAGCTGCACGCCGACGGTTTCTGTGCCGTGCCGAGGGTGCTGGAAATGGTCTACGACAAGCTCTATGCCGCCGGCAAGGACTTCACCGGCATCAAGAAAGCCATCTACGACTGGGCCTTCCGCCACGGCCAGCGCTACGACTATACGGGCCTGACCAAGGTGCAGCCCTTCTACCAGATCAGCCAGTGGCTGCTGGACCGCCTGGTCTACCGCCAGTGGCGCGAGAAATTCGGCGGCAAGCACCTGACCGTCATCACCGGCGGCAGCAGCATACAGCCCAAGATGGTGCGCCTCTTCGCCGCCGCGGGCATCAATATCTACGAGGGCTACGGCATGAGCGAGACCTCGCCCGTCATTGCCGTCAACGACCCGGCGCACCGCCAGGTGAAGATCGGCACCGTGGGCCCCGTGCTGAGCGGCGTGGAACTGAAATTCGACGAGGACGGCGAGATTCTGACCCGTGGACCGCACATCATGCTGGGCTACTACAAAGACCCGGAATACACGGCCCAGGTCATCGACGCCGACGGCTGGCTCCACACGGGCGACATCGGCACCCTGGTGGGCGGACGCTACCTGAAAATCACCGACCGCAAGAAGGACATCTTCAAGCTCTCAGCAGGCAAATATGTGGCTCCGCAGCTGATAGAGAACCTGCTGCGCGGCTCGGAATACATAGAGCAGGTGATGATTATCGGCGAGAACGAGAAGCAGGTGGCCGCCATCATCAGCCCCAACTTCAACACGCTGCACTACTGGGCGCTGAAGTACAAACTGCACTACCGCGACAATGCCGAGCTCATCTCCCTGCCCAAGACACAGGAGAAGATACGCAAGGTGCTGGACGAGTTCAACAAGACCCTCGCGCCGCACGAGCAGGTGAAGCAGTTCCGTCTGGTGACCGACGAGTGGACGCCCAACAACGGACTCCTCTCCCCCACCCTCAAGCTGCGCCGCGGTCCCCTGATGGACAAGTACAAAGACCTCGTGAACGACATCTACGGCAAGGAGAAGACCTCGACCAGCGCTTTCTTCTCGGCCTTCAAGTCGGTGGAGCTGCCGACCATCACGATGCCGTGGCAGAAGAAGGGGGAGAAGTGATTGCTTGAATGCATGATTGCTTGAATGCTTGAGTGTTTGAGTGGAGGGGAATAACAATGAAAATTGAAAATGAATGAGAAATAGAATCATCTTTATGTTCGCTCTGTTGGGGGCGATGGTGCTGACGGGATGCGGAACCGAGCAGCGCTACCTCTACGTGGAGGATGCGCCGCACGATACGCCTATGCCCATCACCAACAACTACGACGCCACAATCTATCCCAACGACCAGCTGTACATCTACGTCGGCAGCCAGTCGCCCTCGACGGTAAAGGCCTTCAACCAGGAGACCAACACCGACAAGGTGATCAGGGACCGCAGCGCGCTGAAGGGCTACCTGGTGTCGCAGAGCGGACACATCGTGTTCCCCATCCTGGGGCGCATCGAGGTGGCCGGCATGACGCGTTCCGAGCTGGAGCGCCGGCTCGAGACCATGCTGATTGACGGGCAGTACGTCACCGACCCCGTGGTGACGGTGAACCTGATGAACTTCCACGTGACAGTCATCGGCGAGGTGAAGCAGCCGCGGGTCGTCGTGGCCGAAGGCAGCCGCCTGACCATCTTCGAAGCCCTGGCACAGTGCGGCGACATCACGATAGACGGCTTGAGAACCAATGTCGTAGTGGTGCGCAGCGGCGTGAACACCCAGACCGTGGACACCCTGGACCTGACGCGCAAGGAGGTGCTGTCGTCGCCCTACTACTACCTGCAGCAGAACGACATCGTCTTCGTGGAACCCACGGAGAAGAAGAAGAAAAAGGCCTGGCGCAACGAGGACTGGCCCAAATACCTCAACATCGGTGCGCAGTCCATCAGATTGGCCTATTCCACCATCCGTTACTTGCAACTCTCCAAACGATGAGCGTACAACGTAAATTCTTAGTATCAGCCAGATAGAAAATAAATTTGGCCACATCGGGAAAAAGTCGTATCTTTGCAGCCGATTTTTTGCGAAAAAATCTGTCCTATGGTGTAATGGTAGCACATCAGATTTTGGTTCTGCTTGTCTAGGTTCGAATCCTGGTAGGACAACCGAAAGACGCTCCTTTGCCGGAGCGTCTTTTTTTTTTGTATTCACGTGTCAATATTTCTTCCAGCGGTCGCAATAAAAAAACATTTCCTGCGTTATACGTGGCATGAAGAACAACAAAGTGCTAATCGTGTACACCGGCGGCACCATCGGCATGGTGCAGGACGAAAACGGCTCGCTCCACCCCTTCGCCCTCGACCGCATCTACGACGCCGTGCCCCAGCTCAAGAGCTGCCAGTACGGCATCGACTCCGTCACCCTCGACAATATCATCGACTCTTCGAACATGACGCCCTCGCTGTGGGTGGACATCGCCAACATCATCGAGCGCGAATACGAGCGCTACGACGGCTTCGTGGTGCTCCACGGCACCGACACCATGGCCTACACCGCCTCGGCGCTGAGTTTCATGTTCAAGAACCTCGCCAAACCCATCGTCCTCACGGGCAGCCAGCTGCCCTTGGGCATGCTGCGCAGCGACGGCCGCGAGAACATCATCTGTGCCCTCGAGATAGCCTCCACGCAGCAGTGCACCATCCCCGAGGTGTGCATCTTCTTCGAGAACCACCTCTACCGCGGCAACCGCAGCACCAAGATGAGCGCCGCCAACTTCGACGCCTTCGAGACCTACAACTACCCCTCGCTGGCCAAGGCGGGCATCAACATCTCCTTCCGCGACCACCTCTTCCTCCCCATGCCCACCGAGCCGCTGGTGGTGCGCAAGCAGTTCGACACCCGCGTGGCCATCCTCAAGCTCTTCCCCGGCATCGGTCCCGACGTGGTGAATGCCGTGCTCCGCAGTCCCAACCTGCAGGGCGTCATCATCGAAACCTACGGCTCCGGCAACGCCCCCACCGACGCCTGGTTCATCTCCGCCCTCGAGGAAGCCATCCAGCGCGGCATCATCGTGATGAACGTCACGCAGTGCAAAGCCGGCTCCGTGGTCATGCGCCAGTACGCCGCCAGCTGCGACATGGACCGCATCGGCGTCATCGGCGGCGGCGACATCACCATCGAGGCCGCCATCACCAAGCTCATGTTCCTCCTCGGCAACTTCCCCCAGAACAAAGACCACGTCCGCCGGCGCCTCAGCGAGTCGCTCCGCGGCGAAATCACAGAAAACTGAAATTGAAAATTGAAACTGTCGAGGTTTATAAACAAGCCGCTTAAACTGGTGCTCTGCATCGGCTTCTTTTTCAATTTTCAATTCTCAATCTTCAATTCAGTCCACGCCCAGGTGGGCAACCTCGGCAAATTCGACTCCCGCCTGATCCACTTCGGCATCCAGGTGGGCTACACCCATTCGAAGTTCGACCTGGAATACACCCACGACGACGCCCTGCGCGAGATACTGCAAGGCACCACGTCCTACTATGCCCCCGGCTTCCACATCGCCGCCATCGGCGACCTGCGACTCAACGACTGGTTCAACCTGCGCATACTGCCCGGTGTGACCCTCATCACGCGCGACGTGGCCTACTCCTGGGAGTCCAGCTACCTGGCCTCGCACCGCCTTGCCGAACTCAGCCGCAAAGTGGAGTCGGTCTACGGCGATTTCCCCGTGGAAATCAAGTTCCGCGCCATGCGATGGGGCAACTTCCGCCCCTACCTCACCGGAGGCATCTCCTACGGCTTCGACTTCGCCTCGCTGCGCAAAAACCGCAACCGCACCGACGAGAGCATCATACGCCTCGAGCCCAACGACCTGCGCTACTCCATGGGTCTGGGCTTCGACGTCTTTCTGCGCTATGTGAAATTCGCCATCGACCTGAAGATGACCTTCGGCATCATAGACCTCCGCGTCGAAGACCCCGACATCTACATCCAGGCCTTCGAGCACCTGCACTCCCGCACCTTCATGCTGAGCTTCACCTTTGAAGGCTGAAAGCTTCCACGCAGCGGATGCCGTCGAGGGCGGAAGAGACGATGCCGCCGGCATATCCGGCGCCTTCGCCACAAGGATACAGACCCTGCAACTGAGGATGTTGCAGGGTTTCTTTGTTTCTGGGTATGCGCACAGGGCTGGAGGTGCGGCTCTCCACGGCCAGCAGCGAGGCATCGGCAGTGACGAAGCCGTGCATCTTGCGGTCGAAATCCCTGAAAGCCTTGATGAGGCAGTCGACCACGAAAGGCGGCAGCACCTCGTGCAGGGGGGCGCTGACGCAGTGACCCATGTAGTTGCTCTTGTTGAGACGCGACGAGGGACGGCGCTCGAGGAAGTCGACGAGCCGCTGCGACGGGGCGTCGATGCATCCGCCGGCGGCCTCGAAAGCGCGGGCCTCGACCCGGCGCTGGAACTCCAGCAAACCCAGCGGACCCTCGGCACCGACGTCCTCGGGGCTCACCGTCACGGCGATGCCGCTGTTGGCGAAGGCCGAATTGCGCGCCGCATTGCTCATGCCGTTCACCACCTGCTGCCCTCCGGCCGTGGCGGCAGGCACAATGACGCCTCCGGGGCACATGCAGAAGGAGAACACTCCGTGTTGAGTGGCTGGGTGGCAGGGTGACTGAGTGGCTGCGAGAACCTGGGTGACAAGGCTGTAGGTGGCCGGCGGCAGGAGCCTGGAATAGCCCTTGCCGTGATACTGAATCTCGTTGATGAGCTCCTGCGGGTGCTCCACGCGCACGCCGAGGGCGAAGGGCTTGGCCTCGAGCAGCCAGCCACGGCGGGCAAAGAGCTCATAGATGTCGCGGGCCGAATGGCCTGTGGCGAGGACCACGGCGTCGCCCTCGACGACACCGCCTCCGTCGACGACCACCCCGCAGACGCGGCCCTCCTTGACCTTGAGGTCGACAACGCGCGTATTGAAATGATACTCGCCGCCATGCTCCACAACTGTCTGCCGCATGTGGGCAATGATGGCGGGCAGGCGGTCGGTGCCTATGTGGGCGTGGACGTCGACCATGATGTCGGGGTCGGCGCCGTGGTCGACGAAGAGCTGCAGCACCTCGCCGACGTCGCCGCGCTTGGTGGAGCGCGTGTAGAGCTTGCCGTCGCTGTAGGTCCCAGCCCCGCCCTCGCCGAAGCACCAGTTGCTGTCGGGGTTCACCGTCTTGGTGCGCACCATGCCTACGATGTCGGCCTTGCGCTTCTCCACGGGCTTGCCGCGCTCGATGATGATGGGCTTCATGCCCAGCTGCAGCGCCCTCAGGGCAGCGAAGAGGCCCGCGGGGCCGGCACCGACAATGACAACCCTGGCCTCACCCCTGCCCCTGGGAATCGTGCCGCCAACGCCCCTCGCCTCGCGAGAGGGGGCTGGGCTGAGGCTTACGGTGCAGTGGTACACCACCTTGCGGCGGCGGCAGTCGATGCTGCGGCGCACGATGCGCCAGGGCTGGCGCAGCTGGTTTTCGGCAATGCCGAGGGCCTGCGCCACGGCACGGCGCACGGCGGCCTCGGACTGGTACTCCTCGGGCGTGAGGTCTATCTGTATCTGCTTTTTTTCTTCCATAATTCGCGGTGCAAAGATACGATTTTTTTCTGACATAAAACCTACCCGAGAGGTACATGATTCGGCATTTCTTATATTGTTCTTATATCGTTATCATATCGTTCTCATATACTTCTCATATACTTCTTATATCAGCTATATAAGAAGTATATGAGAAGTATATAGGAAGGATATAAGAAGGGCGGTAAGATGTGGCTATTTGACCCCTCGGTGGTCGAGGGCGCGGTGGAAGGCGGCGGCGTTGCGCTGGTGCTCGGCGAGGGTG
>DFIZ01000029.1 GCA_002372855.1 Bacteroidales bacterium UBA3684
CCCTCTTTGGGGGAGTGATGAGTGATGAGTGATGAGTGATGAGTGATGATTGGGGAAAAAAGATTGGCGGCATTGGAATATTTTTTGTATTTTTGCAGTCCAAATACCCCTTGCGATGGAGACTATAGACCACATTTACAATCCCTTTGTCATCTGCAAGGCCGCTGCGGGCTCGGGCAAGACCTTCAATCTGGTGAAGGAATATCTGCGTCTGGCCATGGCCGGCGGTCCGGGCAACGTGGGGACGCGCTTCCGCGGCATCCTTGCCATCACCTTCACCAACAAGGCCGCCAACGAGATGAAGTCGCGCATCATGGACGAACTGTCGGCCATGGCCGAGCACGGCACCGGCGACGAGGGCGGCGGCATGGGGCAGCGTCTGCTGGAGGTGCTCAACATCGACCGCCACAAGGGTCACCAGCCGCCGCTGACCGACGCCGACCTGCGACAGATGGCCGCGGAGCTGCGCAGCGCCATCCTGCACCGCTACAGCGACCTCTCGGTGTGCACCATCGACAGTTTTATGCACCGCGTGGTGCGCACCTTCGCCCACGACCTGGGGCAGCCGGTCAACTTCGAGGTGATGATCGAGCAGGACGACCTCATCGAGCATGCCGTCAGCGGCCTGATGGCGCTCGTCGGCACCGAGGGCAACGAGGCGCTGACCGAGGTGGTGAAACGCTACGCCGTCGACAACATGGAGGAGGAGAAGGGGTTCGACATTGTGTGGTCGCTCACGCAGCTGGCCAAGCAGCTCTTTGCCGAGGGCACCGACGTGTACCTGCGCCAGCTGTCGGGCTACACGCTGTCCGACTACATGGACATCCACGACCGCTACCGCCGCTACTGCGCCGCGTATGTGGCCGGGGTCGAGAAGCTGGGCGCCGAGGCCATGGCGCTGCTGCACGGCATCGGCATGACCGTCGACGACTGCAACCGCGGCCGCACGGGACTCTACGCCTTCTTCGCCAAGGCCGAGCGCTTTGCCGAGACGCTGCGCGAAAAGAAGGCCGTGGCCCCCAACAGCTATGTGGTGAATGTGTTCGAGTCGGTGGACTACAACGGCGACATGCTCTGCAAGGCGAAGACCACCTTCCCCGGCACCGAGCGCATAGCGCAGCCCCTCAGGGAGCTCTATTTCAAGCTCAAGGAGCAGCTCGACGGCCCCTTGGTCGACTACAACACCTGCCGCCTGCTGCAGGGCAGGCTCTACGATATGGCCCTCCTCGGCGAGCTGGACCGCCAGATGCGCCTCTATGCCCGCGACAACGAGGTGGTGCACCTCTCCGACTTCAACCGGCTGATCAACAATGTGGTCCAGGAGGAACCCGCGCCGTTCATCTACGAGCGTCTGGGCAGCCGCTACCGCCATTTCCTCATCGACGAGTTCCAGGACACCTCGGTGCTGCAGTGGCAGAACCTGGTGCCGCTGCTGGAGAATGGCGTGTCGGAGGGCAGGAAGTCGCTCGTGGTGGGCGACGGCAAGCAGGCCATCTACCGCTTCCGCAAGGGCGACGTGCGCCAGTTCGTGGCCCTGCCGAAGGTGGAGGGCATGGAGCTGCACGGCCGGACGCTCTCGTCGCCGAACAATTACAGCTTCGACATGCTGGATGTCAACTACCGCACGGCCGACGATGTGGTGGCGTTCAACAACGACTTCTTCTCGTGGCTGGTGCGCAACCGCTACGCCGATGTCGACCTGGCGCGCCGGATCTACCTCGGCCCCGAGGGCGAGTGCCCCGAGGGCGGGGAGGAGCTGCGCCAGCGGCTGAACGAGGCGCGGCAGGACCGTCCCAAGGGCCATGTCGGCATCTCGTTTGTCGACCCCGAGGCCGAGGACGCCGTCTGCCAGCGCGTGCTGGACATCATCGACCGCCTGGTGGGCGAACAGGGCTACCAGCCGCGCGACATCATGATCCTGGGGCGCATCAGGCGCGACCTTGCCGCCATCGGGTCCTACCTGCTGGAGCACAGCGGGTACGAGCAGAGCTCGGCCGAATCGTTCTATCTGCGCAACAGCCAGGCCGTCATGGCGCTGGTGGCGGCGCTGCGCTTCCTGCATGACGGCAACGACCGCGTGGCCGCCGCCGAGCTGATGCACAGGCTGCATGCGCTGGGCATCGTGGGGAGCATCCACGAGGAGGCGTTCCTTGCGGATGGCACCGTGGACCTGCACGCCGCCCTGGCGGCCGAGGGCATGGACTTCAACAGCGGCTGGCTGCTCTCGATGAGCCTCTACGACTGCTGCGAGGAGCTGCTGCGCACGCTGCGCCTCGACGGCCTGGACATTGCCTACGTGGCGTCGCTGCTCAACCGTGCCGCCGCCTTCTCGGCCCGCCACAAACAGGACATCGGCGAATTCCTGGAGTGGTTCGACGCCCATCCCGACCTCTCGGCGTCGTCGTCGGAGGAGGGCAACGCCTTGCGCCTGATGACCATCCACAAGGCCAAGGGTCTGCAGGCGCCGGTGGTCATCTGCCCCTTCTTTGTGTCGCGGCCGCGACACGTCAACATCTGGGTCGACGCCGAGAAGGAGTTCCATCCCGGCGGCAAGACTCTCCCGGCAGCCTACGTTTCGCTGAGCAAGAAGTCGTCGACCCGCTTCGACGCCGAACGCGACGAGGAGCAGATGGCCTCGGCCGTGGACGACCTTAATATATTATATGTGGCCTTCACGCGTCCGGAGGAGCAGCTCTTTGTGGTTTGCCCGGAGCCGGACGACAAGCCCTCCTATGCCCGCATGCTGAAGGACTACCTGGAGGACCGCACCGACTTCGGCGATCCCGACTTCAGGCATGTCGTCAAAGCGAAGAAGAAGGGCAAATATGAAATAGAAAGCGTGCATGTACGCCAGTTGGGCTATGCCGACTGGACGGACAAGGTGAGCATCGCCTCGCCCTCCGAGCGCGCACTGACGCCCATGCTGGAGGAGCGTGTGCGCTTCGGCATACATGCCCACGCCCTGATGGCGGAGATAGGGACCGCCGGCGACGCCGTGGATGCCGTCGTCGACGCCTACGCCGAGAGGGAGAAGGTGGAGCCCGGCGAGAAGGCCAAGCTTGCGGCGCTGGTGCACGATGTGCTGTCGCACCCCGACACGGCGCGCTTCTTCGACCCCGCCTACGGCTACAAGAACGAGTGCGACCTGACCGACGGCGCCAGCTCGGGCCGTCCGGACCGTGTGGTCTTCGCCCCCGGCGAGACGTGGGTGGTGGACTTCAAGACGGGCATCGACCTCGAGAGCGAATACAACGAGCAGGTGCGCCACTATTGCCGTGCCGTCAGTGCCATGGGCTATCCGGGGGTCAGCGGCTGGCTGGTTTTCCTGCAACCCTCGGTGCATGTGCGAAAAATACCCTTCGGAGAAGATGTTTAAAACTTTTTTAACAAAAAAATGTTTGTAATTTAATTTTTTTTCGTATTTTAGCGGTGTGAAACAAAGGGGTGGAAAGACCCCCGAAACGAAAATAAACGATTAAATAACAGTAATATGGAACTCAAGAAAAATCCCAAAGCCGACCTCGAAAAACGCAGAGGTCTCTATCTGGAGATAGGTTTGGTGGTGATTCTTGCAGCCACTTTGGTCGCCTTCGAGGTGAAGAGCTACGACTCAGAAGAAGAGACAGCCTTCCAGCGCGAGGTGATCGATGAGCCGGAAGAAGTGATCATCCAGACCGACGTCGTGGAACCGCCACCCCCTCCGCCACCAGAGGTGCCCGAGGTTACCACTCTGATCAACGTCGTTGATGACGAACAGAAAATCGAGAACGAGTTCGTTGTCAACGCCGAGGTGACTGAGGAAACCAAGAACGTCGAAATCACTCAGGTCAAGGTCGAAGAGGAAGTAGAAGTGGCCGAAGAGCCGATTTTCACCGTCGTTGAGAGCGAGCCTGAATTCCCCGGTGGTATGGAAGCATTGTACAAGTATCTTGCACAGAATATCAAGTACCCCCAGCTGGCTCGCGAAAACGGCATTACCGGCAAGGTGTATGTCACCTTCGTTGTGGAGAAAGACGGCTCCATCGCCAACCCCAGAATCCTCCGCGACATTGGCGGCGGCTGCGGTGCCGAAGCTATCCGCGTCGTCAAGGCCATGCCCAAGTGGTCTCCCGGAAAACAGCGTGGCAAAGCTGTGCGTGTGCAGTTCAACCTGCCCGTCAACTTCAACCTCAAGTAAACAACCAAGCGTCCGCTTGAAAACAAACAATTCGGGAGCAGCAGTAATGTAAGTCTGCTGCTCCTTTTTTTCTTATGATAAGCGTCAACAACCTCTCGGTGCAGTTCACTGGCACCAACCTCTTCGACCACGTCACCTTCAACATCGGTGACCACGACCGCATAGGCCTCGTAGGCATGAACGGCGCCGGCAAGTCCACCCTCCTCAAGATACTCTGCGGATGGCAGGAACCCGAAAGCGGCACCATCGTCATGGCCACGGGCCAGACCGTGGGCTACCTGCCTCAGGAAATGGTTCCCGACAGCATCGGCACCGTGCTGGAGGAGGCCCTCACGGCTTTCGACCAGCTGGACAACCTGGAACGAGAACAAAAACGCCTGACGGCGGAAATAGCCGAGCGCACGGACTACGACAGCGCAGAATATACGCGCCTGCTGGAACGCCACAACGATGTTACCGAGCATCTGGCCATGCTCGGTGGCGGCCGTCGGCAGGAACAGGCCGAGAAGGTGCTGCTGGGTCTGGGCTTCAAGCACTCGGACTTCGACCGCCCCGTGGCGGTGTTCAGCGGCGGCTGGCAGATGCGAGTGGAACTGGCCAAGTTGCTGCTGCGCCATCCCGACTTCCTGCTCCTCGACGAGCCTACCAACCACCTCGACATCGTATCCATCCAGTGGCTCGAGAACTACCTCGGCAGCTACAGCGGCGCCGTGGTGCTCGTCAGCCACGACCGCACCTTCCTCGACAACATCACCCGTCGCACCATCGAAATCACCGCCGGGCGCATCTACGACTACAAGTGCCCCTACTCGGAGTATGTGGTGCAGATGCAGGAACGCCGTGCCAGCCAGATGGCCCAGCTCACCAACCAGCAGCGCCAGGTGGCGCAGATCGAGGCTTTCATCGAGCGCTTCCGCTACAAGGCCACCAAGTCCAAGCAGGTGCAGAGCCGCATCAAGATGCTGGAGCGCATGGAGACCATCAAGGTCGACGAGGTGAGCACCGAGAGCATCCACTTCCAGTTTCCCCCGGCGCCGCACAGCGGCAAAATCGTTGTCGAGGCGCAGCATCTGGGCAAGGCCTACGGCGACAACCAGGTGTTCGACGGGGTCGACTTCATGCTCACTTCCGGGCGCAAGGTGGCCTTCGTGGGACGCAACGGCGAGGGCAAGTCCACCATGGCCAAAATCATCGTGGGCGACATCAACGACTACACCGGTACCTTCCGTCTCGGCACAGGCGTCGCCCTGGGCTATTACGCACAGAACCAGGCCGCCATGCTCAATCTGGACAAGACCGTCTTCGAGACCATCGACGACATCGCCCAGGGCGACATCCGCCCCAAGATACGCAACATCCTGGGCAGTTTCCTCTTCTCCGACGACGACATCGACAAGAAGGTGAAGGTCCTCAGCGGCGGCGAGAAGGCACGCCTGGCCCTGGCCAAGCTGTTGCTCACGCCGAGCAACCTCCTGGTCCTCGACGAGCCCACCAACCACCTGGACATGAACTCCAAGGACATCCTCAAGAACGCCCTCCTGCAGTACACAGGAACCCTCATCGTGGTCAGCCACGACCGCGACTTCCTCAGCGGCCTCACCGACGAACTCTACGAGTTCCGCGACGGTGCGGTGCACGAGTTCAAGGGCGACATCATGGAGTTCCTCGAGGCCCAGAATGCCCAGACTGCGGCCGTTGCCCAGAGCGCGCCGTCCACCCAGAAAACCAGCTCCGCCGGCAAAGCCGCCTACGAGCAGAGCCGCGAGCGCGAACGCGAACGCCGCAAGCTGCAGAACGCCGTCAAGCAGAAAGAACAGGAGATCGAGGCCCTCGAGGCCGAGATTGCCGCCAGGGACACCATCCTGGCCACCGGCGAAGCCCAGACCCCCGATTTCTACAAGGCCTACCAGTCTCTCAAAGACCAGCTGGAACAGAAGATGAACGAGTGGGAGGAGGCTGTGATAGCGGCGGAAGAATAAACGCAGAGCGGGCAACCCAACCGGGTTGCCCGCTTTTTTTTATATCGCTTCGCCGGCGGCATGGCCGGTGCTGAAGGCTATCTGGAGGTTGTATCCACCGGTGTCGGCGTCGAGGTCGAGCAGTTCGCCCACCAGGTACAGTCCTTTCACCAGGCGGCTTTCCATGGTCTTGGGGTTCACCTCGCCGAGGGCCACGCCCCCTTGGGTGACGATGGCCTCGTTCCAGTCGTGGGTGCCGGTGAGGGTGAACTCCACCCCCTTCAGCCAGCGGCCCAGCCGGCGGCGCTCCTCGCCGGTAATCTGGTGCAGGCGCTTGTAGTATTCTATGTGCAGCTGCGGCAACGCCAGCGGAATCAGCTCGGCGGGAAGCCACAGGCGGAGGGCGTCGTTGAAGATTCGCGTGCCGTTCTGGTCGAGGTCGGCAAGCAGTCGGCGGTCCAGCTGTTCGGGACTGAGGCCGGGCTTGAGGTCGAGTCGGGCGGTGAGGGGCTGGTTGGATTGCAGTGGACGGGTGGCGATACGACTGGCGCTGAGCACGATGGGGCCTGAGAGGCCGTCCTGCACGAAGGTCATCTCGCCGACGCCCGACTTGAACATCGGGGCGTTCGACGACCCCTCGTAAAGCGAGAGCTGCACGTTCTTCAGCTGGAAGCCGATGAGCTCTTCGGGGATTTTCTCCGCGCATTTCAGCGCCACCAGCGAGGGTACGGGCTCGACGACGGTGTGCCCCAGTTCGCGTGCCATGCGGTATCCGGCGCCTGTGCTGCCCGTGGTGGGGTAGGAGAGGCCGCCCGTGGCCAGGACGATGCGGCGGCAGGCGATGCGCTCGCCGCGCTCGAGGACTACCGCCGTGGCTTGCCCTTCAAAGGTTTCTATGCTTTTTACTGTGGTGTTCTTGCGGATGGTGACGTTGGAATTCTGCTCCAGCTCGTGCATCAGGGCCAGGAAGATGTCGAGGGCCTTGCCGCTGGCGGGGAACACACGGTTGCCGCGCTCCACGGTCAACGCCACGCCGCGCTGCTCGAAGAAGTCCATCAGCTGCTGGTTGAAGAACCGGCCGTAGGCGTTGCGCAGGAAGCGGGCGTCGCTGCCTATGTGGGGCAGGGTGTCGCGCAGGGGGCTGGTATTGGTGAGGTTGCAACGGCCCTTGCCAGTGATGCGCAGCTTGCGCCCGGCCTGGTCCATCTTCTCCAGCAACAGCACGCGCTTGCCGCGTCCCGCTGCCGTCACGGCGGCCATCAGCCCCGACGCGCCGCCGCCAACCACTATCACATCGTACTCCATCAACTAAACACTAACCTCTTGACTCTAAATGCTAGCCACTGCTCAGATTTTCGCCGAAACGTTGATGTAGTCGGCCGGGTGGATGCAGAGCACGGGAATCTGCGAGCGGTGGACAATCTGCTGGGCGTTGGTGCCGAGGAATATCTGGCTGATGATGCGGTCCTGCTCGGTGTTAATGACCACCAGGTCGGCCTTGATGTCTTCGGTGTAATCCATCACCGTGTCGCAGTAGTTGGAGTAGGGGCGGATCACCGTCTGGTACTTCACGCCCTCTTTGTCCAGGTAGTCGGTGGCCTGCTGCACGTAGGTGCGCAGCACCTGTTCGTCCTCCTTCATGTCGAGCAGACCGAGGATGTAGACCTCTGAATCGAAAATCTTGGCCATGGAGGCTGCGGGCGGCACCTTCTGGCGCGAATTGGCGTTGACGCGCAGGGGCACCACGATGCGCTCCAGTTTCTTGTGGAAGTCGTAGCCCTGGCGCACGGTGAGCACGGGGCAGGGCGAGTCCTGCACGATGCGCACGGCCTGGCTGCCCATCCAGTATTTCTCGAATCCCGAGGCGCCGTTGGTGCCGATGATGATCATCGAGGCCAGCTCGCGCGTGGCCGTTGTGGCCAACGCCGGAGCCACCTTGCCGTTGGTAATCTGCCAGCGCAGCTTGCCGTACTTCATGGCGGGCTGGTACTTGTCGCAGAGGGCCTGCAGCTTGTCCTCGGCCAGATTGGTCATGGTCGACAGCTGTTCGTCGTTGAAGAGGAGCTTCTCGCGACGCGCCCAGATAAGTATAATGTCGCTCTGGAAACGGTTGGCCACGTCGATGGCCAGTTCGAGAGCCATGTAGGATCCTGCGGAAAAATCTGTTCCAACAATAATCGGTTTCATGCTTTTTTCTGTTCTTTATTTTTATATGGTAACGCGCCTGCGGATATTTTATTATATCGCAGGCGTTTTTTTTGTTTTTTTCCTGTCGCCAACCCTCCGCCATGCCCCTCCCGTCCCCTCCCCGACAGGCCCCTCGCCCCTCCCTTCCCCCTGCCTCCGCCCTGCCATCGCCCTACCATCTCCCACCATCGTGGGAGATGGGTAGGAGATGGGTAGGAGTTGGTAAGGAGATGGTAAAGAGTTGATAGGTGTTATGTGTTGATTGTCACTGTTTTATAAATTGAAGATTTTGACCCTTTTCCGGCTTTCTTTTCGAAAATGTGTTTTATGTTGAAAATCAGATTGGTAGTAGTTGTTTTTGAAAAACTTTTTGCCGTTAGAAAAAAAAGTGCTATTTTTGCATCATGAATGACAATCTGGCAGGAAATAATATATCCGCAAAGGAGAAAGAGATAGAACGCGCGTTGCGCCCCTCGGGGTTCGACAGTTTCGCCGGTCAGCAGCAGGTGGTGGAGAACCTCAAGGTCTTCGTCCGCGCCGCCAAGGACCGTGGCGAGCCGCTGGACCATGTGTTGCTCTACGGTCCTCCGGGTCTGGGCAAGACCACCCTCAGCAATATCATCGCCAACGAGCTGGGTGTGAGCATCAAAACCACCTCAGGCCCCGTGCTCGACAAGCCCGGCGACCTGGCCGGATTGCTCACCTCGCTGCAGCCCAACGACGTGCTTTTCATTGACGAAATCCACCGCCTTTCGCCCGTGGTGGAGGAGTACCTCTACTCGGCGATGGAGGATTTCCGCATCGACATCATGATCGAGTCCGGTCCGGCGGCCCGCAGTGTGCAGCTGAACCTCAAACCCTTCACCCTCATCGGCGCCACCACCCGCAGCGGCATGCTCACCGCCCCGCTGCGCGCCCGCTTCGGCATTAACTGCCGTCTGGAATACTATGACGCCGAGACGCTTACCAAGATTGTCAACCGCTCGGCCTCGCTCCTGCAGGTGAAGATAACCTCCGAGAGCGCCATCGAGATTGCCCGCCGCTCGCGCGGCACCCCCCGTATCGCCAACCGCCTGTTGCGCCGCGTGCGCGACTTCGCGCAGGTGAAGGGCGACGGCACCATCACCCTCGACATTGCCCGCTATGCCCTCCAGGCCCTCAACGTGGATCGCAACGGACTGGACGACATGGACATCCGCATCCTCTCCACCATCATCGACAAGTTCAAGGGCGGCCCCGTGGGTCTCAACACCGTGGCCACCGCCGTGGGCGAGGACGCCGGCACCGTGGAGGAGGTCTACGAGCCCTACCTCATCCAGGAGGGCTACCTCATGCGCACCCCCCGCGGCCGCGAAGCCACCATGCTCGCCTACCAGCACCTGGGCAAAATCAAGCAAGGTACCCAGCAGGCGCTTGACCTCTAATACCAATATGTTATGATGAAAAAGAGTATTCTTGCGTTGGCCGCCTGTATGATGTTCCTTGTGGGTTGCCAGAGTGACGACGAGGGGACCTCGGCCACCCATTACTACACCATCTCCACCGACGACATGTCGTGGGGCCGCGCCGATATGACCTATATCGCCGATTTCTTCACCGACGATGTGAGGATGTTCACCGTCGACGGGACGACCGCCGCAGCCGACCGCGAGGCTTTGGCGCGATACAACGGCATCCTGTCGCAGATCGACGATGAGGCCGTATGCGCCCAGTTCCCGTGCGAGTACGACGAGAACCTCGAGCAGTACCTCTACTATCAGGTGCACCTGCTGCGCACCGAAGGCATGCCCGACACCCTGGCCGGCAAGCGCTGGAGCCACGATGGCACCACGGTCAGATAGTTCACCCTGGAGGAACGGCAGCAGATGGCAGGCATAGTAAAACAAATATTTTGCCATGTGAAATATTTGTTGTATCTTTGCAGCAAAATTGATGTGTGAAAAATAATAACATTTGATTATATGCAGACACTTATCAAAAATATCAAGGAACTGGTGCAGGTGGAGACCGGCCGGCAGAAGCTTCGCGCCCAAGGCAAGGAGATGGCGCAGATGGAGACCGTCAAGGACGCCTACCTCCTGGTGGAGGACGGCAAGATAAAGGCCTTTGGGCCGATGAGCGAGTGGAAAGCGAAGAGTGGAGAGCGGAGAGTGGAGAAGGAGGTGGACGCCACGGGTCGGCTCGTTTTCCCGACCTTCTGCGACTCGCATACGCACCTGGTCTACGCCAACTCGCGCGAGCACGAGTTCGTGGACAAAATCCGCGGCCTCTCCTACGAGGAGATAGCCAAGAGGGGAGGGGGCATCCTCAACTCCGCCAAAGCCACCGCCGCAGCCTCGGAGCAGGAGCTCTACGACATGGGCCGGCAACGCCTCGAGGAGGCCATGCGCCTCGGCACCGGCGCCATAGAAATCAAGAGCGGCTACGGCCTCACCACCGAGAGCGAGCTGAAGCTCCTCCGCGTCATCCGCCGCCTCAAAGAGAACTCGCCCCTGACCATCAAGTCCAACTTCCTCGGCGCCCACGGCATCCCCATGGAATACCGCGGCCACCAGGAGGACTATGTCGACCTTGTCATCAACGAGATGATTCCGCGCGTGGCCGACGAGGGCCTGGCCGACTTCATCGATGTCTTCTGCGACCAGGGCTTCTTCACCGTCGACGACACCGCCCGTATCCTCGAGGCCGGCATCAAGCACGGCATGCGCCCCAAAATCCACGCCAACGAGATGGCCGTCTCGGGCGGCGTGCAGGTAGGTGTGAAATACAATGCCATCTCCGTCGACCACCTGGAGCAGATGGGCGATGCCGAAATCGAGTGCCTCAAAGGCACCGACACCATGCCCACCATCCTGCCGGGCTGCGCCTTCTTCCTCAACCTGCCCCTCTCGCCGGCGCGCCGTATGGTCGAAGCCGGCCTGCCCGTGGCCATGGCGTCGGACTACAACCCCGGCACCTCGCCGTCGTGCAACATGCAGCTCATCCTCTCCATGGCCTGCATCCGCTACCGCCTCACCCCCGAGGAGGCCCTCAACGCCACCACCCTCAACACCGCCTACGCCATGGACGTCAGCCACGAGCTGGGCACCATCGCCGTGGGCAAGAAGGCCAACTTCTACATCACCAAACCCATCGCCAGCTACGAGTACATGCCCTACAGCTACGGCGAGAACAAGGTGGAGCGCGTGTTCCTGAACGGCGTGGAGATGTAGGCGGCCGCGAGCGGCCGCCTACACGACAAAGCATAATCAACCGCAATGATAACAGCAACCCATATCAACAAGAGCTACGGCGACCTGCAGGTACTGAAGGACATCTCGCTGGAAATCAACCAGGGCGAGGTCGTCAGCATCGTGGGCCCCAGCGGTGCGGGCAAGACAACGCTGCTGCAGATACTCGGCACCCTCGACCGCCCCGACAGCGGCTCCCTCCGCTACGGCGACACCGAGGTGTCCAACCTGAAAGAGAAGGAGTTGGCACGCTTCCGCAACGAGCACATAGGCTTCGTCTTCCAGGCGCACCACCTGCTGCCGGAATTCACGGCGCTGGAGAACGTCTGCATCCCCGCCCTCATCAAAGGCACCCCGATGAAAGAGGCGCAGGCGAGGGCCATGGAGCTGCTCTCGCTCATGAAAGTGGACGGCCGCGCGGCGCACAAACCGCAGGCCATGAGCGGCGGCGAGCAGCAGCGCGTGGCGGTGGCCAGGGCCCTGATGAACAGCCCCATGGCCGTGCTGGCCGACGAGCCCAGCGGCAACCTCGACTCGCAGCACGCCCGCGAGCTGCACGAGCTCTTCTTCCGCCTGCGCGAACAGCTCAACCAAACCTTCATCATCGTCACCCACAACGAAGAACTGGCCGCCATGGCCGACCGGAAAATAACAATCATCGATGGAAAAAGCACAGAATAGACCACAGCAACAGAGAGGCGGTGCCGGCAGGATGCCGGCGCTCCAGATAGTCTACGGCCTCCGCCCCGTCATCGAGGCCATCGGCAGCGGCCAGCAGATAGAGCGCATCCTCATCCAGAACGGGCTCAACTCCTCGCTCCTGGGCGAGCTGAGAGCCAAGATGAAGGAGCACGACATTCCCTTCCAGTACGTCCCCGTGGAGAAACTCAACAAGATGACCACCGGCAACCACCAGGGCGTCGTGGCCACCATCGGCAGCGTGAAGTACCATTCCTTCATGGAGCTGGTCGAGACCCTGCCCGAGAACGCCATGGTCGTCCTGCTGGACCACATCACCGACGTGCGCAACATGGGTGCCATAGCCCGCACGGCCGAGTGCACGGGCGTCAGCGCCCTCGTCGTGCCCGACCGCGGCACGGCGGCCATGAACGAGGACGCCATCAAGACCTCCAGCGGCGCCCTGCTGCGCCTCCCCGTCTGCCGCGAGCAGAACATGAAAACCGTCATCAACCTGGCCAAGCAGTACGGCTACCAGATTGTTGCCGCCACCGAGAAGGGCGCCGAGCACTACCGCCGAGTCGACTTCCGCCAGCCCACGCTCCTCATCCTCGGCAACGAGGAGACCGGCATCAGCCCCGACCTGCTGAAACTGAGCGACGTGCGCGCCAAACTTCCCATCGTCGGCGAGGTGGCCTCCCTGAACGTCAGCGTCGCCGCCGGCGTCTTCATGTACGAAGCCCTCGAGCAGCGGCAGGGCGCTGAATAATAGAATTTTATAACCTGATTTTGTAGAGACGCGGCATGCCGCGTCTCTACATTAAC
>DFIZ01000031.1:0-9001 GCA_002372855.1 Bacteroidales bacterium UBA3684
AAAGCCTAACACCTGATGGAGAAGAAGATAGGAACAATTACCATACTCATTCGCGACCGCGAAGTGTCGCCTTCTGTCAACAAACTGTTGTCCGGATACGCCGATATTATACTCTGTCGGCAAGGACTGCCATTCCACGACCGCCCTGTGGCCGTCATCTCGCTCATTGTCGAAGGCGAGATGAACCGCATCAACGCCCTCACCGGCAGCCTGGGCCGCCTGCAAGGCCTGAGCTGCAAGGCCGTGGTGGTGTGAAATCCGGGTTTTCCGGAACTTCCGGAATATCCGGAAAATCCGGAAAACCCGGAGTCTCCGGGCAAAAAGAAGAAAATATTAATCCTAAATAAAAGCAAAGAACAATGAGACATCAGAATTTTATCGACCGCGACAAACTCTACGGCATGCTGGAGAACAACGCCCCCAGCGAGAGCCAGCTGAACGACATCCTCAACAAGGCCCGCAAGCTGAAGGGCCTGAACCTCGAGGACGTGGCCAAACTGCTGAGCGTTGAGGACGAGGCCGGCATCCAGAAGATTCTGGACACCGCCGAATACTGCAAAAACGAGATCTACGGCCGCCGCCTGGTGCTTTTCGCACCCATCTACACCGGCAACGCCTGCGTGAACAACTGCGTCTACTGCGGCTTCCGCAAGGACAACAAAGCCCTGAAGCGCAAAGTCCTCACCCTCGACGAAATCGAGACCGAGACCCTGCACCTGCTGCGCATGGGCCACAAGCGCGCCCTGCTCATCTGCGGCGAAAGCCCCAGGAACGATGCCAACTACATGGTCGAGGCCATCCGCCGCACCTATGCCGCCAAGGACGAGAAAGGCAGCAGCATCCGCCGCATCAACGTCGAACTGGCCCCCATGAGCGTCGAGGACTACGCCAAGCTCAAGGCCGAGAAGATAGGCACCTACGTCTGCTTCCAGGAGACCTACGACCCCGTGGCCTACGCCCAGTTCCACCCCGCCGGCACGCCCAAGGCCGACTACCTCTACCGCCTCACCTGCATGGACCGCGCCCAGGAAGGCGGCATCAACGACGTGGGCATCGGCGCCCTGTTCGGACTGGTGGACTACCGCTTCGAAATCCTTGCCATCATGGAGCATGCCCGCCACCTGGAAGAGGACTACGGCTGCGGCCCCCACACCGTCTCCTTCCCCCGCATCGAGCCTGCCGAAGGCACCCCCTTCAGCCAGCGCGAGAACATCCCGCACCCGGTGAGCGACAAGGACTTCATGAAGATTATCGCCATCATCCGCATCGCCATGCCCTACACCGGCATTATCATCTCCACCCGCGAGCGGCCCGAGCTGCGCGACCAGCTGGTGCGCTACGGCGTGAGCCAGATCAGCGCCGCCTCCGAGACCAATCCCGGCGGCTACGACGAGGAAGGCGACAACACCAAGGCCAAGCCCTACGAGAAAACCGGCTCCACGGGCGCCCAGTTCACCCTCGGCGACCACCGCTCGCTCGACGAGGTGATCTCCATGATGATCGACGGCGGCTACATTCCCTCCTTCTGCACCGGCTGCTACCGCAAAGGCCGTGTGGGCGCCGACTTCATGGACCTGGCCAAGCCCGGCCTCATCAAGGAGTACTGCAAGCCCAACGCCATGTTCACCTTCCGCGAGTACCTGGAGGACTACGCCTCCCCCGCCACCAAGGAGAAAGGCCTGCGCCTGCTGAAGGAACTGACCCAGACATTCCCGAAAGAGGAGCTGAAACGCCGCGTGGAAGGCAACCTGTGCAAGATTGGCAACGGCGAACGCGACCTCTACTTCTAACGGAATGACAGCGAATTGCATTTTTTAACAAAAAAAATTCCCAACGGTTGCAAAAAAGTTCGTATCTTTGCAACCGTTTTCAAAGAAACGGCCATTAGCATAATGGATAAAGTTTTCATGGTTTTGATAGCAAGTTGGGGAGTTCCAGTCTAGGGATTCCCCTCTTGCTTTTCCTGTGGAAACGGACCAAAACGGTTGGCGCAAACAGACCCGGGCCGGCGATGGAAACAGAGCGGGGAAGATGGTGTGGAGGGAATGGAAAATGTTAAAAATGTGCCAAAAACGATTTTTTTTCTTGTATGTCAAAAAAAAGTTGTACTTTTGCATCGTCAAAATTCAGAAAAATTAACAAAAAAAAGAATTAAAAGTTTAACCAAAAAATTAAAAAAACATGAAAAAGATTTTATTGACCCTTGCTCTCGCAGCATTTGCAATGACCGCCAACGCCCAGTGGGTGCTCGGTGGAACCCTCGAAGCCAACCACAGCAACATGCACGCCACTGACTATGTCACCGGCACCACCAGCAACCACTTCGAGATTGCCCCCAAAGTTGGCTATTGGCTGAACGACAACATGCAGATCGGTGTCCAGCTGGGCTGGGCCTACGACTACACCCGCAACTACGCCGGCAATGCCGACACCTACGGTTCGACTTCCAACACCGGTGTCTCCGGCCAGCCCACCATCGACATTACCCCGTATTTCCGCTACAATGTGGCCAACTGGAAAAACTTCACCGTTTTTGCCGAGGCACAGCTGAACGTCGGACTCCACCTCGAGAGCTCGAACTACAACACCGTTGGTAGCGTTACCACCGACAATGGCGACAACTACACCAGCTTTGGTCTTGCTGTCATCCCCGGTCTGAACTATGCTTTCAACGAGCACATCTCCATGGACCTCTATGTCAACCTGCTCGGCTGCTATGCCAACTTCGCCACCGCCGAGAACTGGGGTAGCCACGAGTTCGGTCTCGGTCTCACCATGGACCCCCAGACCGTCAACGCCCACCTGAACAACTTCGCCATCGGCTTCAACTACAGCTTCTAAGCTGACAGCTGATAACAAAAAAAGGCGGGGAAACCGATTGGTTTCCCCGCTTTTTTAGAAGGGATAGAGGGGATAGAAGTAATAGAGGCGATAGAGACGATAGATGTGATAGATTTTCTATAGTCTCTATCGCTTCTATCGTCTCTATTACTTCTATCACATCTATCTCCTCTATCCTCTCTATCCTTCTCAGGCGTCGGCGAAGGTCTTGCCGTCCTTCAAGGTCACCTGGAGTTTGGTGTACTCGCAGTGGAAGTCGTTCTTCAGGCGGCCGAGGTAGCGGCGGCTCTCCCAGTGGCACATGGGCAGGTCGTGGAGGAGGCAGTTGCCGCAGGTCTCCGGCGTGGTGGCAGGGACTTCGGACTGGGTGAGGATCCACTCCAGGCACTCGATGGTCAGCTGACGCATGTCCTCGACGGTGTAGTGGCCGGTCATGATGACGTACATGCCCGTGAGGCAGCCCATGGGGCCGACGTAGACCACGTCGTCCTTGGCGCGGGAGTTGCGGAACCAGGTGGCCATCAAGTGCTCCATGCTATGCATGGCCGCCGGGGCCACGGCGGGTTCGCGGTTGGGCTCGGTGATGCGGAGGTCGAAAGTGGTGAAGCCCTTGTCGATTCGCGACACATAGATGCCCGGCTTCAGATGGGTATGGTCGATGGTGAAACTCTGTATTACTTCCATGTAAGGTTTAAGGTTTAAGGTTTAAGGTTTAAGGTTTAAAGTAGTTCGAGGTATTTTTTAACGAAACGGAACGAGGTGTTGCACATGGAGGCAAGGAAGTCGGACCATTGTATATGGTGGTCGTCGGTGCGCCCGGGGGTGTCGCTGATGACGCGAAGGCTGATAAAGGGCACGTGCTCCAAATAGCATGTCTGGGCAATGGCCGCACTCTCCATGTCACATGCCAGACCGTCAATGAAATGGCGCTTGATGGTGTTCTGACGCTCGCGGTCGGTAATGAACTGGTCGCCGGTGCAGATGAGCCCCGTCATGCGGCGCTCGTTGTCCATGAGGGGCACCTCGAGGGCGTGGTCGAGAAGCTGCGGGTCGGCATCATAGCGTGCCGGCAACCCCTGCACCTGTCCGGGCACGCAGGGCCCGTCCTCGCTGATGCCGCCGCAATCCACGTCGTGGTAGACGCACTGCGTGGCGACGAAGATGTCCATCACGTTCAACAGGGGGTCGATGCCGCCTGCCAGGCCGGTGCTGACGATGGCGTCGGGGTGGTGCTGCTGAATAAGGCGCATGGTGCCCACGGCGGCATTCACCTTGCCGACACCACATCGCCAAAGGATAATCTCGTTGTTTCCCAGGCGGCCAAACTCGCCGCCGAGAGCATCGCGCATCTGGCGATACTCAATGTCCATAGCTATAATAACTCCTATTTTCATATTTCACTAAAAGTCTATTTTGCAAAGATACTAAAAAATGTGCGATTTCTTTATCCTATGGGAAAATATTTTTTTTGAAGATTCGTTATATCACTAAAAACTAATTACTAACACCAGACAAAGAATCAACATGAAACGCAGGATACGTGTCATTATCATATCGGTTTTTGCCATTGCCGCCGTCAGTTTGGTGGTGACTCAGTTCTTCCAGACACGACGCACCTTCTCCATCAACGACAACATGTTCAATGTCGGCGTGGGCAATGCCATGGACGAGGTAATCAAGCAACTGGGAGGAGAGTCGCAAGCCATCCCCGGGCAGACGTCGGAGCCGTTCAACTACCAGGAGCTCGACTCGCTCGTCATCGAGCAGTTGCTTGTCAACGGTATCGACATCCATCCGGTGGTGGGCCTGTACAACGGCACAGAGCGGTCGTTTCTCTACAGCTCCGACCCCCAACACGAGCAGCAACTGGAGGAATCGCCCTACAGGTACAACTTCCACCCTGCCGGAGTGGTGTCCAACAGCCAATTCTTCATCATCCTGTCGTTTCCAAGCGCACAGCTTTTCCTGCAGCGCAACTCCAATCTTTTTGTCTACCTGAGCTTCTTTCTGGTGCTCATCATCGCCGCCATGTTCATCATCTCGATTCGCGCCATGGCCAACCAGCGCAAACTGGACCAGATGAAGTCGGAGTTCATCAACAACATGACCCACGAAATCAAGACCCCCTTGGCCACCATCGGCCTGGCGTGCGAAATGCTGCGCGACGACACCATCTCGCAGGACAGCGAATCGCGGAAGAACTTCATCGGCATCATCAACGACGAAAACCAACGCATGAGGGTGCTGGTGGAGACCATACTGCAGAGTGCCAAGATGTCGAACAAGAACTTCCGTATCAACCCCAAAGAAGTCGACGTGCACCAGATTATCGGCAAAGTGGCACAAAGTTTCAAACTGCCCATCGCCAACCGCGGAGGCCGGCTGACCACCGAGCTGCATGCAGAGCCATCGGTGATTGTGGCCGACGAACTGCACATAACCAACCTCGTCTACAACCTTATCGACAATGGAATCAAGTATTCGAGCGACGCCCCCGACATTACCGTAAGCACCCGCATTGCCGACCGGTTCCTGGAGCTGCGGGTGAGCGACCACGGCATAGGGATTTCCAAGGAAGACCAGAAGCATGTCTTCGAGAAGTTCTACCGTGTGTCGACCGGGAACGTGCACAACGTGAAAGGTTTCGGCATAGGATTGAACTACGTGGCCCAGGTGGTGAAGCTGCATCATGGCCACATAGCCCTGGAGAGCGAACTAGGCGAGGGGTCGACATTCATTATCAGTCTGCCGCTGGAATAGACAAAAAAAGAGGAGGGCCGGCGCGAAGCGCCGGCCCTCCCTTATTCAAACACAATAATTTCTTTACTGCACAATGAAACGTCCGCTACGACTGTTCATCCGATAGATGTAGACGCCAGCGGGATAGTCTTCGACATCCACCGTCAGCTCGCCGACGCCGGCCTGCACATGGTAGGTGGCCATCAGTTTGCCCTCAACATTGTAGACCATGAGGTCGGAAGCATTGGGGGTGTCGTAGGTCAGCGTAACGCTGTACGTGGCAGGGCTGGGATAGGGAGTGCCAAGCTCGGTGCCATCGACAACTTCGGCAATACGCTCGAGGTTGCTCGGAACCATGCCACGGATATAACGCTGGCCGAGGTTGAAATTATAACCATATCCAGAAATGGGCATATTGTTTATACCCAGATTGAAGAAAGTATTGCCGCCGCCGTCCCAGCCCCAGTTCATACGATAACGGTTGGTGTCGGTTTCCATATAGCCACAACATACCCAAGCATGGCCTGCAGCGTCGGCGCCATCACCCGTTGAGGAAGAGCCGCTCATATAGACCACATCGCCGTTAAGGAGCATGTTGCGAATACCATTGACAAAATCGCGGTCTGCATTGTTCCGACGGGCCACCAAGGTGCCCTGTTCATATTTGAAGTACTGGTTCATTGCACCCGGCACATAGTTGCTCTGGGTGCCGCTGCCGTCGGGATGGTATGCCATCTGAACAGACACACCTGCGTAGTAGCTCAGGCGGGCAATCTCTTTTGTCTCTTCATCCGAGCAGGTCCAATTGTTATGTTCGTCATACGGAACCAAAGGCATCATATCATAGTTGAAAGGCTCCATAGTGTCGAACTCGACCTTCATCAGAATATTGGGCATGGCCATTTTTTGAGGATCGTTGCTGGCGAAAGCATTCCTCAGCCAATAACGGGCAGTGCCCGTGGCCTTCTGCGGGAATTGGTAGTAGCGCATAATCTGAGCGATGGCGGTGGCCACGCAACCCGTAACGGCATGACGGCCATTGGTGTCCTGGGGGCAGAAACGGTCATAGGTCGTTCCATCGGTAAGGCCCTGGCCCCAGGCGGATCTCATAAGAGTAATCTGGCGTTCCTTGGTGTCACCTTTATAGCTCTTGGTCTTCAGTTCGGTCCACATCTGATGGTCGGGATAGTCGTTCACGGCATCGAGTTCCTGAATCTCGCTTACCATGTCGGCATAACCATTGAGCCACCACATCATGTTTGCGGGGACTTTATCCAAATCAAAGGTTCCATCGATAGAATAAGCGATGATGGGGTCGATGGTGGTGGTACCGGCCATGACAATCCAGCCAGAGTCGGCGATGTTGAAGAAATAGGCCGCAGGGATACCCAACTTCTCGTTGTCGATCTGATAGACGAGCGTGAGGCTTTTCTCGGTCAAGCTTTCCACTCCGGTGTAATAGCCCATAAAATAGGCAGACGCAGTTCTTGCCTCTTCCAATGAGATATTGTCAGCCTTGGCGGTATTGGCGCAGAAAGCCATCGCAGCCACTAACAATGAAGAGATTACTTTTTTCATTTTACTATTTTTTATATTATTTATTCACTTTAAAAGCGGTGCAAAAATACACTTTTTTTTTGACATAGAGGCAATTTTTTATCAAATACCTACATTTTAGTATTCGATATGAAGTATTTATTGCAACATCTTTTCCAAGAACACCACAGACCAGCCTATTGAAAAAGCGACCCAAGGATATCCCGAGGGTCGCTTTTTTGTGTTTTCGGCTTGGCCTTTATTCGGCAACAACCTCAACGTTCAGTTCGGCCTTGATCTCTTTGTAGACATTGACCTTGGCGGTATAGGTACCGACGGTCTTGATGGCCTCGACACTGATCTGCTTGCGGTCGATGTCGTAGTTGTGCTGCTCCTTCAGAGCTTCGGCGATCATGATATTGTTGACGCCACCGAAGAGCTGGCCGTTTTCGCCGACCTTGGCGATGATCTTCACGGTCTTGCCGTTGAGGGCTGCCTGCTGGGTCTCGGCGTTCTTGCGGAAGGCTTCCTCCTTGTGGGCGCGCTGGCGCATGTTCTCGGCGTGGATCTTCTTGTTGACGGGAGTGGCGATGATAGCCATGCCCATGGGAAGAAGATAGTTGTTGGCATAGCCGTTCTTGACGTTGACGATTTCGTCCTTGTAGCCCAGGTTGGCCACATCTTGCTTAAGTATGATTTCCATCTATTCTTCCTCCATTGATTTATTTGAGACAATCGGCGACGTAGGGCATCAGGGCGATGTGACGGGCGCGCTTGATAGCCTGCGACACTTTTTTCTGGTACTTGTTCGAGGTGCCGGTGATGCGGCGGGGCAGAATCTTGCCCTGCTCGTTGACGAACTTCAGCAGGAAGTCGGCATCCTTATAGTCGATATACTTGATGCCGAGTTTCTTGAAACGGCAGTATTTCTTACGCTGGGTTTCCACAGCGATGGGGGTCAAATATTTGATTTCGGTCTCGTTAGCCATACTTTTGTAACTTTTAACTGTTAACTCTTATCTCTTTACTGACATTCAGGCCTCGGCGGGGGCTTCGGCGGCAGCCTTCTTGGCGTTGCGTTTCTTCTCGTTGTAAGCCACAGCATGCTTGTCGAGGCTGACGGTGAGGAAACGGAGCAGACGCTCGTCGCGCTTGTAGGCAATCTCAAGGTCGTTGATGACGCTACCTTCGGCGCGGAACTCAATCAGGTAGTAGAAGCCGGTGGTCTTCTTACGGATAGGATAGGCGAGCTTGCGCATGCCCCAGTTGTTCTCGTACACGATCTCGGCACCCTTCGAGGTCAGCAGATCGACGTACTTCTTTACCGTTTCCTTCATCTGTTCTTCAGACAAAACGGGAGTTGCAATGAAAACGGTTTCGTACTGTTTTACCATTACTTTGTTTGTTTTTTTTGTTTGTTAATACTTTACTAAAACAAAAAAAGACAGGCACATGTCCTGTCTTTTTTCTTTGAGCCACTTTGCGGACTCGAACCGCAGACCTACGCATTACGAATGCGTTGCTCTACCAACTGAGCTAAAGTGGCGGCGGCGGTTTTTAGTTCCGCAAAAGCGAGGTTTTTTGTTGTCGGGGTGAGAAGACTCGAACTTCCGGCCTCCACGTCCCGAACGTGGCGCGCTAGCCAACTGCGCTACACCCCGCGATAAGTGTCCTGGCAGGGATTCGAACCCTGGACCCATTGATTAAGAGTCAATTGCTCTACCAGCTGAGCTACCAAGACATTATTCTTCTTTCGCTTGTGTTCCAGCAACGTGCATCGGCCTCAACTCGTGGTTTCGGCGTTTCTTTATTGGACATGGACTTTGCCGCTGCTGCAGCATTTCAAATTACTCTCTTTGTTCTGAGCGGAAAACGAGACTCGAAC
>DFIZ01000031.1:9097-9267 GCA_002372855.1 Bacteroidales bacterium UBA3684
CTACCAACTGAGCTATTTCCGCACTGCGGTCGACGCTTGTGGTACTCCGGGTGGGACTTGAACCCACACGCCCTTGCGGGCAAGGGATTTTAAGTCCCTCGTGTCTACCATTCCACCACCAGAGCCTGTATCTCTGATTTTGGAGACCTGAGCGGAAAACGAGACTCGAA
>DFIZ01000031.1:9362-17949 GCA_002372855.1 Bacteroidales bacterium UBA3684
ACCAACTGAGCTATTTCCGCATCGCGTTTTTCACAATTTCAAACCCCTCTTTTCGTCACCCTTTCGGTTCCGAAAACGGGTGCAAAAGTACGAACTTTTTTCAAACTGACAAAATATTTTTTAATTTTTTGCCACAATTTTTTTTATTTCATTCAATTTCAATAGCGCCTCAAGCGGCGTAAGTGTATCTATATCAATACCTAATATCTTGTCCTTTATCTCGAGCAGCGTCGGGTCGTCCAACTGGATAAAACTGAGCTGGCAGCCTGCCAAATCGTCTTTTTTCGGACCGTTTTTTCCATTTTTCGACCTTTTTCCATCGCCATCCGAGGGACGTGCATTCTTCTCTTCGAGCATTTGGAGCATCGCACTGGCACGGTTCAACACCTGGGGCGGCATGCCCGCCAGTCGGGCCACATGGATACCAAAGCTGTGCTCGCTGCCGCCGGGCACCAGCTTGCGCAGGAAGATGACCCTACCGTCGATTTCCTTCACGCTCACATGGTAGTTGTGTATGCGCTCGAACTGCTGCTCCATGTCGATCAGCTCATGGTAGTGCGTGGCGAACATCACCTTCGGCCGCGCTTTCTTATTATTATGAAGATACTCCGTAATGGCCCAGGCTATGGAGATACCGTCGTAGGTCGACGTGCCGCGGCCAATCTCGTCCAGCAGCACCAGCGACCGGTCGCTGATGTTGTTCAGAATGCTCGCCGTCTCGTTCATCTCCACCATGAAGGTACTCTCGCCGCTGGATATATTATCGCTCGCGCCTACGCGCGTGAATACCTTGTCCACCACGCCCACGGTGGCGCGCTTGGCCGGGCAGTAGCTGCCCATCTGCGCCATCAGCACGATGAGCGCCGTCTGCCTGAGCAAGGCCGACTTACCGCTCATGTTCGGGCCGGTGATGATCATTATCTGGTTGTTCTCCGTGTCGAGCGTCACATCGTTGCTCACATACTGCTCTCCCGGAGGCATCTGGGTCTCGATGACGGGGTGACGGCCTTCGAGGATGAGCAGCTTGTTGTCCTCGGTCAACTCCGGACGGCAGTAGCCCCCTGTCAGCGCCACCTCGGCAAAACTCTGCAGGCAGTCGATTCGCGCAACGAGCTGTGCGTCATATTGTATGGGCTGCACAAACTCGGTAACCGCCGACATCAGCTGGCCGAACAGCTGCACCTCCAGGGCCAGTATGCGCTCCTCGGCACCGAGGATTTTGTCCTCGTATTCTTTCAGTTCGGGCGTGATGTACCGCTCGGCGTTGGTCAGTGTCTGACGGCGCGTCCACTCCTCGGGCACCTTGTCTTTGTGCGTGTTGTATACTTCGAAGTAGTAGCCGAAAATATTGTTGAACCCTATTTTGAGCGACGGAATCCCCGTCCGCTCGCTCTCGCGCTGCTGGATGGAGAGCAGGTATTCCTTGCTCGAGCCCGACATGGAGCGCAACTCGTCGAGTTCGCCGTTGACGCCCGAGGCAATTACACCCCCCTTCTCCACCCTGGCCGGAGGCTCCGCCTGAACCTCGCGGCCGATGCGCTCGGCCAGCGATGCGCACGGGTTGAGCTTCTCGCCCAGACTCGCCAAGGCCCCCTGGCTCGTCGCGCACAGCGCCTTCACCTGTCCCACAGCGTCCAGCGCACGCTTCAGCTGCAACATCTCGCGGGGATTGATGCGTCCCACCGCAGCCTTGGTCACCAGGCGCTCCAGGTCGCCAATCTCCTTGACGCACACCTGCAGCCGCTGCCTCAATTCGCCGTCGCGCAGCAGCACGTCCACCACCCCGAGGCGCTCCTCGATGGCGGCCACCTCTTTCAGTGGCATCAGCACCCACCGCTTCAGCAGGCGGCTGCCCATGGGCGTGAGGGTCTGGTCCATCACGTCGAGCAGCGTCCGCGCATTGTCGTTGGGCGAGGAGACCAGCTCCAGGTTGCGCACCGTGAAGCGGTCGAGCCACACATAGCGGTCCCGCTCCACGCGGCTCAGGTGGGTGATGTTCTGCGTGCGGTCGTGCTGCGTGTCCTGCAGGTAGTAGAGCACCGCGCCGGCGGCAATGATGCCCATGTCCAGGTCCTCCACACCGAAACCCTTCAGCGACGACGTGCCGAACTGCTTCAGCAGCAACTCGTGGGCAAAATCGGGGGCAAACACCCAGTCGTCGAACGTGTTGGTATAGTATTTCTCCGCGAAATGCTCCTGGAACCACCGCAGCCTCTTCCGCTGCACCACCACCTCCGAGGGGTGGAAGTTGGTCAGCAGCTTGTCGATGTAGGTCAGGTCGCCTTGGGCCACATAGAACTCACCTGTCGACACATCCAGGAAGCTGATACCGTGAATCTTGTCCGTAATGTGCAGGCCGCAGAGGAAATTGTTTTCCTTCACCTCGAGCACCATGTCGTTGTAGGCCACGCCGGGGGTCACCAGCTCGGTGATGCCGCGCTTGACGAGCTTCTTCGTCAGCTTCGGGTCCTCCAGCTGGTCGCAGATGGCCACGCGCTTGCCGGCACGGATGAGCTTCGGCAGGTAGGTGTCGAGGGCGTGATGGGGAAAGCCCGCCATCTCGTCGCCCTTGCTATAGCCGTTGTTGCGCTTGGTCAGCGTGATGCCGAGGATGCGCGAGGCCTCGATGGCATCGTCGCAATAGGTCTCGTAGAAGTCGCCGCAGCGGAAGAGCAGCACCGCGTCGGGGTGCTTCTTCTTCAAGTCGAAAAACTGCTGCATCATGGGGGTCAGCTGCCCCTCTTTCTTGGACATGTCGTCTCGCGTTTTATAATCAATACCGAATTAGCTTACATTTCAGCCCGAACCGCAGCGCCGTCCAGCCCGAACTGCAACGCAATCCGGCCCGAACCGCAGAGTCCCGGAGGGCTCCGCCAAGGGCGGCCGACGGCGGCTTTCGGGTGCAAAGATACACATTTTTCATTAAAATTCGCAGCGAATTGTTGGTAGATTGAAAAAGAATGAGTAGCTTTGCATCATAATTCGAATTAAAATATGACATTTACCGAACAAGCCAACAGCATTTTCCGCCGCGTCATCGACGACTACCATCTCAACGACAACGTCGATACGCCCATCCGCAATCCCTACGACAGGGATTCAGTGGAGTACAGCCTCTACCTGAAATGCTGGATTGACACCGTGCAGTGGCACTATGAAGACCTGATCCGCGACCCGCACATCAACCCCACCGAGGCCCTGATGCTCAAGCGACGCATCGACCGCTCCAACCAGGAGCGCACCGACCTGGTGGAAGAGATCGACTCCTACTTCCGCCAGCTCTACAGCGACGTGAAGCCCCTGCCCGACGCACGGCTCAACACGGAGAGCCCCGCCTGGGCCGTCGATAGGCTGTCTATCCTCGCCCTGAAGATCTACCACATGCAGGAACAGGCCAACCGTCAGGACGCCTCCGAGGAGCACCGCCGGCGCTGCCAGCAGAAGCTCAGCGTGCTCCTGGAGCAGCAAAAAGACCTCTCCACCGCCATCGACCAGTTGCTCGACGACTACCAGCAGGGACGCAAGGTGATGAAGGTCTATAGGCAGATGAAAATGTATAACGACCCCAGCACCAACCCCGTGCTCTACAAGAAGGACTGACCGCCGTGAAACACGACCATATCCTCGTCATCCGCTTCTCGGCTCTTGGCGACGTGGCCATGATGGTGCCCGTCCTCTGGGCTGCCGCCAGACAGTATCCCGAGGCGCGCTTCACCGTGCTCAGCCGCCCCGTGGCCCGGCCCCTGTTCGAGGACCTGGCACCCAACGTCAACTTCATGGCTGCCGACGTCAAAGGCGAATATCACGGGCTCAAAGGTCTCAACGCCCTCTACCGGCGCCTCGTGGCCAAGCAGTTCACCGCCGTGGCCGACCTGCACAACGTGCTGCGCTCGGAATACCTGCGGTTGCGCTTCTCGCTGGGCCACTACCGCGTGGCCCACATCGACAAGCACCGCCGGCAACGACGACGCCTCGTGGCACCCGAACCGAAAAAAGAGCGGCAGCCACTGCCCACCTCGTTCGAAAACTACCTCGACGTGTTTGCCCGCCTGGGCTACCCCATCAGCCCCGAGAACCTCTGCTTCCGCAGCATCTTCGAGGAAAAAGGCAACCTCAACCTGCTGCCCAAGACCATCGGCATGAAACGGTCATGGCAGCAGTGGATCGGCATCGCACCCTTCGCCGCCCACCGGGGCAAGATCTATCCCACCGACAAGATGGAACAGGTGCTCAGAGGGCTCATCGGCCAGTATCCGGAAGCCCGCTTCTTCCTCTTCGGACGGGGCAAAGAGGAAGAAGAACTGTTTGCACAGTGGGAAAAGACCTATCCGCAGAGCGTCTATGTAAGCCGCGAACTGGAATCGATCTATCAGGAACTCATCCTCATGAGCCACCTCGACGTGATGGTGTCGATGGACTCAGCCAACATGCACCTGGCCTCACTCACCGACACACCCGTGGTCAGCATCTGGGGAGCCACCCACCCCTACGCCGGATTCATGGGCTGGCGACAGCCTATGGAGAACACCGTACAGGTAGAGATGGACTGCCGTCCGTGCAGCATCTTCGGACAGAAACCCTGCCACCGCGGCGACTACGCCTGCCTGAACAACATCCGGCCCGAAACGATCATCGAGAGCATAAACAGAATATTAACCAAAAAAACAATCGCAAGAAAACAATGAAAAAGTATGTTTGCAACGTATGCGGCTACGTCTATGACCCCGCAGCAGGCGATCCCGACAGCGGCATCGAGCCCGGCACCGCCTTTGAAGACATCCCCGAAGATTGGGTGTGCCCCATCTGCGGAGTAGGAAAGAGCGACTTCACGGAGGAGTAGAGCCCTCCTTCAAGCCGCCATGAATGGCGACCCACAACGACAAAGCGACCCACAACGACAGGGCGACCCACAACGACAAGACGACCCACAACGACAACGCGACCCACGGCGACAAGCAGGGATCCTTTCTTGTCGTTGTGGGTCGCCATTTATGGCGGCTTCCTCTTCCCGTAAGGAGGGCTCATATCTCCTCGCAGATGCGGCGGGCGTACTCATTGAGCTGAAGACACATCTCCCTGAAGAGGGGCACGGGCCGGTTGCTGTAGGCATAGGGCGACAGCCAGAGCATGCGCCCTTCGGCACAGGCATCGAAGAAATGCTTAGGAGGCTTCTGCAACTGGTGGAAGCCTTTCTTCATGAGCAGGATCAGCGGATAGCCTGCCTCATAGACGGCGGCAACGATGGCACGCTCGCCGGGACTGATGCTGGGCGAGACGATGACCGCTCCCTCGGCAGCACGGGCCAGGAAGAAGGCTTTCCGCTCCTCGATCTGCCCGGGAGTGAGCCGGCGCGAGCACTGCACTTGCAGCCGGCAGGGCTTCTTCAAGAGAAAGAGATTGCCCAGCGAAGAGAAGGTGGTGCCTAAAAGGGGCAGGGCGGTGGTCACACGGAACAGGTCGGGATGGGCGCGCTTCATGGCCAGCCGGCGTGGATTGTCCCGGAGATAATCTACCCACCGGTCTAACTGCCCGCGCTCATGGAGGATACGGTCGTTGTAGCCCTTGTCCCAGAGCTGGGCCGTCTGGTCGGAGAGGAGGGCGCGGTAGGCTTTGGTGCAGCCCTGCTTGAAGCCCCTGACGACCTGCCCTACATGGACGGGCAGGGTCTCGCTGACGAAGAGGATGCCGTGGAAATGGTCGGGCATGAGGCAGGTGGCGATGATGCTCACCTGAGGATAGAACTGAGGGATGCCTTTCCACTGGTCGAGGACGGCCTGACCCATCGCCGTGGGGACGACATGGGGCTGGCCGACGGGACCCTGAAGCTCGCCGAAGAGGGGGCGACGGCCGCTGACGGTGAGGGTGATCAGGTAGATGCACCGACGGGTGTAGTCGTGGCTGTCGCTGCGGCGAAGCATGCTGGAGACGGTAGGCCCGGCATAGGAGGCCTTCTTCTCGATTTTCTGGCGCTTGAGACGGAGTTCTTCTTCGGTCATAGGGTAATGGGGATAGCCGCCATGAATGGCGACCCACAGGGACAATTAAGGGGACTCATAGGGACAGATAGAGGGGACTCATAGGGGAAAAGGCGAGGGGGCTACCGGAGATAGGGGAGGGCAAACTGATAGATGATGATGCCGGCGGTGACGGAGACGTTCATGGAGTGCTTGGTGCCTGACTGGGGAATCTCCAGACAGCCGTCGCTGGCATCGATGACTTCCTGACGGACGCCTTTCACCTCATTGCCCAGCACGACGGCATACTTGCGGCCTTTCTCCGGCTGGAAAGAGGGGAGGAGGGTGCTGCCCTCTGCCTGTTCGACGGAGAGGATGGTGTAGCCCTCACGGCGGAGCTGGGTGACGGCGTCGAGGGCGGTGGGATAGTATTGCCAGCTGACGCTGTCTTCGGCGCCGAGGGCGGTCTTGTGGATCTCGGGGTGGGGTGGGGTGGAGGTGATGCCGCAGAGGCAGATCTCCGCTATGCGGAAGGCATCGCCGGTGCGGAAGACACTGCCTACATTATACATGGAGCGGACATCGTCAAGCACGACCGCCAGAGGAAGTTTCTCTGCTTGGCGAAACTCCTCAAGCGAAAGGCGGTGCATCTCAATGGTTCGGAGCTTTCTCATTCTTTCTTTCTTTTTGGGGAGGCCGCCATGAATGGCGACCCACGGGGACAATTATTCTATTACTTCTAAACACTTACTTCTAAAACACTTAGTTTCCACACGTCAGGAGAGCTTCACGAAGTGGCTGCTGGTGGGCTCGAGGTTGTTCTCGCGGAAGACGTCGAGGATGTTGCGGTGTAACTCGGTATAGACGTCGGGCAGGCGCTGCGCCTCCTGGGTGTAGGCGTTGATCTGATAGCGGGTGTAGAAGTCGTCGAGGGCGGTGATGAGGACGAAGGGTGGGGGTGTCTTCAAGAGCAGTTGGCAGCGGCCTGCGGCCTCGAGCAGGAGGGGTTCTATCTGCTGCCGATAGACTTTATAGGTGAAGGTGAAGTCGCTGTGCACGATGGTGCCGCCCGAGAGGCGCACGGCGGCGGAGTAGTTGACCGTAGGCAGTGAGAGGATGGAGTTGTTGGGCACGGTGATGATGTTGTCCTTGATGTCGCGGAGCCTCGTGACGAAGGTGTTTTTCTCGATGACGGTGCCTTCGCGGTCGCCTATCTGCACGAAGTCTCCGACGAGGAAGGGGCGCATGTAGGTGATGATGATGCCCGAGATGAGGTTGCCGATGGAGGCTGTCGAGCCTAAGGAGAAGAGCGCCGCCACGAAGTCGCCGGCCAGCTGCTGCCGCGACTTCCCGTTCCAGAGGCCGTCGAGGTCGCTGACGTGCATGATGACTATCTCGCCGCACATCAGGTCGGTGGCAAACTCGCTCTCGAAGACCTTCACCGAGTCGGTGGTGGTGCGCAGGCTCTTGCCTATCTGATAGACGATGTTGGTGATCTTCTCCACGCGCTGACGGGGGCTCTCTCCGCCCATGGGAGCATAGATGAAGAAGAGGGTGTCGCCCTCCACGACGAGAGGCTCGCCGGGGGTGACGTGGCGCAGCGAGTCGATGTGCTGGCGTCGGCGCTCGCGCCTGATCGAGTCGGTGCGGGCCGTCTGCCCTGTAGAGTCGAGCACGTGGCGCATGTCCAGTTCGCGCAGTTCCATCTCCCTGAGCTGCTGCCGCAGCGAGTCTATCACCATCTGGGCCGAGTCGTCCCGGTCGGCCCTCACGCCCGTGGCCACGGTCAGGAGCATGATCCAAAGTATCGCAAGTCGTTTCATAGGTCGGGTGCAAAGATACTGCTTTTTTTCCAATTGCCAACAACTGGTGGCGAATTAGGCGCACATTCCTGCCGAACCGCGAGGCGGTTCAGGCCGAACGGCAAGGCCGTTCAGGCCGTATTCCGAGGCGCAAAGGGGCAAATTGTGCGAAATATCGCTGCAATTTAGGCCGAATCTGCACTACTTTCAGAAATATTTCGTAATTTTGCGACAAAATAGCAATACCAAAGCGATTATGGAATACAATTTCAGAGACATTGAGAAGAAATGGCAGAAGCGATGGGTGGAGAACGGCACCTACCGCGTAGTAGAGGACGACAAGAAGAAGAAGTTCTACGTGCTCAACATGTTTCCCTACCCCTCCGGGGCAGGCCTGCACGTGGGCCATCCCTTAGGCTATATCGCCTCCGACATCTATGCGCGCTACAAGCGGCTCAAGGGCTACAACGTCCTGAACCCCATGGGCTACGACGCCTACGGCCTGCCAGCCGAGCAATACGCCATACAGACGGGTCAGCACCCCGCCATCACCACCGAGCAGAACATCCGCCGCTACCGCGAGCAGCTGGACAAGATCGGCTTCTCGTTTGACTGGAGCCGCGAGGTGCGCACCTGCGACCCCCACTACTACAAGTGGACGCAGTGGGCCTTCCAGCGCATGTTCCGCAGCTATTTCAGCCAGTCGAGCCAGAAGGCGCAGCCGATCATCAAGCTCATCGAGCACTTCGAGCTGATGGGCACCAAGGACTGCTCGGCCGTGGGCACCGAGGAGCTGTCGTTCACGGCCGGCGAGTGGGCCGCATTCTCAGA
>DFIZ01000015.1 GCA_002372855.1 Bacteroidales bacterium UBA3684
ACGAAGTGGGCCTGCCAGGCCACCTCCATGATGAAACGCACGGCGATGCGGGTGTCCTTGTTGGCACCGCAGAAGGCGTCGACCACGAAGAGTTCCTTGTTGCAGAGCTCCTTCTTGGCAAGGTCTTTCATCTGGGCCCACACAGCCTCGCTCATCGGATGATTGTCGTTCTTGTACTCCTCCGAGGTCCACCAGACAGTGTTCTTCGAATTCTCGTCCATGACGATATATTTGTCTTTGGGCGAACGGCCGGTGTAGATGCCGGTCATCACGTTGACAGCACCAAGTTCAGTGAGTTGACCCTTGTCGTAGCCAGTCAGGCTGGGGTCCATTTCCATTTTGAAGAGTTCCTCGTAAGAGGGGTTGTAGTGGATAGTTTTCACGCCGGTGATGCCCAGCGTTTCGAGGTCTTTTCTGATTTTGTCGGTCATAGTTCCTTTATTTTTTTGAAACCTATAGGGCTTATAGGCCTTACAAGCCCTATAGGTCGTATTATTTATTGTTTACTAAGTTTTTTTTATTTCTCTCTGGCTTCCTTGATGGCAGCCTGGGCAGCGGCGAGGCGGGCCACAGGCACGCGGAAGGGCGAGCAGCTGACGTAGTTCATGCCGGCCTTGTAGAAGAACTCGGCAGCCGTCGGGTCGCCACCGTGCTCACCGCAGACACCACACTTGAGGTTGGCGCGGGTGCCACGGCCACGCTCGATACCGATCTTCACCAGCTCGCCGACACACTCGGTGTCGAAGTTGTTGAAGGGGTCGGCGGGGATAATCTTCTCGTCGACATAGGTCTTGACGATGGCGTTGACGTCGTCGCGGCTGAAGCCGAAGGTCATCTGCGTCAGGTCGTTGGTACCGAAGCTGAAGAACTCGGCCACCTCGGCAATCTGGTTGGCCACAAGGGCGGCGCGCGGAATCTCAATCATGGTGCCGAACTTGTAGTCGAACTTCATGCCGTACTTGGCCTCGACCTCTTCCTTCACACGGTCGGCGAGGGCTTTCTGGTGTTTCAGCTCGGCGGCGTTGATGGTCAGCGGGACCATGATTTCCAGCATCGGGTGCTTGCCTTCCTTCATCAGCTCGACAGTGGCGCTGAAGAGGGCGCGGAACTGCATCTCGGTGATTTCGGGGTAGATGATACCCAGACGCACACCGCGCAGACCCATCATGGGGTTCACCTCGTGCATGCTCTCGATGCGGGCATGCAGCTGGTCGTACTCGATGCCACGGGCTTTGGCCACCTCGCGCTGCTTCTCCTCGGTCTGGGGAACGAACTCATGCAGCGGGGGGTCCATCAGACGGAAGGTCAGGGGCTTGCCGTCCATCACCTTCAGCGTGCCTTTAGCGCTCTCGCGGACATAGGGTTCCAGCTCGGCCAGGGCGGCCTTGCGGGCCTCCAGCGTGTCGGCCAGAATCATATTGCGCAGCTTCTCCAGAGGCACCTCGCTGTTCTCGCCGTAGAACATGTGCTCGATGCGGAACAGACCGATACCCTCGGCGCCGAAGTCGATGGCCTTCTGGGCGTCGGCGGGGTTGTCGGCATTGGTGCGGACACCCATCTTGCGGTATTTGTCGACAATCTTCATGAACTGCTGGAACAGCGGGTTCTCGGTGGCGTTGATCATCTTCACCTCCTCGTCGTAGACGTAGCCCTTCGAGCCGTTGAGGCTCAGCAGGTCGCCCTCGTGGAACACCTTGCCGTTGATGGTCACGGTGCCGTGCTCCTCGACGTTGACTTTCTTCTTGCCGAACTCGTTGGTGGAGACCGAAGCCTTCTCGAGCTCAATCTTCACGGCGTCGCAACCCACGATGCAGCACTTGCCCCAGCCGCGGGCCACAAGGGCGGCGTGGCTGGTCATACCGCCACGGGCGGTGAGGATACCGTCGGCGGCGCGCATGCCCTCGACGTCCTCGGGGTTGGTCTCCTCGCGGACGAGGATGTTCTTGATGCCGGCAGCCTGGTATTCCTTGGCTTTCTCGCTGGTGAGGGCGATGACACCCACGGCGCCGCCGGGGCCGGCGGGCAGACCCTTGGCCAGCACCACGTGCTTCTTCTCGTCGCTGGCGTCGAGGATGGGGTGCAGCAGCTCGTCGAGCTGGGCGGGGCTTATGCGCATGACGACCTCGCTGTCGTCAATCAGGCCTTCCTTCAGCATGTCCATGGCCATGGTCAGGGCAGCAACACCGGTGCGTTTGCCCACGCGGCACTGCAGCATGTACAGCTTGCCGTCCTGGATGGTGAACTCGATGTCGAGCATGTCGTGGTAGTTCTTCTCGAGGATATTGCGGATGTCGCAGAGCTCCTTGTAGGTCTCGGGCATGAGCTCCTGCATGGAGTGCATCATCTTGTTCTGCTCGTTCTTGGTGTCGTCGTTGAGGGGGTTGGGGGTGCGGATACCGGCCACGACGTCCTCGCCCTGGGCGTTGATGAGCCATTCGCCGTAGAACTGGTTGTCGCCGGTGGCGGGGTTGCGGGTGAAGGCAACGCCGGTGGCGCTGGTGTCGCCCATGTTGCCGAAGACCATGGCCTGCACGTTGACGGCGGTGCCCCAGTCGTCGGGAATGCCCTCAATCTTGCGGTAGCTGACGGCTTTCTTGCCGTTCCAGCTCTTGAACACGGCCTTGATGCCGCCTTCCATCTGGGCGCGGGCGTCGTCGGGGAACTCGGTGCCGAGAACCTCTTTCACGCGGACCTTGAAGGCCTCGGAGAGCTTCATCAGGTCCTCGGCGGTGAGCTCGGTGTCGCTCTTGTAGCCCTTGACGGCCTTGTACTCGTCGAGCATGTCGTCCAGCTGCTTGCGGATGCCCTTGCCATCGGCGGGCTCGATGCCCTCGCTCTTCTCCATCACCACGTCGGCGTACATCATGATCAGACGACGGTACGAGTCATACACGAAACGGGGGTTGTTGGTCTTCTTGAGCATGCCGGGGATGGTCTTGCTGCTGAGGCCGATGTTGAGGACGGTGTCCATCATGCCGGGCATCGAGGAACGGGCGCCGGAACGGCAGCTGACGAGCAGGGGATTCTCAGCATCGTCGTATTTCATACCCATAATCTTCTCGATATTCTCAACGCCCTTCCACACCTCTTCCATCAGCCCTGCGGGCAGTTGGCAGTTGTTGGCATAGTAGGCCGTGCAGCACTCGGTCGTAATGGTCAAACCGGCAGGCACAGGCAGGCCCAGCAGGCACATCTCGGCAAGGTTGGCTCCCTTGCCGCCCAGAAGGTTCTTCATGTCAGCTTTTCCCTCGGCAGTCTTGCCTCCGAAAGTGTAAACATACTTTGTCATCTTAGTGTAATGTGTTTGTTATTAATATATTATTTAATCTATTTCATTTTAAGAAAGTGCAAAAATACAAAAAATAGCCCATATAGCCAAATATTTTTTTCAACAATCAGTAAAAAAAAACGCTCCCCGTATGCATAAACAACGAACGCCGTCCACCCCAAGCAGCCATCCCGAACTGCCAAAACACGTCTCATCCCGTCCCGGCAGACGGGCATCCATTCGCCAAAGAAATATCTATTCAACGATTCCGAACCCAAATTTTAACATTTCATTCACACCTCGTCCCTCCCCCATCCCGACCAACATCCCACCAACACCCTACCATCTCCTACCATGGTGGGAGTTGGGTGGGAGTTGGTAGGGAGTTGATAGGGAGATGGTACGGACATTATCCTTCTGAAAACATATAAATTAGGCGGTTAGATACGGGATTTTTGCCAAAATGGGTGTTTTTGGGGTCAAATTTTGCCGTTTTTCGATATATACACAACAGCCTCCCGAAGAGGGTTCGGGAGGTTGTTTCGGTAAAGAAATATCGGTTGAAGATAATGAGGGGTTATTTTTTCGCGTAGTGGGGATGGAAGGCGGCGATGGTGTTGCGGAGGGTGTCGCGGGTGAGGTGGGTGTAGATTTCGGTGGTGGAAATGCTTTCGTGGCCCAACATTTCCTGCACGGCACGGAGGTCGGCACCGTTTTCGACCAGTTCGGTGGCGAAGGAGTGGCGCAGCGAGTGGGGACTGACATGTTTTTGGATTCCAGCCTGTTCCACAGCCTGCTGGAGGAACATGAAGACATAGTTGCGCGAGAGGTGGGTGCCGCGGCGGTTGAGGAAAACGTATTTTTCTTCGCCGGACTTGACGTCGAGGTGCGAGCGGACGTTGTGGATGTAGGTAAGCAACATGCTGAGGGCGTGGGGGTTGATGGGTACCCAGCGCTGTTTGTCGCCCTTGCCGGTGACGAGGAGCGCCTGTTCCTGCTCGTAGATGTTCGACAGCTTGAGGTTCACCAGTTCCGACACGCGCAGTCCGCAACCATAGAGCACCTCGACGATGACGTTGTTGCGATACTGGTCGGGCAGACTTAAATTAAAGGTTTGCTGAAGCTTTGTAATGTCCTCGTCGGTAAGCACATCCGGAAGATGCTTGGGGCGTAGCGGCAGGTCCAAAAGGTCGGCGGGGCTGTCCTTGATGGCGTCGTCGACCACCAGCATGTGGAAGAACATGCGCCACCCGGCAATCATGCGCCGCTGCGAGGTGGGGGCGATGCCCGTATCGTTCAGCTGTGCAAGGAGTTGCTGAAGTTGTTCGAGGGTGACGTGCTCGCTGTCCGTGCCCTGCTCGCTCATGAAGCGGGCCAGGTGGTCGAAGTCCCTCAGGTAGGCCTGTACGCTGTTGTCGGCCAGGCCTTTCTCCAGCCGGAGGTAGGTCTCGTAGTCGCGGCGGTTGCGACGCCAGGCAGGTGCGATGTCGTCCATAGTCATTTCTCCTTGTTAAAGTACCACTTCATGAAATCCACTATACCTTCCTGGTCCTTATATTTTTTCTGTTTCTTTGGGTCAGGATTGTCGAGGTCCACTTTCCCCCACGAAAAGCGGCTCTGGATGTCGGCTGTGCGACGGCGGAAATAGGGCGAGCTGTGCGAGGGGTTGCGCTTCAGCGGCGACGGGAGGGTGGCGGCGAGCTGTGCGGCCTCGCGGCGGCTGAGGGTCTTGGCCGAGTGGCCGAAATAGTGTTGCGATGCTGCCTCGGCACCGTAGATGCCGTCGCCGAACTCGATGATATTCAGATACATCTCCATGATGCGACGCTTGCTCCAGAAAGTCTCGATGAGCACCGTGTAGTAGGCCTCGGCACCCTTGCGGAGGAGGGTGCGGCTGTGCGGAAGGAAGGCGTTCTTGGCGGTCTGCTGGCTGATGGTGCTGCCGCCGCGGAAGCGCCGACCGCTCTTGTTCTCGCGGTAGGCCTGCTTCATCTGCTTCACATCGAAGCCGTTGTGGTACTGGAAAAGGCCGTCTTCGGAGTAGATGACGGCGGTGACGAGGTTGTTAGAGATGTCATCGAGCGAAACGTAGTCGCGCTCGAAGCGGACGGTGCGTTCGTCGTCCTTCAGCTGCTGGAAGAAGCGCTGCACCATGAGCGGCGTCAGCGGCGGGTTGATCAGGATGCCCGCAAACACCTGCAGCAATGTCAGCAGCCACAGTCCCACCACCGTCATCCACGCCACGCGCCCCACCCTGCGCCAGGGCGAGAGGGCGCGCCAGGGCTTCAGCCACCGGCGGCGGGGTTTCGTTTCCTTATTGTTGTTTTCGTTCTCCATAATCTTGAATTCTGTCGTAATCAACGACGAAAGCTTTTATTTATTGCCTGCATGGCCAAGGAATGTAAAAAAAAGATTTGGCGAAAATAATTTTGCCATATTAAAAAATATTAGTACTTTTGTAAAATCAACAAACAACAAAAACATTTATAACCCATTAAAAAACAATATAATATGGCAAAAGTTGCTATCAACGGCTTCGGCCGAATCGGAAGAATGAGCTTCCGCGCCATGCTCGCCCACCCCGAGCTGGAAATTGTCGCTATCAACGACCTTACCGACGCCAACACCCTGGCCTACCTGTTCAAATATGATTCCGTCCACGACAACTTCGACGGCGAAGTGCACGCCGAAGGCGACTGCCTCGTGGTGAACGGCAAGAAGGTGAAAATCTATGCCGAGCGCGACCCGCAGAACCTTCCCTGGAAGGACCTCGGAGTGGACATCGTGGTGGAGAGCACCGGTCTGTTCAAGAAACGCGAGCAGATGATGAAGCACATCAACGCCGGCGCCAAGAAGGTCATCCTGACCGTTCCCGCCAGCAAGGCCGAGGACGTCGACGCCACCGTCGTCATGGGCGTCAACGACAGCGTGCTGACCAAGGAGATGCAGCTCGTCAGCAACGCCAGCTGCACCACCAACTGCCTGGCCCCCGTGGCCAAGGTCCTGAACGACAAGTTCGGCATCAAGCGCGGTCTGATGAACACCGTCCACAGCTACACCAACGACCAGAAGATCCTCGACCAGCCGCACAGCGACCTCCGTCGTGCCCGTGCCGCCGCCGTCTCGATCATCCCCACCTCCAGCGGCGCCGCCAAGGCCGTGGGTCTGGTGATCCCCGAACTGAAGGGCAAACTGGACGGCTTCGCCATGCGCGTCCCCACTCCCGACGGTTCCGTTGTTGACCTCACCGCCGAGCTGAACTGCACCGTCACCAAGGAGCAGATCAACGCCGCCGTCAAGGAAGCCGCCGAAGGTTCCATGAAGGGCATCCTGCAGTATGTCGAGGAGCCCATCGTGAGCATCGACATCATCGACAACACCCACAGCAGCATCTTCGACAGCCTCCTGACCCAGGTCATGGACGGCAACTTCGTGAAGATTGTCAGCTGGTACGACAACGAGAAGGGCTACAGCACCCGCGTGGGTGACCTCGCCGCTAAACTGGCCAAACTTCTCTAACGTCCAGATATGCTGTTAGAAAATAAAACTGCAATCGTGACCGGTGCCACTCGTGGCATCGGTCGCGCTATTGCTATACGGTTCGCCAAGGAGGGCTGCAACGTGGCTTTCTGCGGCCGCTCGCGCGGTGAGAAGATGATTGCCGTGGAGCAGGAACTCACGGCCCTCGGTGTCAAGGCCAAGGGCTACGTGGCCGATGTGGCCGACATGGAACAGGCCCAGGCGTTTGTGAAGGAGGTGCTGGCCGACTTCGGCAAGGTGGACATCCTGGTCAACAACGCCGGCATCACCGACGACAGCGCCGTCAAGCGCATGACCGAAGAGCAGATGGACCGCGTGATGCACACCAACCTCGGTTCCGTCTTCTGCATGACCAAGGCCATACAGCCGTCGATGTGGAAGCAGGGCTACGGCTCCATCGTCAACATCGGTTCCGTGGTGGGCATCGCAGGCAACTACAACCAGGCCAACTATGCTGCCTCCAAGGCCGCCATCATAGGTTTCAGCAAGAGCTGCGCCAAAGAGTTCGCGGCCCGCAACATCCGTGTCAACGTGGTGGCTCCGGGCTTCGTGGAGACAGAGATGACCGCCGAAGTGCCGGAGGAGCTGATGAAGACCTGGTGCCAGCGCATCCCCATGAAACGCCCCGGCACTCCCGACGAGGTGGCGCAGGCCTGCGTATTTTTGGCCAGCGACATGTGCCCCTACATCACCAGCGTCGTCCTCCCCATCTGCGGGGGCATGGAGGACGCTTGAGAAATGAGAAATGAAAATTGAAAATTGAAAATTGAGAAACACGTTGCCCACTAACCCCATCAAACCCATTAACCCCATCAAGCCCATCATCATGGGCTTTGTCCTGCTGTTCGCCGCTTGCGGCGGGCCGCAACAGCAAGCCGCTACCACCGACACCGTCACCGACGACTACGGCCGCACCGTCGTCATCCCCGCCCACCCGCAACGCGTGGTGAGCCTCTCCCCTGCCGTGACGGAAATCATCTACGCCCTCGGCGCCGACAGCCTCCTCGTGGGACGCACCGACTTCTGCGAGTACCCCGCCGAGGCGTTGCAGATTCCCACCGTCGGCGGCATCAGCAACCTGAACATCGAGAAGATTCTCTCGCTCAATCCTGACCTCGTCATCAGCGGCTCCATGGTGGGCAAGAAAGCCACCGACCAGATGGACCAGATGGGCACCCCGATGGTGTGCGTCATCGAGAAGCCCCGGTTCGAAGCCCTCTACGACAACATCCGCGCCATCGGCCGCCTGGTGGGCAAGGAAAAGGAGGCCGACAGCCTAGTGGAAAGTTTGAAGTGGAAAGTGGAAAGATTATTGGCCGACACTTCACTTTCAACTTTCAACTCTCAACTTTCAACTTGCTACTATGTCGTCGGCTTCGGTCCCACGGGCAATTTCACCGCCGGGGGCAACACCTTCATCAACGACATCATCCGCATGGCTGGAGGCCGCAACATTGCCGAAGAGGTCGAGGGTTGGAACTACAGCCTCGAAGCCCTGATGCAGGAGAATCCCGACTACATTATCGTGCGCCGCGAGGACAGCGCCGCCTTCTGCGGCATGAAGCCCTACAACACCCTCGACGCTGTGCGCAAGGGTCATGTCATCGGCATCGTCAGCGGCACGCTGGACCTTCAGGTACCGCGCAACATCGACGCCATCCTCTACCTCCGCCAGCGCATGAGCGAGTAGCTGAGGGGCTTTGCTGGCATGTCTTATTAGTTGAGCGGAATCAGCGTACTGATCTCGATATTGTTATTGGACTCCGTCTGGCCACCCACGCGTGTGATGCCGCGCTGGGGTCCTTTCACGTCGGTGATAAGGGTCGTCGTAGAGCCGTCGGCCATGATAACGCTCTCGATGAAAGCTCCCAGGCCACCGTCGTAGTTACAGCCTGTCTCGAAATTGAAGGCAGGCACCTGTGAGCGGTCGCACGTAACCTCCTCAGTCTGCAGTGTAGCGAGGTTATAGATGGTAAAGCTCTGCAAGCCACCGTTCATATGCGGCTCATAGCAGTAGCCCTCGGCATCGAACAGGCTGTATTGGGGCCAGCCGGCAGGCAGCGAGCTTTCGGTGAGCTGGTAGGTGTTTGAGTTGAAGGTAAAGAGCGTCGTCCCGCTGACCCAAGAGTAGTTCTCCTCGTCGCTGACATAGACCGTCGTCGAGTAGGTCTCGTACTGGTCGCCGGTGAAATAGCCCTCGGCCACAGCGGTGGCGGTAGCCGGCGAGGTGCTGACGTCGACAAGGTAGATGCTGTCGGTGGTCGTAATATATTCGTTCCCTTCCCAAATCTCAACATAGGCCGAAACAAAGAACTTGCCACCGATACAGCGCATCTCGGGCCGATAGTCGTTGCCTGGTATGCCCTGTATGGCGGGCAGGGTGCCGTTGGGGGCCATGATGGAGGCTACGTCGGGCGAGTTGCCAGTGTAGCAGATGGTGGTGCCCAAGTGTCCCTGGTTGTCGGTGACCGAGTAGCCGATGTTGTAGTCGAGCACATTATAGAACGAGATGGAGCTGCCATTGTCGTGCAGCCGGGTGAGGCCGCCATAATAGGTGCCCGAAGCCAGGTAGATGTCGTCGCCCAGTTGGTTGATGAGTCCCAATTTGCGCAGGCGGTCGCCCGTAAGGTCGCCGTCGACGGGCAGCCCATTGTCGCCGCCATAGCCTACCAAACCCACGCTTCCAAGGCCGGGAACATAAATTGACACGATGGGAAACTTGATAATTACCTCGTTCAGGTCGAATATCTTGCCGTCGTTCTTACGGATGAGGAAGTTCTCGCCGAAATTCTGTTTGCTGTGGTTCACCATGTCGCGGATAGCGTCCTGCATACTCTCGCTGAATCCACTATAGTCGTCGCACTCGTAACGGCAGCCCACAAGCCAGATGTACTTGTCGCCCACGGGCACCATCTGGTTGATCGTTAGCGTCAGTTTGCGACTCAGCTCGCTGGCCACCCCATTGTCGTCACACTGATACTCGTAGGCGACAATGTTCATATTGCCCTCCTCGTCAATACTGTAGAGATACTGCTGGCTGCTGACGTTCTCTTTCGTGCCGTTATGTCCACCTGCCAGAGCCAGATAATTGGCACCGTTGAGGTTGACACGGTCCATCTTGAACTTGTAGAAATGGTCGTCGTCACTGCACGAGACGAACAACACTGCCAAAAAAGCCATACAAAACAGGCGGTAAAAGTTTTTCATATTTTTGAATTCTTGTGTTTATGTTTCATTCTTTTTCCGATTTGCAAAAGTACAAATAATATTCCATCCGACAAAATATTTTTTTCTATTTATATAGATACAATAAATTTCTGTAAAAGACGTTTTAATATATTATGGATAAATTAAGCTATGCATTGGGCCACAACATTGGCCACCAACTGATTGGTATGGGCTTGGGAAAGAGCCTGAACATTGACGATTATGCCGCCGCCATCCTCTACCTCCGCCAGCGCATGAGCCGCTGAGATTTCAATCGTCGTTCTTGGCGTTGGGGACCGCAAAGATGACCGTCAGCGCACCCACAGCGCCGACGGCAAGCACTATGGGCCGCGCCACCGAGGTGGAGGGGATGAAGACAAACGCCGAGAGGAGCACAAAAAACACCATCACCCCCACGGCGCCGGCCTTCTGGGTGGCCGTCATGCCTCCGTGCCTGTGGTAGGAACGGATATACTTGCCCAGCCAGGAGTCGAGCAGCCATTGCTGCAGACGCGGCGACGAGCGGTAGAAAAGCCACGACGCCAGCAGCAGGAACGGCGTCGTGGGAAGGCCCGGAACAATCACGCCCAGCACACCCAAGCCCACACAAATCAATCCTATGGTGATATAGATTATCCTTTTCATTTTCAGTTGCTTTTATTGTTTTCCTCCCATAATGGGTCGGTGGAATATCCGTTGAGTGCCGACTCCACGCTGCAGGCACACCCAAGGACGACGGGACGGTCGGGATACATCTCCCGATACAACGCCACACGGCTTTCCAAGTCCATGCCTGCGAGTGGGTCGCGATTGTCGTTGAGCCTCATTCCGAGCACCAGGGCCGGGTCGTGCCGCGGTGGCCGCCAGCCATCGTAAAGACAGTATTCCGTATGGTAAAGGAACTTCATACCGGCGATGCGCTCCGTCATCGGATTGCCGTCGGGCACGCGGCCTTCATCGTAAGCCTTGCACGCAGAGCTGTAGCCTTTGCCGCAGCTGAGGGCGAACAGGACACAGAGCAGTATGCCAGCCAGGTACCACCACCTTGCGGAAGCGAAAACAGGGCGAACCATATTGCGCCACACCAGCAGAAACAGAAACCACAGCGGCACAGGCATAAACATCACCCACATACCAAGAAACAGGCACCAGTAGACGTACACACATGTGCTGATGCCGCACAGCAAGGCATTCACGACCCTCAGCCGCGTCTGTTCCAACCTTGTGAAACCGATGACATTCAGAAAACTGACCGCCTGCACAATGGCGGCCCACAACACTGGACGGCAGAAACCCACGTTACTTGCAACGTTGCCACAAATGCAGATTGCAACCAACAACACATTGACGCCCGGCACGACCTTGTGCCAAAAGCCACTCCAATCTTTCGCCATCATTTTTTTTAACAGTTTTCCCGAATAACGGCAATATTGCATTTTTATTGCCCCGAAAAAAATATCGCCAGCGAGCAAAAATACGGCTTTAAGGGACCCGCCCACAATAAAACCCGACAAACGCCGTTATTGAAAGCATTATGGATAAATTAAGCTATGCATTGGGCCACAACATTGGCCACCAACTGATTGGTATGGGCTTGGGAAAGAGCCTGAACATTGACGATTATGCCGCCGCCATCCGCGACGTGATGGAGGGCCGGCCGGAACAGATGAGCGCCGCCGAGGTGCAGCAGGTGCT